>NZ_CP073754.1:1530687-1836825 GCF_018734325.1 Methylomonas paludis | reverse complement strand
CAGTGATGGCTTATTTAAACCTTTAGTATTTAACAGTGGGTTGTTAACAAACCCACAGGATAAATATTTTGTTAATTTACTTTGGAAATAAAATGTCACAACCACAATCGCTGAAAATCTTGGAAGCGGAACGTAAGTGGAGCGAAGATTTTTAGTCCCCGATAGGCGTAGCGCCGGGCGGGTTTTCGAAGCGAAGCGGAGAAAACCTGCAAGGCATCGCGAAACGCCGTCAAGTCACTTGGAGCCGAAGTTCCGATCCCCTTGTTGGGTCGGAACGAGGTGAGGAGGACGAATCGGGGCCGCCGGAGGCATTAGCGGTCGCGTAATTTTTGCCGCTTGTTGGGGCTGGGATGCCCCTAAACAAGCTTTCGCAAAAATAGCGACTCACTGATAAAAGAACAAGCCGGTAAAGTTCAACAACAGGAACATCATGAACAAGCTGCCGAACAGCATGTGCAAGCAGCCAAACATCACACCGAAGCAGCCAAACTGCATGCCAGTGATGACCATAAAGGTGCAGCACATCATGCCCATATTGCCCAGGGTCACTCTGTACAAGCTAATGAACATGAAGCTGAAACCTGTAAAGGTTATGCCAAAACGCATAATTGCCAAAAATAATCCGGCTGAAGAGTTTAGTTCAATAATTTAAACTATATATTATAAATTCTGCCGTGTTACCAGATGTACTGCATAGTCGAGCGTCTCTGTACACGACAAAACCTAAAAACCGGCTAAAGAAGATGATCTAAGCTTATGACTTGAAAGCCCATCGCAAATCTGTTTCACTCTCTAATGAGTAAAAAAGGGGGTGAACATGGACTTAAACGATGGGCTTAGAGCGATTTTAAAAGACCATGTGTCTTGGAGCAAGCGCCGTTTAGATTGTTTTATCGGTCTGTTACTGGCGTTAATCCAATCCAGGCACATGAATTTAACGCAATTAGCGGTGAATTTTGGTGGACAGGCGACCTTAAAGTCCCGGTACAGGCGGCTTCAGCGTTTTTTTCAAACCGTTGTTTTTGATTATGACGCCGTGGCGCATCTGATCATGCAGTTGTTTGATTTTAAGGGCCAGTCGTATTATTTGACTCTGGATCGCACTAACTGGAAATGGGGAAAGGCCAATCTGAATATCCTCACCCTGGCGATTGCTTATAAAGGCATGGCGGTGCCGGTGTACTGGTTGGTGTTGAATAAGCAGGGTAACTCCAATCAGCGTGAACGAATCGCCTTATTGCAACGCTTCATCCGGCAGTTTGGTCGGCATGGCATTCAAGGCGTATTGGCTGACCGGGAGTTTATTGGCGATCAGTGGTGGCAATGGTTAACAGACCATACCATTCCGTATTTGATTCGGATGAAAGACAATCAGTTACTGACCAATCGCCGCCACGCCGGAAAGCCCGTTCAAGCCCTATTCCGGGATTTAAAGGCGGGCGAGCAGCGCGTACTGAGGAAAAGACAGCGCATTGGCGATCAGTGGGTTTGGTTGAACGCCTTAAAATTAGAGACCAACGAGCTATTAGTGTTGGCCAGTAACCAGCGCTTGGCTCAGGCGATTCAAGTTTACGGCCAGCGCTGGCAAATTGAAAACCTGTTCCAATGCTTGAAAGGGCGCGGCTTCCATTTAGAAGAGACCCGGCTGACCCGGTATTATCGGATTAAGAAAGTCATGGCGCTCCAAGCCATTGCTTTTTGCTGGGCCCATAAAGTCGGGGAATGGAAACATCGAGCCGTTAAGCCGTTAACCATCAAACAACACGGTCGCCCGGAATGTAGCTTGTTTCGTTATGGGCTAGACGAGCTGAATAACTTTTTGTTGAAAACGGTTAAATCGGCTGATGAGATGCTTCGATTCTGGATTTTGTTTTTATGTCCGCCGACTATGATCGATTATGACCGAAGTCGGTCTGGGAAAATAACCCTCAGAATTTAAGTGGCGCGTTTTGTCGTGTACAGAGGTCGAGCGTTTTAAAAACAATAAACCTCTCGGTTAGTGTAAGCCTTTTCAAAAATAGGAAAGGCTTTTTTTTAGTTTTAAATAATCAAATGGAAAACTACTATGAAAACTGATTTAGAAATACAAAAAGATGTTATTGCCGAATTAAACTGGGAGCCATCCGTAAATCCAACTGATATCGGCGTCGAGGTTAAAGACGGAATTGTCACTTTAAGTGGATATGTGGGCAGTTATGCCGAAAAATGTAATGCAGAGCATGCCGCTCAGCGTGTCTATGGTGTCCAAGGCCTGGCCGTAGAAATTGCAGTAAAACTGTCTGGATTTAACAACCGCAGTGATGCCGATATTGCCCGGACAGTAGAAAACGTATTGCTGTGGACCACGGATTTACCCAAAACCACGCTTAAAGTCATGGTAGAGGACGGCTGGATTACCTTATCCGGTGAGGTGGATTGGGAATATCAAAAACGTGCCGCCGTCGACGCAGTGCGCTATCTGATGGGTGTCAAAGGCGTCAGTGATGATATCCACCTCAAACCCCGCATCTCGGTCACATTAATCAAAGCCGATATCGAAGATGCTTTAAAACGCCGGGCCAGAAACGACGCCCGCGATATCAAAGTAGACATATCCGGCTCGGAAGTCACCCTGGGCGGAGTTGTGCATAGTTCCTATGAGCGCGATTTGGCCAGCCATTCGGCCTGGTGCGCACCTGGCGTATTGCATGTAAAAAACAATATGACCATAGAATAAGCCATAAGGAAAATGCGCCATGCCATACAGATAATGGCGGCATGACAGTCCGCCTGGAAAAGCATCGGATCAACCGTACCGGCTGGCTGCGGGCCGCGGTATTAGGCGCTAACGACGGGTTGATCTCTACCGCCAGTCTGTTGATCGGAGTATCCAGCGCCGGTCAAGACCATATCATGCTGACCGGCATTGCCGGATTGGTGGCAGGATCCATGTCCATGGCCGCTGGTGAATATGTCTCGGTGCATTCCCAGGCCGATATAGAACAGGCCGATCTCAACCGCGAACGCACCGAACTGCAGCAGCATCCTGCCGCAGAACAGCGCGAACTGGCCGCCATCTATGTTCGACGTGGAATAAGCCCTAAACTGGCGGCACAAGTGGCCGGGCAGTTAATGCGCCATAACGCCCTGGCGGCTCATGCCAGAGACGAACTGGGTATCTCCACAGTGCTGCGCGCACGTCCGGTACAGGCCGCGCTGGCATCCGCCGCCAGCTTTGCCTTAGGGGCAGCCTTACCACTCACAGTAAGCGCAATAGCGCCACCAGTACACCTGATTCCCTGCTTAGCCGGGTCATCACTGCTGTTTTTAGGTTTATTGGGCTTACTGTCGGCCTATTTGGGTAAGGCCAATCAACTGCGTGGTGCCGGACGAGTCATGTTTTGGGGGATAATAGCGATGGCGGTAACCGCCGGCGTAGGGCGGTTGCTGACAAATTTCAGCTAAACCGCCACCTACAAAAAAATGGGGTCAGGTTAAATTATTTTAAAAACCAAACCCCGTAGTCTCGATGCAACCCAGTGAAATCGAGGATCATCGCAGCAGATGATCCCCCAAAACGCGATAAACGCATCGAAGCCATCTTGTCAAATCACACAACAGCCTTAAAAAAGCGCCGTCCAAAATTGAAGCAGAACAATCACAATTGCTTAATTAATATTATTGTTAATAGCTTGATCATCACTCAGCGTATACCAGCCGATAGCTATGCGGTAAATCAGCCAAACCACAGTAACCAGCAAAATATAAACACCAAATCCCAAGTCAAAAGAAAGCCCGGCTAAAGCAAATCCGGCCAGAGATACCCAGGCGGTTTTAATTTGCCAGTTAAAATGTGATTCCAGCCAAGTACCTTGTACATCATCACGATTGAAAAAATTAATAGCCACCCCAACAAATAATGGTAACCCTATCATCATTACAGCAAATACCTGACAAACGTAAACAGTCGTTGCCAGTTTTTTTAAGCCCTGCAGTTTTTCGGCTTCTGTATGCCCAGTTGCGCTTATGTTCATGATACACCTGCCTTTGTTTATTAATATGTTTGATACCATACAAGTATATTAGTTCAGCTGGGCAGGGTCTGTACGCTATATCACATATTGGCTGCAGCAATAATGTTGCCAAATTAAATGTAACTATTCACCCTATTGAAAAGCAGACCCCGTAGCCTCGATGAAACGCAGTGGAATCGAGGAACATCGAAGCAGAGTTACCTGAAAATGCGACAGGATGCTGCAAAGCCGTTTGCTAAATAACGCCTCAATTCCGCGATGCTCCATCGAGGCTACGCTGAATAGTTACAATTAAATAATGATGTGAGCTGCAGGTGCCGGTATTACCAAAGTCTCAAGTTCCGCAATAGGGGCCGGTCGGCAAAACAAAAAGCCCTGATAATGTCGGCAGCCGTGTTGCTCCAAAAAAAGCCGCTGAGCTTCAGTTTCCACCCCTTCGGCAAGCACCTCCATGCCCAGATTGTCAGCCATACCGATGATGGTTTGCACGATGATAGCATCACTGTGTTTTACCCCGATGTTATGCACAAAAGACTGGTCAATTTTTAATTGATCGACCGGTAATTGGGTCAAATAAGATAGCGATGAATAACCGGTACCAAAATCATCCAGGGAAAAACTGACACCATAGCGCCGCAGCGCGTGCATCTTGACGATAGTGCCATCAATATCGTCCATCACCACACTTTCGGTCAGTTCCAACTTAAGCTTGTGCGGATCGACAGCGGTATTACGCAGAATACAAATCACTTGTTCAACAAAATCAACCTGATAAAACTGCCTGGCACTAACATTTACCGCAATTTTTAAAGCACTGAAACGCGGATCGGCTTCCCAGGCTTTAAGTTGCATACAGGCCGATTCCAGCACCCAGTGGCCGATATCAATAATCACACCTTTTTCTTCCGTCAAAGGAATAAACAGCAATGGTGAAATCAAGCCGCGTTGCGGATGCTGCCAGCGCAGCAAAACCTCGGCCCCCAACACCTGCCGCTTATTGTCAACCTGCGCCTGATAATACAGGCTTAGTTGGTGGCCAGATATGGCGCTATGTAAATCACGCCCCAATTCGGTACGAATTTCCAATGCCGCCTGCAATGCCGGATTATAAAAATACTGATTATTACCGCCTACGCTTTTGGCCTGATACATAGCGGTATCTGTATGTTTGAGTAATTCGGTTTCAGACGTATTGCCACTGGTAAACAGACTAATGCCAATGCTGGTCGAGCCGTGATATTCATTGCCTTTCAGAGAATAAACCTGGCTGATCGCCGCTAAAATTTTATGGCCAATGGCAGCGGCCTGACTGGTTGCAGTGGCCAACTGAGTATCCAAATCTGATACCAGAACAATAAACTCGTCCCCGCCCAACCTAGCCACGGTAGCCGTGGCGCTGACACAGGCTTGCAAACGCTTGGCAACTTCTATTAATAACAAATCGCCGATATTATGGCCCAGGGAGTCATTCAGATTTTTAAAATTGTCCAGATCAATCATGAACATGGCGCTATGCTTGCCAGGCTCAAACTCAGTATTCAGCGTTTGCTGCAAACGGTTGTGCAGCAGTCGACGGTTAGGCAAGGCAGTGAGAGGGTCATAAAATGCCAATTGAGCAATATCCGCTTCCGCCTGTTTGCGCAACACTTCACGGGCTAAATTATCCAGCGCAAAACTAATATCCGTAGCCATTTCCACCAGCAGATCACAGGCAGCCGCATCGAATGAATTCTTGGCGCTGGAATACAATACAAAAGCCCCAATCACCTGCTGATTATGATACAGGGGCAAGCATGCCGAAGCCGCCCAGCCCGCCGTTTTGCCGCGCTCCAGCCAGGGGATGTTGAGCGGATCGTGGCCAAAATCCTGACACCAGAACGGTGTGCGGGTCCGGATGGCAATCCCGATCGGCCCCTGCCCAAACGGACTGTCCGGGCAGGCTGAAATTTCAATATCGCTAAGTTCCGCCGCGCTTTCGCCAAAACTGGCAGCGATGCGCAATATTTGAGTATCGGCATCAATCAAACCGATAAAAGCAGTTTTCATCCCGCCGTATTCAACGGCTGCCCGGCAAATCTGCAAAAATAATTGTTGCTGATCCACACAGTGGACTATCGCCTTATTACACTGGCTGAGCGCGGCATAGAGTTGAATGTGACGCAATATTTGGCTATCCAGCGCCTTGCGTTCGGTAATATCGCGAATATTGCACTGGATGACCTTAATACCCTCGCAGTCATAACTGTTGGATACAAACTCAACCTGGATGCGCAAGCCGGTCTTAGTTGTTAACGGTAAATTTTCATAACGCACATAACCGCTCAACTGCAAGGCGGCAAAAATTTCTTTGCTCTGGCTGATGTCGGCAAAAGAGCCGACTTCCCATAACTTCTTACCCAAAAACTCCAAATGGCTATAACCCAACATATGGATTAAATAAGGATTAACATCCTCAATCTGCGCAGTATCGGCATTCAGCAGCAAAATGCCGTCCTGAGCTGTTTCAAATAAGCGCCGGTAGCGGCTTTCCGAAATACGTAAACTTAGATTGGCTGGATTATTCAGCACATTGTCAGTACTAGCGGCTCTGCTTGCCGGATCAGGCGGCAGCTAACCGGTTCCGGCCATATCCTGCCCAGAACCGCCAGCAGTTCAGACGCTGTGGAACAGTACATCATAATGCTGTCTTACTTTGGTGGTAATCTGCGACTCAGTCATTTTGTCAGCCGTTTCAATACCGATAATACGTTTAGCCCCGCCCTTGCTGATCAAGCGTTGTTCCAATTCACGTTTGGCCTCTCCAGGCCCAAATACCAGCACAACAGAGGCATCCCCTAACAAAGCAATCACCTTGTCATAATAAGCATTCAGATGACTGGTATAGCGATGATCGCGCTGGTCGTCCGCCGCGCCGTCAATATCGGCAGTGTGGCTGGAAAAGCGCACATGTTTTTCTATATCCGACTCTATATTTTTAAGTGATTCACTGCCGGGGCCAATCAATACGATATATGCCTGCCTGTGGTCTATCCAAATACCTGCTTTTGTGTTCATGACGGTCTCCTGAAAAGCTAATGCCTAAGCAGAATTATTGGCTTAAAAGCATAGCAAGTCTGTTCGTCAACGAACATAATAATTCGCTGCCCGCTAATCGGCACGGATGATCTCCCCCACAGCAAATCCATAGCCTCATGCCCGCATTTATTCCTTGTCTATCACTTCAACATTCAGAGGACTACGTTTTATACAGTCGGCATATTCCAAATCCGCATGTTCAGCTTTCCGCGCAGCGCTAAGACAATCCTCTGAAACCTGGAAATACAGACGACTATCGCCCCGGTCAACCGGTCGCCCCGCGTACGTCATACAGCTCTGGAACTTATCTGCATCATAACCCATTGGAATATCAATAGATCCGGCCAGGGTAGGACTAGGTAACAAAATCGTCTCATGGCGCATAGCGGCTGCACTGCACTTAGTAGCATCGGCAAAATAGCCCAAATCTTGATCCTGGTTTGGGGTTTTTATGAGTGAATCATTACTGGCGCAAGCGCTAATTAACAGAAAATTTAACAACCCTATTGCACATTTTTTCATAGTACACCTCGTAGTGAAGCTAATCATAAGCTCAATGACTAATATTAGTCCTACTCGTTACAAAAACAATTAAATCCTAACAATATAACCTTACATGTTATGATGAAAATATGAGTCTTAAGTGTGCTGCCGCACAGAACAAGTGTCGGAAACTTGGCAAGATAAAGAAGCAGGCCTTTGACTCATTCCAGGCAGCAAAACTTAATGCCTAACCCGCTTAGGTCTTAGCCTGCCATTAAAAATAATCTGAGAGAATATAATGCAAAAAAACACATTTCTACATCTGGCCCTGATTGCAATACTGACCAGTGTTTCCGCGCCTGTATTGGCCGGAGCAGCTGCCGAGCAAAACTCAGCGTCCGAAGTAAAGCAAAGCCATGTGGAATACCGCCGTGACCTGGCCAAAAAAGAACGTTCACTGGCGGCCGCAGCGCAGGCCGTTGGCAAATCCCAATTAAAAAACAAACATTTAGCTCTGGCCGCGCATCATGACGCTGAGGCAGATGCCTATGAAAAATCAGTGGCCGGCAAATAAGCACTGAGTTATTCAGCGCTGAGCATGGCATATTAGTCTTGTTTTATCTGGGCAGCGCAGCCACTGCTGCTGTCCATGCCCTGCTCAGCAAAGCTGACCCGCGTAGCGCCATGAGCTGGATTGCCGTATGCTGGCTATTTCCGCTCGGTGGCCCCCTGCTCTACTGGCTGTTTGGCATAAACCGGGTCAAACCCCGGATTAATATTGCCCAGGATTTATCCCGACAGCCTTTACCGGTTGCGCCGGAAACGGATGTTGACATTTTTCCGGCCCAAGCGCTGATCGGCAATGCCTTAAGCCAGTGGCTGCCGGCTGGCGGCAATTGTGTGGAACCATTGTACAACGGCGAAATCGCCTTCCCCCGCATGCTGCAGGCTATCGCAGAAGCCCGGCATTCAATTTGGCTGTCCACCTATATTTTTCAGACCGACCAGGTCGGCATGGGTTTTGTTCATGCCTTGGCTGAGGCGGTTGGCCGTGGTGTCAGTGTCAAAGTATTGGTAGATGGTATCGGCGAATGGTATGACTGGCCGCATGTCACCACCGTGCTTAACCGGCTCGGGGTTACCGCCGCTCAATTTCTGCCGCCACGGCTGTTCCCGCCCAATGTTTCCTTAAACTGCCGCAACCATCGCAAAATGTTGCTGATCGATGCCAAGCAGGCTTATGTCGGCGGCATGAATCTGGGTGGCAGAGAAGTAGCCGGTAGTCAGGGCCGCCGCTTAACCGATATTCACTTCTGTATATTAGGCCCGGTCATAGCCCAATTGACCGAGATCTTCACCACCGACTGGCAATTAGTCACCACCGAAACCCTAAAACAACCCAGCCCAGTCCCCATGCCTGCCCACGGCAGCGTCATCTGCCGGGTCATAACCGGTGGTCCGGATGAGGATGCCGACAAGCTGTTATTAATGATATTGGGCGCCATTAGTCTGGCTCAACGTCAGGTACTGATTATGACACCCTATTTCATCCCCCCGCCGGAACTGGTGGCAGCCTTGCAGGCCGCTGCCTTGCGCGGTGTTGACGTAGCCTTGGTACTGCCCTTGCGCAGTAATTTGCCCTTCGTGGATTGGGCCACCCTGCATTGGCTGCCGGCCTTACTCAGCCGTGGGGTAAAAATTGCCTTGCAACAGCCACCCTTTTCACACGCCAAACTATTCGTGGTCGACCAGCAGTATGCGCAAATCGGCTCAGCCAATTTTGATACCCGCAGTCTTAGACTTAATTTTGAAATTGTGGTGGAAGTATTTGATACCAATTTATGTACCGAACTGGCGGCCTATATCGGTCAGGCCCGCAGTCAATCTGCGCAACTGAGTCTGGCCGGTTTGTATCACGGCAATCCCCTGGTGCGGCTGCGCAACAGCTTATGCTGGCTGATATCACCCTATTTATGACCCTGCAGGCACTGTCGGTATTAAGCTATAACATGCATAAAGGCTTTAGTGTCGGCAATCGGAGTTTTGTGCTGCCCGAAATTCGACTAGCCTTGCATAAAGTCAATGCCGACCTGGTGTTTTTACAGGAAATTCAAGGCCAGCACCTGCAAAATGCCCGGCAAATAGCCGGCTGGCCCGAGCTTTCTCAAATAGAATATCTGGCCAAAGACCTATGGCCATATCACGCTTACGCCAAAAATGCCGTTTACGAACATGGACATCACGGCAATGCAATTCTGAGTAAATATCCATTTGTGAGCTGGGAAAACCTCAACGTCTCACCATTCAGCTGGGCCAGCCGCAGTGTATTGCATGCCAGCATCCAGCTGCCGGGACTAAGCAACCCCGTCCATATCATCTGTATACATTTTGGTTTGCTGGCCAGAGAGCGCCGCCGGCAAATGGCCATGCTCTGCCGGCGTATTAACAGCCATGTGCCGCGTGATGCGGTATTAATAATTGCCGGTGATTTTAATGACTGGTCAGAACAGGCAAATCGGCAGTTCCATCACAGCCTGGGCTTGCGCGAAGTGTTTCAGGTCATGCAGGGCAGCCATGTGCAAAGCTTTCCGGTCTGGCTACCCATTTTCAGGATGGATCGCATCTATTACCGCGGACTTAAACCCATAGACTGTGCCGGTCTCACCGCATCACCCTGGCGCTTGTTATCAGACCACGCCGCATTGACCGCAAACTTTAGCCTCACCTCAAACTAAATCAAACCCTTTAGCATTACCGGGAAAATATTTTCATTCTTTGGGTATTTGCATTGAAACTTACTCAAATGCTTCCGGTCAACCCCTTTAAGAATCGCCTTGAAGCTGCAATATAAAATCAAGGTTGTCGGTTAGCAATTCCTCGATTACACTGTGATACGAGATTACCCTATATTTAAAGATTCGAATATTTAGCCTTATGCAAAACTTAAATTATTTTGTATCCAGACTGGAAACAGATACTCAGCACCACCATTTTAATTGTGACCCAGCGTACTGACAGACGCTGATTTTAAGGTAATACTATAGACCGGCAACTGAATTAATCAGTCTTTGATGTGCCGTAAACCAGGATGGGAAACAAGTATGAATACGCAAAACACACAGTCTTTAACCACAAACCCAAATAACAGCGTTTGTCGGCACCCGACTTTAATCACCGAATACGCCTACGGCGGTCCAACCGGAAATTTCATTTGTCTGCAATGCAAATGCCTGGTTCCCGCCAATCAGCATCGAGCCCAACCGCAAAGCAGCTACTGGCAAAACAGCAAAGACGCCTTAGTGGTGTGATACAGCCTCGCCCCGCCCGACAACACCGGGCGGGGCTGGCTAGCGTATCCGCAACATCCCGGCGCGACTTCATTATTTGTAATTGGAGCAAAAAGGGGACAGACCACGTTTTCTTCTGGCTGTTAGCGCCGTAGGCTGGGTAGAGCAACGCGAAACCCAGCGGATGCTTTGAAAAAGCCAAGTTTCTTTGCATCCAAAATGGTTTTGAAATTCAAAACTTTTCGGCTTCAAAGCTGGGTTTCATTATCATTCAACCGAACCGACTTCCGCAAATCCAACGTCAGCTTATTAAAAAAGGGGACATTAAAAAGGGGACAGACCCCTTAAAAAGGGGACAGACCCCGTTTTCTTCTGGCTGTTAGCGCCGTAGGCTGGGTAGAGCAACGCGAAACCCAGCGAATGCCTTGAAAAAGCCAAGTTTCTTTACATCCAAAATGATTTTGAATTTCAAAACTTTTCAGCTGCAAAGCTGGGTTTCATTATCATTCAACCCAGCCTGATTCCGCCAATCCAACGTCAACTTATTATCAATTTTCTGGCATTGGCAAAACTGGAGCGATTGCCGGATTTGTGTCGAAATTCGCCGATCATTGTCTGATTAGCTTGAAACTGATTTTTAATGCGCCAAAAGTTATCGACAACCCTAAAGCTTTATTTCGCAGCAGGCGTAATCTTGGTTTTCAGCTCAGCCAGCGCCAGCTTGATTTTTGCCCAGGTAGCCGCCGATTTTTCAGTATTAATACTGTCTTTAATATTATCAATCACCTGATAAAACGGTTGATAATCGGCTTTGCTGCCATAACCCAACAGCTCGGCAATTTTCAGTTTTTCTTTAGCTGTAGCCGTTAATTTAAGCACCGCATCCCGATTTTCAGCTTTAGTTAAATCGGTTTTTTGTTCCAGGGTTGCGGCTTCCAGCAATAAGGTTTCAGCGCGTAACAAGGGCAGCGGAATGATTTCGGTTTGTTGAACCAAGCTGTTGAGTGCGTTTTCCAGCAGTTGAGCCGCTTCCTTAACTTTACCGGCATTAATCTGCACCACCGCATCTTTGATGATCGCCGGATAAGTGGTCAACGGAATACTCGCAGTAGTAATATCCATTTCACTGGCCAATTCATCCGCAACCATACGACCGGCCTGCAATTTACCGTGATTAAGCAAATTTGCCGCCTGCTTAACCTTGGCCGCTATGGCTGCGGCATTGCCGTCAAAATCAATCACATCCACTTCAATGTCAGCGGCTACCAACACCAGAGCGGGATTGGCAACTAAAATAGTGTCCAGTTGTTTGGTCACTTCCTGCAAAATAATCAGCGCAGCGGGCGCATCATTTTTCTCCAAATCCAGCAAGGCCTGTTGGGTACCCAATACCGCTTGCTTGGCTTCGTCTATGATCTGCTGATTGTGTTCGGCAATCAGTTTTTGTTTTTTCAGTTCAGCGCCTTGCTGGGCCGCTATGCTTAACGGCGCTGCAGGTTTAGTTTTATCCGCGGCCTGCACGGTTAGGCAAATTGGTAAGCTGGCCAGTAGCAGCACAACAGGTTTAACGGCGAATTTATAACTAGGCTTGATCATGATGTGCTCTTGGTAAAAAAAATTGATGGTGGCGGCGGGTTTTTCCCAGCGTCATAATGTGTGCGTCTCTAACAGCTGTTGACTGCGCCGGTACAAACTGATTAGATTATTAGTGGAGCTGTCCAGTTGCAATGAACTGCGTTGGGTATTTTCCAGTTCCGGCGCAATTTGACCGGCCAAAACTTTACCCAATTCCACACCCCATTGATCAAAAGAATCAATATCCCAGATCACCCCCTGAGTAAACACACTGTGTTCATAAAGCGCTACCAGTTTGCCCAGTGCCTCAGGGCTTAAGCGCTCCAGCAACAAAGTGCTGGAAGGTTGATTGCCTGGGCAGGTCTGATGGGGTGCCAGCCAGTCCGGCGTGCCGCCCTGCACTGCTTCGGCGTGGGTTTTGCCAAAAGCCAGCGCTTCCGACTGAGCAAACATATTAGCCAGCAGCAGCTCATGCTGCTTACCCAGCGGGTTAAGCGCTTCAACAAAGCCGATAAAGTCGCAGGGAATTAACTGCGTACCCTGATGCAAAAGCTGATAAAACGAGTGCTGGCCATTGGTGCCGACTTCTCCCCAATAAATAGGGCTGGTCTGATAGTCCAGTTTCTCGCCGGCATTATTCACGCTTTTGCCGTTGCTTTCCATAAACAGTTGTTGCAGATAGGCCGGAAACCCCTGTAAATACTGCTCATAGGGTAAAACCGCCACGGTCTGGGCCGCACCGAAATTATGATTCCATATCCCCAGCAAACCCATCAATACCGGCAGATTGCAGTCAAAAGGCGCACTGCGAAAATGTTCATCCATTTGCTGAAAACCGGCCAGCATGGCACGGAAATTAGTCGGGCCGATGGCTATCATAACCGCCAGCCCCACAGCCGAACACAAAGAATAACGGCCACCTACCCAATCCCAAATCTCAAAACTATAAGCCGGAGCAATGCCGAACGCAGCCACATTACCGGCATGAGCGGATACACCAACCAAATGACAGGCCAGGGCCTGCGGATTTTTTAAACCTGCCAGCAGCCAGGCTTTGGCGGCCTGGGCATTCAACATGGTTTCCTGAGTGGTAAAGGTTTTGGAGACAATAATAAACAAAGTCTCTTCCGGATTCAGATCGGCAGTGGTTTCTAAAAACTGAGTGGCATCTACATTGGCAATAAACTGAATGTTCAGATCGCGCTTGCTGTAATGGCGCAAAGCCTGACAGGCCATCGCCGGTCCCAGATGCGAACCGCCGATACCGATGTTGATAATATTGCGAATGGGTTTGCCAGTATAGCCGCAGATAAGGTCATTCCTCAGGCCAACCGCAAAATCCGTCATTTTATCCAGCACCTTATGTACCTGATTGACGACATCAACACCATCCACCATAATCACCGCACTGGCTGGCGCACGTAAAGCAATATGCAGTGCCGGCCGCTGTTCAGACACATTGATATTTTCGCCCGCAAACATGGCGTTGATACGATGACGCAAACCGGATTCATGAGCCAATTCCATCAGCAGCAATACGGTTTCAGCAGTGAGGCGTTGCTTGGAAAAATCAAAATAAATCCCAGTCGCTTCCAGCAGCATGCGTTCCCCGCGTTGCGGATCATCGCTAAACAGGGTGCGCAAATCAGTATCCTTGATTCTGGCATGATGGCTTTCAAGCGCCAGCCAGGTTTTACGTCGAGTCAGTGGGGCCGGTACCTGATCACTGATATGGGTTTCAAAACCGGTTAATTGTCTTTGTAAACTCTGATTCATGACGATACTCACAAACGTTAAATTGGATAGACTAGCCGCTAAGGCCTCAGTCTTGATTTAGCCATCCGCACCAGTTATGTAACTGGCGTAACACCACGCTGGCCCAGCTAAGGCAGAGCAGCGTTCCAGGCCGCAATTATCGGTATTTGCAAATGATGCGGATGAAAACTCAACACACTCAGCGAAGCAGTATTCAAAGGAAAATGTTGCGCGTGAATCAATTCCAGATCCAGCCAGCGCACACCCAAGGCGGCACCGAACTGACCATGAGAAAATAACGCAACATTGCCGTGCATACTACGCAAGCGCCGTATCAACCGATCAGCTCGCTCCAGAATATTCTCCGAGGTTTCCCCGTTCGGACAACCATCCCGAAACAGACTCCAGTCCGGTCGGGCTTTGCTGACTTCGCTGGAGCGGCGGCCTTCGTAGTCGCCGTAATCACATTCGCTTAAATCCTCATCCACCTTCGGCGTGTTAGGTAAATCAACCAAAGAACAGGTTTGCCTGGCCCGTTTCAGAGGACTGGTCAGTACCTGATTAAACTTGATACCTAGCAGATGGCTACCCAATTCCCTGGCCTGATTTTCCCCATTTTGGGTCAAGGCAATATCGGTCTGGCCAGTGTGGCGGCCCGATACACTCCACTCAGTTTCACCGTGGCGAATCAAAAACAAGCGTAAAGGCAGCGCACTGGTCATGTGGTCGCTCCCGATACCGCTTGAGTCCATACCCAGTTACGAATTTCCGGCATGTCTGTGCCGTGTTTATCAATATACTGCTTATGTTCCACCAGTTTATTCTGTAACTGCTGTTTCAGCGTCACACCTTTGCCGCCGGTCTGCGGCAAACGGTCTATGGCATCTATGGCCAGATGAAAGCGGTCCAAATCGTTCAGCACCGTCATATCAAACGGCGTGGTAATAGTGCCCTCCTCCTTATAACCACGGACATGGATATTGGCGTGATTAGTGCGCCGGTAAGTCAGACGGTGGATCAGCCAGGGGTAGGCGTGGAAGGCAAAAATGACCGGTTTGTCCTTGCTGAACAAATCATCAAAATCCTGATCAGGCAAACCATGCGGATGTTCGCGCGGCGGTTGCAGCTTCATCAGATCAACCACATTAACCACGCGGATTTTTATCTCCGGCAAATGTTCACGCAAAATCGCTACCGCCGCCAGAGTCTCCAGGGTCGGCACATCACCGCAGCAGGCCATGATCAGATCAGCCTCCAGGTTTTCGGCATTGCCGGCCCATTCCCAAATACCGATGCCCTGAGTGCAATGCAGCACTGCCGCTTCCATACTCAGCCATTGCGGTGCCGGGTGTTTACCGGCAATGACCAGATTGACGTAATGGCGGCTGCGCAAACAGTGATCCATCACCGACAACAGGCAATTGGCATCCGGCGGCAGATAGACCCGGACAATTTCGGCTTTTTTATTCACCACATGGTCAATAAAACCGGGGTCCTGATGGGTAAAACCATTATGATCCTGACGCCAGACATGCGAGGCCAACAGATAATTCAAGGAAGCGATTTTACGCCGCCAAGGTAACTCAGCCGTCACCTTCAGCCATTTGGCATGCTGATTGAACATGGAATCAATGATGTGAATAAACGCTTCATAACAATTAAAAATGCCGTGCCGACCAGTCAGCAAATAACCTTCCAGCCAGCCTTCACATTGATGTTCACTGAGCATGGAATCCACCACCCGCCCAGCCGGCGCCAGAAATTCATCATTTTCCTGCAGCGCCGCATCCCATTGGCGGTTGCTGACCTGAAACAGGGCTTCCAAACCATTGGATAAGGTTTCGTCCGGGCCGAATACCCGGAAATTGCGCTGTTCCAGATTAAACTTGGCCACATCCCGCAGGAACGGCCCCAATACATGCACATCGCCGACGCCGGGGCTGCCGGGCTGCGGCACCTGTTCGGCATAATCGCGAAAATCCGGCATGATCAGATCGCGCAGCAAAATGCCGCCATTGGCATGAGGATTGGCGCCCATGCGCCGATTGCCTTTTGGCGCCAAGGCAGCCAATTCCGGTTTCAAACGGCCTTGGGCATCGAACAATTGTTCGGGCCGGTAGCTGCGCAACCAGTCCTCCAGTAATTTTAAGTGACCAGGATGCTTGGCCGGATCGGACAGCGGCACCTGATGAGCGCGAAAAGTGCCTTCTATTTGCAGACCATCCACAACTTTAGGGCCAGTCCAACCCTTGGGGGAAGCCAGCACTATCATCGGCCAGCGCGGCCGGCTTACTTCATGCTGTTGGCGGGCCTGCAACTGGATATGTTTAATCTGCTCAATAACCTGATCCAGAGTGGCGGCCATTGCCTCATGCATCAGCACCGGATCATCGCCCTCCACAAAATAAGGCGTCCAGCCGTAGCCGCGTAATAATTGCTCCAATTCCACCCGGCTGATCCTTGCCAGCAGCGTGGGATTGGAAATTTTATAACCGTTCAAATGCAAAATCGGCAGTACCGCGCCATCATTGACCGGATTGACAAACTTATTACCATGCCAGGCCGTAGCCAATGGTCCGGTCTCCGCTTCGCCATCGCCAACCACACAGGCCACGATCAACTCCGGATTATCAAACACCGCACCGAAGGCGTGGCTCAGCGAATACCCCAGTTCCCCGCCCTCATGGATCGAACCCGGACATTCCGGCGAAGCATGACTGGGAATACCGCCGGGAAACGAAAACTGTAAAAACAGTTTTTGCAGTCCGGCAGTGTTCTGACTGATATTAGGATAAATTTCGCTGTAACTGCCTTCCAGATAAGTGTTGGCAACCACCGCCGGGCCACCGTGGCCAGGGCCGGACACATAAATCATGTCCAGATCGTATTTATTGATCACCCGGTTCAGATGCGCATAAATAAAATTCTGACCAGGCGTCGTTCCCCAATGACCCAGCAGCATATGTTTGACATCACTAAGCTGTAAAGGCCGGCTCAGCAAGGGATTATCAAACAAATAAATCTGCCCTACCGATAGATAATTGGCTGCACGCCAATATGCATCGATATTATCCAGTTCCTGCGGACTCAGCGTTGTGGCAGACCCGCCCAGCTCTGCTATAGGGTGCTGAGCGGCCCCGTTTTGCTTAAACATGTTGCTGTCCTATCCGTAATATACGGAATTTACATGACGTGGTGAGCAGTAGCATATTCATGAACATCAGCTGCTTCGGCTTTGTTAGACAACAAAATACTTTTGGCTTTTTCAACTTCCATCAGTGTACCGTGCACAATCAGCACAAATTTATCGGCTTTCAGCGCAGTTTCGTAGCGAATCACGCTATCTTTAGGAATACCAATACTGGCCAGCGCCCCACCAAAAGCAGTCAGGCCACCGGTAATCACCGATAATTCCAGCGCACCCAGAATCCAGCTCACCAAAGGACCACCCACCATCACCGGGCCGATGCCCGGAATCAGAAAAAATGCCGAACCAAACAACAAGCCCCACAACCAGCCCCAGAACAAACCAAACTTGCCCCAGGTCGCCATGCGGTCACCGGTGTTGTAATAACCGACCACATTTTCTTCACTATGGTAATCCTTACCCACCACGGAAAGCTTCTTCATATCGTAACCGGATTTTTGCAATTCCTTGACCGCGCTTTCTGCATCAAGATGCGTATTAAACACGCCAACAGCTGAACTTTCTTTCACAGACATTTTTACATACTCCACTAATAAATAATCACCGAGCCGGCACGACTAAGCCGTGCCGTTACACCGGGTTTGATAAAGACGTATGAGCATAACAAGACTTACACTCAACATCAGCGGCAAAACAACCATCCAGCCGTTTCATCTAGAGCGGATTATTCAACTTATCAGTAAATCAGTCTGTTTGTTAGCGCACAAAGCGAAAAAATGGGGTCAGCCCCGTAGAGGAATTCACCGCACAGCCTCAATCAAACCAGAGCCAGCGCAATTCAACAACATCCTCCACCGCCTGAACCAAAATCAACCATTAACGCAAACATGGCCTTAATCAAAGCGACCACCATGTAGGGTGGCTTCGCCGCCAGGCAAGCCACCAAAACTTCGCGGGTGTTTGGTGTTTAGCTATCGCAAAACACCCGCAAACACAGCCTACATCATCGCCACCCGTAGCCTCGATCCAACGCAGTGGAATCGAGGAATTCACCGCACAACCTCAATCAAACCAGCATCAGCACAATTCAACCACGCCACGCAATGGTCTACCATAACCAATATCACCGCCATCCGTAGCCTCGATGCAACGCAGTGGAATCGAGGAATTCACCGCACAGCCCCAATCAAACCAAGGCCAGCCCAATTCAACCCTGCCCACCGTATAACCATAACCTACATCATCGCCACCCGTAGCCTCGATGCAACGCAGTGGAATCGAGGAATTCACCGCGCAGCCTCAATCAAACCAAAGCCAGCCCAATTCAACAATACCCTCAACCGTATAACCATAGCCAGCCTCATCGCGACCCGCTTGCAAGAACGATTAGCCTGATTTTACATTTTCAGGATTTAGGCAATAATAGCCGAGAGAGGTTTTCTGAATTGAATGCGTTTATGCAGTGGCTGCAATAGTTGTTCCAGCATTGCCATTCATCCTTGACCATAAATTCCAGAGAACATGGTAATGCAACTAATTAAAATTTTTATATCATCACCCAGTGATGTAAGGCCGGAACGCCAGATTGCGGCCCGTGTGATAGAGCAACTGGGTCGTGAATTAGCGAATTATTGTAAGATAGAACCAGTGCTTTGGGAGAGACAACCCTTAAAAGCCAATCATCATTTCCAAAATCCCGTCAATATTCCTGCACCACACACCACTGATATTGCAATTGTTATTCTGTGGTTGCGACTTGGGGTTTTCTTGCCGGCGCCAACTTTTTTGGGCGCCAAAACCGGACGTGTTGTTACCGGCACTGAGTGGGAGTTTGAGGATGCTTTCAATGCGAATCAGGAACAAGGTGCGCCGGAACTCCTGGTGTATCGTAAAACCGCTGCTAGTCTGGTAATTGTTGGAGATGAATCCGAACAAAGAAATATCCAAAAAAAATTAGTCGATGATTTTATCGCCCGCTGGTTTGTAAATAAAGATGACGGCAACTTTCGCGCCGCAAGTCACTGCTTTAGTGGTCCAACGGAATTTGAAGAAATGCTCTATACCCATTTACGGGCGCTGCTTTTGCAGCGGATAGGCAATCCAGCGGATTTGAATTCCGTGCATTGGCATAAAGGGTCGCCCTTTCGTGGCCTGGAATCCTTTGATACAGAGCATGCGCAAATATTCTTCGGTCGGCGGCGGATTCGGAACGATATTCGCGATGCAATTTATCAGCAGATCAAATTAGGACGCTCGATTCTGATGGTGATGGGGGCGTCCGGTTCGGGTAAGTCATCGTTAGTAAAAGCCGGCCTTATTCCTGACTTGATGTTGCCGGGCATGTTACCAAATGTAGGATTGGTACGTTGGGTGGTCATGCGTCCAAAAGGTGAGCCAATGACCGCGCTGCATAATGCCTTGCTGGCCTCCACCGCGCTACCGGAACTGGCGCAGTCACTAAGTCAGTTAATCAACGCAGCGCCACCACAATTGGCCGTAATAGTTTCTGATGGATTAGCAGCTGTTTCAAGGGCTGCGCAACTGGCTGAGCCTTGGGTGTCGCGACTAATATTAGTGGTAGATCAATTTGAGGAAATATTCGACACCACCATTAATTCCGAGGTTCGTGACGCTTTTATCGCTAGCTTGGCAGCATTGGCCTTAAAGGGCGATGTACTAATTATTGCGACTATGCGTAGCGATTTCTATCCCTTATTGGAACAAATGCCCGCTCTTGTTAGTATAACCGCCGGGCCGGGGCGTTTTCTATTACTACCGCCGGATGATGCCGAAATTGGTGAAATCATATTAGGTCCAGCCCAAGAAGCCGGTTTAGTTTTTGAAACTCAACCCGAAACACAGGGCGCGCTTAACGAAAAATTGCGTCAGGATGCAGCCGCCGAACCGGGCATACTCCCGTTATTGGAGTTTACTTTATATAAGGCAGTATTCAGTCCTGATGGGAGTAAGCTGGCTATCGTTGACTTTAATTATACTGTGCACCTGCTAAATGCTAAAACCATGGCTGAGTTGCTGGTGATGAAAGGTAGTCATGCCGGTTATATCAGATCGATAGCATTTAGCGGCGCTGGCCACCGTTTGATAACAGCCTCAGAGGATTAAACTGCCCGGATTTGGGATACTGATAATGGTGCCGAATTGCAGGTATTGAACGGACATTTTGGTGTCCTGGTGTCGGCAAAATTAAACTCGGACGGCCATGTTGCCGCTACAAGCTCTGAGGATGGCACAGCCAGATTATGGAATGCCGATAGTGGCGAGCAACTGCATATTCTGAATGGTCGTGACGAGATAGACATGCTGGCACAAATAAAACCTGACGACATGCAACGCATTACTAAATTTGTGTATTCCGTCAAATTTAATCAGGACGGCTCGCGTGTGCTTACTATAGCGGCCGATGGCATAGCCCGTTTATGGAACGTCGCAAGCGGATTAAAGCTGTTTGAGTTAGAGGGAGTTGGTTATGATGAAAACGCTGCCCAATTCACTGCAGATGGTAAACGTATATTCACAACTTTAATAAATGAAGTAAAGATTTGGAATGCTGAAAATGGTGCAGAACTTCAAGTACTAAAAGGGCGTGAATATAATTTCAATCTGGCGCGGTTTAGTGGGGACGGACAGCGGATAGTGACAGCCTCGGATGACAATACAGTCCGCCTCTGGGATGCCGATACCGGTAAAGTGCTTTTAGAATTGACTGGGCATACAGCTGAGGTTAACGCCGCAGAATTCACTCAAAACGCCCAGAAGCTGGTGACGGCGTCAAGAGATGGTACTATCCGACTCTGGGATCTGGCAAACTTTCAGGCTAAGGTGCAAATCGACTATGCGCGCGCCGCAGAGTTGGAAGTCTTAAGTCCGGAACAGCGTGACAAGTTGTTTCTGAGTCAGCAGGATACCGCTGAAATGGCGGGGCAGAATGCCTGCGATGCATTAGCTGCAGAACCATTCGATACCGATAATCCAAATTTCCGCAAAATCAAATATCAAGAAATTGAGGCGAAACAGGCGATACCTGCTTGCCGTCAGGCTGTTGCTGAAGATAGCCACACCATCCGCTATCAATTTCAGTTGGCATTAGCCCTTAAGCAAGACAATCAGTATGACGAGGCTTTGCAACTGGCCGATCAAGCCTGTGAAAAATCGTATGCGGCTGCTTGTAGGCTTGCTGCGCAACTAGTCGGCGCTGCCCAGGGAACTCCGGCTAACCCAAGCCGAGCGCTGGAATTGTTCAAGCGTGCCGCTACCCTCGGCAATCTGGCTGCGGCCAACGAATTGGCTCAGCTTTTCTGGGATGGGCTTAATCTCCCCGACGACCATCTTACTATTCCAGTTGATCGTCCGGCTGCCCTGCAGCTTTGGGACAATGCGGCTAATAAGGGCATTCCTCAAGCACTTGCAGCGCTTGCCCAGCGGTATGAATTGGGTGAAGAATTGCCGAAAGACTTAGAAAAAGCACTTTATTACCACGCGCTCTCCGCCAAACAATTTGAGTTTTACGGCTTAAATGACCTTGCAAAGTTTGAGGCGTCTCGCCGCGGCTCCCTTGCTCGCAGAATGAACCCCGAGTTGGTAGCCGGTATTTGGCATAAGCAGGTGATTCCCTGGCAGCCAACTCAATAATGATATAAGCCATAACCATTCCAAGGCCCGTTCCCCCAAGGTTGTCCCCATCGGCTACCATCCATTTCCCACTCCTGATTCATCTCGGCGTTTATGCGTTGTTGGTTGGCAATATCCTCTTCTACCTCTAAATTATTAAACTGCTGATAAGCGGTATCATCACCAACATACATGCATTCACAGCCTGAGCTATCCGCATACACAAAATAGTTTTTTCCTGCTTTGATATAAGGAACAATTTTATGCTGTTCCTGTAATTTTAGATGATCAAGTTTCTCCGGCGTATCTGCGTATTTAATGCTGAAACCTGCCGCCGACAACAGCTGTTCTTTTTTTTCAATCTCGGCGCAAGCGAATAAAAATCCTATTGCTGCAAACAGGCTAATGATATTTAAAGCTCGGTAGATCCTTAGTTTGTAAGCGCTTGGCATGATAATAAATTCCGGTTGAGCTGATTGAATCAGGGTATAAGTGATTGTAACGACTCAGCGTCCAAATATACCGATTAAAAACAGATATTTGTAGGATTTTCTGAGCGCAGTGCAGCGCATCATTCGCAGCCAAATACTTATCGAGAAAAGGATCAATAATGTTACGCTGAGTAATTACAAGTGATTTTCGGTACTTTTGAGTACAGTATTAACTACTTTCCTTAAACTCATCGCTAAGATAAGCCAGGTTTTCTCGAATTTTATCACCACTTCTATACACATTTCCGGCTATATCAACCTCCCAGTCGGTCAATATATCTCCGCTGATTTCCTCCGATTCATCTGAGGATACTTCATTAACGCCCTTAATTTGATCTATAACCATAGCGGATTCCCGAATAAATGATTTGGAAAATGAGCTGAATTTACAGCGACGAACCACTATTTACCATGGATAGGACGCAAATTCAGTACGTTAGCGTACATTAAGACCATACCCGTAAAAATGAGGTCAGAAATACCCCGTAGCCTCGATGCAGCAACGCGGAATCGAGGATGTAGGCTAACAAGCCCGCATTAACTTCATTTAATCAAGATTACGCTGGTAACCATCCACCATCCGGGCATTTCAACTTTTCCCACACCATTAGTCATTATGAAGTTGGTGGCCCTCAATAAGGAGCAGTGTTCTATTGTGCTTAACATCCCCGCAATCCAACTTAAACGGTAACTATTCAGCCTCCAAGCATTCCCATAAAAAACAGTTAATTGTAGGATGTGCTAAACGCAGTGCAGCGCATCACTCGAAGCTGACCACTTATTTAAAAAATTACGCAAAATTTACACTAATTAATTACCTGATATGTTAAAAAAATCTATATATTTTAACAGTTTATACCAGTTTTATAATAACTCGCCATTCAAATTTTTCTATAAAAAAACAGGTGTTTGTAGGATGTGCTAAACGCAGTGCAGCGCATCACTCGAAGCTGACTACTTATTTAAAAAATTACACAAAATTTACACTAATTAATTACCTGATATGTTTAAAAAATCTATATATTTTAACAGTTTATGCCGGTTTTATAATAACTCGCCATTCAAATTTTTCTATAAAAAAAACAGGTGTTTTGTAGGATGTGCTAAACGCAGTGCAGCGCATCACTCGAAGTTGACCACTTATTTAAAAAATTACGCAAAATTCACGCCGACTAATTACCTGGTATATTAAAAAAATACCCTCAGCTTAAGTCAACCAACCTGCTCCCACCTTTTGAAAAAGAGAGTTAGGCGGCACCAAGGCCTCTACAATTCAATTAATCCAAACCAAGCCCAAATAAATGGTTGGTTAACCGCTTACGCTTATAGTTTAAACAACCTGTATTAATTCGATACAAATGTGTGATAGCGAACAGAGCATAATTTAAAATGCAGCGATAATAAACTCGCAGATTAGCTAGTTTGACCATATGTTGTCCCTCTTGTGGATATCCAAAAAAGCCTATGGCTTGGTTTGCAACACATTAATAAGCTGATATCGCAGCCAATGGATATTAGACATTTTATTAACTAATTAGAGTATGAATATGATTAAAAATTTTTTTAGAATAGCTATTGCCGTTTGTATCGGTCTTGCTTCAGCCCCTTTATTTGCTGAAGCGCCAGTGTTGGCTGAACCGAGTCATCCAATTGGCCCCACACCTTCAAAAACAGACGTGAAGGCAAATGCTGATTTTCTTAAAAAGCACGCCGAGTATTACCGGAGTTTAGAGGTGTATGAAAACTCCTTGGCAAAGCAGTATGGCGATCAAGGCAATAATGTATTAAAAGCCAAACACGAAGCTTTAGCGAGCCACGAAAAAGCCATAGCCAGTGAATATGAGCCTAAATAATCCAAAAAATGGAGTCAGGTTTAATTTTTTGAAATGGGGTCAGATTTAATTTTTTGCAAAATGTGCCCCATAACCTTGATGCAGCAGTACGGAATCAAGGATGGAAGCTAAAATCCGCCACTCACTTCATTAAATCGGGGTTACACTGATAGCCCCGCCTCCACCATCTCTACCTTTCCCCAATCAAGCCTCCGCAATCAACACCGCCGCCCCCTCAAATCGACCGGCACGCAAATCAGCCAAAGCCAGATTGGCTTGTTGCAGCGGATAAGTCGTAATATGCGTAACAATATCCAGATTCTGCACCGCCGCAAAAAAATCCAGACCATCCTGGCGGGTAAGATTGGCCACCGACAGCAATTGTCGCTCTTCCCATAACAATGCATAAGGAAAGCTGGGTATATCACTCATATGTATCCCGGCACACACCACCCGGCCACCTTTACGCACCGCTTTCAGCGCCAGCGGCACCAAGGCACCGACCGGGGCAAAAATGATGGCGGCATCTAAAGCCACCGGCGGCAGTTGCTCGGAACTACCGGCCCACACCGCACCCAAACTGCGGGCAAAATCCTGGCCGGCAGTTTGATCCGGCCGGGTAAATGCATACACAGAACGGCCTTGGCCATGAGCAATTTGCGCCAGAATATGCGCAGCTGCCCCAAACCCATACAAGCCCAGGTTTTTGCCGGGCCCGGCCAGCGTTAGCGCCCGCCAGCCGATCAAACCGGCACACAGCAAAGGCGCCAGCGCCGCATCCTCGCCCTGCTCTCCCAAAGGAAAAGCAAACCGGGCATCCACTATCATCGCCGAGGCAAAACCGCCATCCCGGCTGTAGCCATTAAACAAGGGATGATCGCAAAGATTTTCCTGCTGGTGCCGGCAATAATAGCAAACCCCGCAACTATGCCCCAGCCACGGTACCCCTACCCGCTCACCCAATTGCAGCCCCTCTACCCCGCTACCAATAGCATCAATTCTGCCCACCACTTCGTGGCCTGGAATGATAGGGGTTTGCGGATCAGGCAACTCACCATCCACCACATGCAAATCAGTACGGCACACCCCGCAAGCACTTACCTTAAGCCTGATTTCCCCCGGCCCCGGTTGCCGATCCGGCAACGCAGTCCATTTCAGCGCAGTGCCTATCTCGTTTAGTACCATCGCCTGCATAATGATCTCCAGTATTGATATCCATACCCATAGTTATGGAAGTCTATTAATTGTGACAAGGCGAAGTCGCCTTATGATAGTTAAATCGTAACTAGCCCAATATCCCATCAAAAATCAGTCAGATGTAGGATGTGCTAAACGCAGTGCAGCGCATCATTCGCAGCTAACGACTTATTCAAAACAGGATAATGCAATATTACGCTGAGTAATTACCTTAAATCTAAGCCGCTGTCTCCATCACCGGCGAATATTCCTGACGCCGTGCCGCCTGATTGCATCTGGCCCGATGCAGCAAAGCCTGTTGGGCAGCCAGACGATTTTCAGGCCGGCCGGCCCAGATGGCCAAAGCCGGTTGCTGAATCGCCCTGGCAAACGAAAAAGTCAAACACCACGGGGTACAGATCGGCGCCAGACTGCTGATAGCCTGCAAACGTGCGGTTGCCAATTGCGCGGACTGACCGCCGGACAAAAATGCGATGCCCGGTACGGCAGCCGGCACCGTGCGCAACAAACAGTTTAGAGTCGCCTCCGCCACTTCCATCAGGCCGGCCTGTTGCTCACAGTTTAAACCCGGCAACACCATATTAGCCTTGAGTATCATGCCCTCCAGCGCCACCCCTTGCCGGGCTAATTGCCCGAACACGCAACGCAACACGGTTTCCGTCACCGCCTGACACTGCGCCAGACTATGGCTGCCGGTCATTAACACCTCCGGTTCGACCACCGGCACCAGGCCCGCCTCCTGACATAATGCCGCATAACGCGCCAGCGCGTGGGCATTGGCATCAATCCCGGCCAGACTGGGCAGATGTTCGCCCACCGTGATTACCGCCCGCCATTTGGCGAAGCGCACGCCCATCGCCGAATATTCCTGCAAGCGTTCGCGCAGGCAATCCAGGCCCTCACTGACTTGTTCGCCCTCATGACCGGCCAAAGCTTTACTGCCGGTATCCACTTTAATGCCGGGCACCATTCCGGCAGTGCTGATGGCTTGACTAAAAGAACTATGGTTCTGCTGATGCTGGCGGATGGTTTCGTCGTAAAGAATCACCCCGCTGATACATTCAGACAGATTAGGTGTGGTAATCATCAGCTCGCGCCAGTTCTGCCGCGCAGTTTCAGTTTGGTCTATACCCAATTCTGCAAACCGCTTATTGCAGGTAGCGACACTCTCATCAATCGCCAGCAGGCCTTTGCCTTCGGCTAACATAAGTCGGGCAGTATTTGCCAGAATTTGCATCATAATTTGGTGCTCCCTCAATTCATTAATAAACAGGCGATCCTATGCCGGCCGATGCCCGGCGCTGAGCCGGAGCAGCGCACAGGCAGGCGCCAAAAATAAATATACAGCCGGTCACATAAAGCCAGAGCAATAAAGCCATTACCGCACTAAAGGCGCCATAAACCGGGTTTAAATTGCCAAATACCCGTAGATAACCCACAAACAAGATGCCGGCCAGATGAAACAGCAATGTGGTGCAAAATGCAGCAATCCACACCTGAGCAAATTTGGTGGGCTGGGCCGGAGCCAGCTGATAAAACAAACTCAAACTACCAAACACCAGCAGTGCTGAAATCAGTTCACCCAGCAGCGGATAAAGCCAGGCATTCCAGTCAGTATCGGTCAGCAGCCAATTCGCCAGTACATCCACCAACAGCGGCAAACTTACACCCAGCGCCAGCACCACCAGCATAATGCCCATAAAGATCAGGCTTTCCAACGATAACCGCCACCATTGAGCACTGCTGTCATCCCAGGCCTGACGGGTGACATTAATCAAGGTGCTGAAAAACTGCATGACTGCCCACACCAGCATCAGGATCGCGGTCAGGCTGGCCGGGCCGCGGGCTTTGACCACCGCATTGACCGTATTAAAAATATCAGAGCGCATATCGCCATCCAGCGGCACATAGCTGTGCAGATAGGCAATCAGCATGGTTGCCGCCTGTTCCCGGTCAATAAACAAAGAAGCACAGGTTAGGCTAAGCAAAATTAAGGGCAATAATGAAAATAGGGCAAAATAGGCAAATGCGCCTGCCGTCTGCATGGCATTGATATGGCGGAACCTTGTAATTGCCTGAGCGGTCAACTGCAATACCTGGCGGCCGGTAGCCGCCAGGTATTGCCAGGCCAGGGTCTTGTGCTTCGGCAAGCTCACAGCAACCTACTCATGTGCAGCGTCTCACGGCACGGGCGATACTCAAGGTGGGGTCAGCGGCTATCACCCGTACTCTAACCCGACTCTGCTCGGCAGAAAGCAGCGCTGCCGATCTGCTATTACGCGCATAATCCAGTTCAATACCCAGAAAAGCCAAGCCCTGGCAAATTCCAGCCCGAATCTGCGCCTCATTAGTCCCAATACCGCCAGAGAACACCAGTGTGTCCAGACCGCCCAGAGCCGCAGCCAATCCACCGATACACTTTTTCACCTGATAACAATATAGCGCCACGGCCTCTGCGGCCCGCTCATCCGTGGCCTGGTCAGCCAGCAAATCCCGGATATCCGGGCTTAATTCCGAAACTCCCAGCAAACCCGATTCACAATTAATCATCTGATTAAATTGCGCGATACTGATTTTTTCGCTATGGGCCAGATAAGTCATTACCCCAGGGTCCAGATCGCCGGAACAGGTACTCATCATCACGCCGGAAGCCGGCGTAAACCCCATGCTGGTATCAATACTATGGCCGTTCAATACCGCTGCCAGACTGGTGCTGCTGCCCAGATACGCCAAGATCACCCGGCCCTGAGTGGCGGCTGGATCACCCAGCTGTCCCAGCGCGTTTAACAAATAACTGTAACTTAAACCTTGAAATCCATAACGTTGCACACCCAGAGCCTGATAACGCCTGGGAATGGCCAGCCACTTGGCGACATTAGGCATATCATGATGAAACGCCGTATCGAAACAGGCCAGTTGCGGCAAGTTGGGATAGCGTAGCGCCAGCGTCTCCATCATGCCAATTTCATGAGGCAGATGTTGCGGCGCAAAACTGATGATGCCCTTTAACTCATCCAGCAGGCTTGCCGTCACCCAAGCCGGTTCTGTGCGTTGCATGCCGTGCACTACCCTCTGCCCGACCAACTTCACATCGGCAAATTCTGGCTGTTTTGCCAGCCAGTTAAATAAAAAATCGACTGCAGCTGCATAATCAGTGTGGGCCAGACTTAAAGTCCGATCCGGTTTGCTGCCATCATCATTAAAACTCAGATGCGTACCGCTCTGCCCTATATTGACAATCTCGCCGTATATTCTCAGCGGCAAAGCGGCAGTATTTTCATACACGGCAAATTTGATGCTCGACGAGCCGCCGTTTATCGCCAGGATGCCTGGATTACGCTGTTTCATGAATGACCTCGGGGTGACTGGATGGTGAAAGGCTCAACTTTAGTAGCAGACCGGCAGCCAAGGGCTGGATTCAGCACAGTTTTAGACAATACAAGCAAATATGGAATAGATCAGTACGGTAGCGCACATCAGTCAACCTTCTATGCCGGCGCTGTGTACGTTATCGAACAGACTTTGGCGGAGATTACGCAAACAATGGCGGCTCAGCAGCAGTGCTGGCCAGATTTGCTGTTTTGTGTCGTTTACAGCTAGAAAAACGACTATTTAACATGACCCGTAGCCTCGATGTAACGCAGTGGAATCGAGGGCTTCGCAGCGACCACCATATAGGGTGGCTTCGCCGCCAGGCTAGCCACCAAAACTTCGCGGGTGTTTGGTGTATAGCCATCGCAAAAACACCCTGCGCAAAGGGCAACGATAGCCTGCATCATCACGACCCGTAGCCTCGATGTAACGCAGTGGAATCGAGGGCTTCGCAGCGTAGCCCTAAATCAAAGCAGGGTCAGTGAGATTCAACAATGTCCTATACCACTTGCACCAAAATCAACTATCAAAGCTAACATAGCCATTGATAAACAGGAGCTTAGCTATGAAAGACCCGAAAATCATTTTAAGTCGCATCCCGGCAGCTTTTCCGCTATCAGCCTCGGTATTAGTATTAACTATCGCCGTTTTAGTGTTTTTTATCGGCGTTATGATGGCTTTTTATACCATTCCGGCAGAATCAGAGGGCATCGTGCTGAGATTTGGTAAATACATAGAAAAAGTCCCGTCAGGTTTACATGCCAAAGCCCCGTTCGGCATAGACAGCGTGATCATCGTGCCCAGCAAACGCCAGCAAAAACTGGAATTCGGCTTTGCCACACCGGGTTTTACCAATCCTGATCAAATCAGTGAAGAGCCGGATCTGGAAAAATCAATGGTCACCGGTGATCTTAATTCTGCCCTGGTGGAATGGGTGGTGCAGTATCGGATCAGCAATCCTGAACAATATCTGTTTGACGTGCGCCAACCGGCCCAGACCTTGCGTGACCTGTCTGAAGCCGTGATGCGCGAAGTCATAGGCGACCGCACCGTCGATGAAATTATTACCATCGGCCGCCAGGAGATAGAAGAAGCGGTGTTGCTCAGACTCACCGAGCTGGCCAGCCGTTATCAACTGGGCATCAGTATCAATCAGGTGCAATTAAAAAACGTCAATCCGCCCGAACCGGTACAACCCTCTTTTAATGAGGTCAACCGAGCCCAGCAGGATAGGGAAAATTCGATCAATCTGGCCAATGGCGAATATAACAAAGCGGTACCACGGGTACGCGGGGAAGCCGACCAAAAAATCCGGGCCGCTGAAGGCTACCGGTATAAACGTATTAACGAAGCCGAAGGTGATGTGACCGCATTTAATCAGGTTTTAACCCAATATTTAAAATCACCCGATGTCACCCGCACCCGGCTATATCTGGAAACCATGGCCGCAGTGCTGCCGCAAGCCAAACAACAGATTATTGTTGATGATACCGTCCAACAAATCATGCCCATGCTGGCTGTTCCGGCTAAATTACTTGAGGTAGCGAAATGACTTTATTTGAAAAAACGGGTTTGGCCCTCATCGCGGCACTGGCAATAGCGGTTTTTTCCAGCTATACAGTAAATCAGACTGAGCAAGTCGTGATTACTCAGTTCGGTAGTCCGGTGGGCGAACCGGTCACCAGCGCCGGTCTGCATTTCAAACTGCCCTTTATCCAGCAGATTAATAGCTTTGACAAACGCTATCTGGCCTGGGATGGGCCTTTGGTGGAAATGTCCACCAAAGATCGCACCTATGTGCAAGTTGATACTTTTGCCCGCTGGCGGATAGCCGATCCTTTGCGTTATTACCTGCGTTTGCATGATGAACGTAGCGCACAATCCCGGCTGGAAGATATTTTAGGCAGCGAAACCCGCACCGCAATTGCCCGGCATGAACTGATCGAAGTGGTGCGCACCGACAAAAACCGGGTGCCGTTGCAGGATGTCAGTCTCACCGGGCCTATCACCGGCGAAGGCACGCTCGGTGTGTTGCGGCCTATCCGCGATGGCCGCAATATTATCGCCCAGGATGTGATTACCGCGGCAGTGCCGAAACTGGCTGAGTTTGGTATTGAATTGCTGGATGTCCGCTTTAAACGCATCAATTACAATCAACAGGTACTGGAGCGCATCTATCAGCGCATGATTAGTGAGCGTTTGCAGATTGCTGAGCGGTTTCGTTCGGAAGGCGAGGGAGCGGCAGCGCGCATTATCGGTAACAAAGATAGGGATATTAACCAGATAGAGTCAACTGCTTACAAACAGGTACAGGATATTCAAGGTGAAGCTGATGCCAAAGCCACGGAAATTTACGCTGCCGCCTATGCCCAAAGGCCGGAAGCCAGCGAATTTTATCGTTTTCTGAAAAGCATGGAGACATATCGCAAAGTTATAACTGCCGATACTGTGCTGGTATTGTCTACCAACAGCGATTTGTTCGGATTACTCAAGCGAGTTGAAGCCAAAGCCCATTAAATAGCCCAAGATAGCCTCGATGAACCCAGGGTCATCGAGGCTAAACCATAATTATTGTGCCGCTTTCAAATGCACCACTGCCGCTTCGGCAGCTTTTTTAGCCAAGTCTGTATGCCCCAGCTTACCGTGTTCTATAGCTTCATCCAGACTTTTAGCACCGGCATCCAGATGTTCATTGGCAGTTTTAACATGGGCTTTGGCCAGCTCAGCATGTTCAGCGATCGATTTGGCATCGGCAGCATTGGCGGCTGATTCAGCGTGTTTAATAGCCTGGCCAATATGGCTGTCTGTGGCAAAAGCTGTAAATGAGCACAGCATTAATACCATGCCGGCATAATAGCCTAAGCTGGTTTTATTAGTGTTTGACATTTGGTTTTCCTGTTAAATATTTCTAATAATGGTGGCCGTCGGCTATGCGAATTGAGGCATAGGCCGTGGCGGGTTTTGTCACAGCCGGTTCAGCTATGAAAAAGGACTGGGTTTTTCCAGTACTTCGGCACGACCTTATCAGGAATTTGCCCTTAAATCGGTACGCTGCAACACATATAAACTCCCTGCTGTTTCGACAAATAAGCGTTAATCCGCAGTCTTTCTTCAACTGATAAATCAGCAATAACATCTTGTATTTTAATGAAATTAGTTTGCCTTATTGGTAAAGCTGATATGATGACATTAGCTTATGTGGTGTACCGCACAGAGCAGGCGTTGGATAAGCTTTTAAACTTTATTGACAGCCCAGCTAAATCGATTGAATCCGACTATTAAACTCTATATATAAAACTATGACTGATCTTGATAGCCAAAGAAAAAACCACCTGCTCGATTCACTTCCGGCGGCAGAATTTGACCGACTCTTACCGTTTCTGGAACGGGTTGATATGGCTTTGGGCCAGGTGGTATACGAATCCGGCGGACAATTACGCTATGCCTATTTCCCTACCACCTGCATCGTTTCACTATTATATGTGCTGGAAAACGGCGCTTCTGCGGAAATCGCCGTAGTCGGCAATGACGGCATTATCGGTGTCGCCCTGTTCATGGGCGGCGACACCATGCCCAACCGGGCCGTCGTGCAAAGCGCCGGCTATGCCTATCGCATCAAGGTCCAGCAGGTGATGAGAGAATTTAACCGCTACGGCGTCATGCTGCACCTGTTACTGCGTTACACTCAGGCCCTGATTACCCAAATGGCCCAAACCGCAGTCTGCAACCGTCATCATAGCGTCGATCAGCAGCTATGCCGCTGGCTGTTGCTGAGTCTGGATCGCCTGGACTCCAACAAATTGAACATGACTCAGGAATTGATCGCCAATATGCTGGGTGTGCGCCGGGAGGGCGTTACCGAAGCCGCTGGAAATCTGCAGCGCGCCGGTCTGATCGAATACAGCCGCGGTCACATTCTGGTGAGTGATCGTCCTGGCATTGAGCACAGAGTCTGTGAATGTTACCAAGTGGTCAAAGCCGAATCGGATCGACTGCTGGCCTATTTACCCACAGTTAAAGCCAGCGCGGCTTGATTCTAACTTTTCACTATAAAACAATAACTAATGTAATATATTTAATATTTTTTATAGGTTAAACACAAATCTTTTGTACTGTGTTTTGCTGTGTTTTACCGTCATCTGGTCCAAAACCAGGGCTGGTCATGTTATGTGTCATGCCGTACAGACCTTATCGTATTCCCCCGTTAACATTTAACATTCAAAGCCAAGGCATTAATGTTGAAGAATCACTATCAGACCTTGGCCGTATGACCTTCCTGATTGCCGCACAGTGAATTCAAAAACAACCATGAATAAATCGATTTTCCGAGCCAAAGCGCCTCCCACACCACAAAATCCGGCTTGGTGGTTAAGTCCGCTCGATGCGCAGGCAGCACTGGCCGGGGATGCTGACGGCCTGAGCCAAAACGAAGCCGCCCAGCGCCTGACTAAATTTGGCGCCAATCAGTTACGCGATCACAAAAAACAGCTGCTGTTGCTGCAATTTCTGGCCCGCTTTAAAAACCCGCTGGTATTACTGTTGCTGGTAGCCAGTGCCATCTCGGCATTAACCGGCGAACTGACTAATTTTGTCATCATCTTTGTCATGGTGATCCTGAGTGTAACGCTGGATTTTGTGCAGGAACACAACGCCGGCAAAGCCGCTGAAAGCCTGCGCCAGTCGGTTTCCATTCGCGCCACAGTAATCCGCGATGGTAAATCTATCGAAATTCCAGTCACTCAGGTAGTACCCGGCGATCTGGTGACGCTGTCAGCCGGCGACATGATTCCGGCAGACGGTTTGGTATTGATTGCTCGTGACTTATTCATCAAGCAATCTCTGCTGACTGGCGAATCCTATCCGGTGGAAAAACATCCGGGTTCGCTGGCCGCTAGCGCCGATGATATCCAGGATGCCACTAACGCCGTATTTATGGGTACTACTGTAATTAGCGGCAGCGCCCGGATGCGGGTAGTAAAAACCGGGGCTACTACCGCTATCGGCGCCATTGCCGACAGCCTGACTCGCCGCGCTCCACCCACCGCTTTTGAAGTTGGCACCCAGCGATTCGGTTTGCTGATCATGCGTTTGACCATTTTGTTGGTGTTATTTGTTTTGCTAGTCAATGCCTGGTTAGGCAAACCTTGGTTGGAATCATTCATGTTTGCGGTAGCGCTGGCAGTGGGTCTGACACCGGAGCTGTTACCGATGGTGGTTTCTGTCACGCTATCACGCGGCGCTATCCACATGGCTCGTAAACGGGTCATCGTCAAACGGCTGGCTTCCATCCAGAACCTGGGCTCGATGGATGTGCTGTGTACCGACAAAACCGGTACCTTGACCGAAGCCAGAATTCACCTGGAACAACATATCGACCCGCAAGGCAACCCCAGCCCACGGGTGCTGGAACTGGCTTATTTAAATAGTTTTTTCGAATCTGGCTTAAAAAGTCCACTGGATGAAGCTATCCTGGCTCATACCAGTTTCGACATCAGCGCCTGGCAAAAAATTGACGAAGTACCTTTCGATTTCGAACGTCGCCGGGTCTCTGTGTTACTGGACAAAGGCAATGGCCGGCTGCTGATCGTGAAAGGCGCATCTGAAGAAATCATTACCTTGTGTACCCATTACGAAGATCAAGGTAATTCGTTGCCATTGGACAAAACAGCCCGTGCGCGTATTCATGCCCAACACATTGCCCTGGAATCCGAGGGCTTTCGGGTATTGGGCATTGCCTGGCGGGAAGTGCCGGCCGATCATCCTCATGCAGTAATCGGTGACGAAGCAGAGCTGGTGTTTACTGGTTTTGCCGGTTTTCTAGATCCACCCAAAGCCAGTGCCGGTGCCGCATTGGCAGCCTTGCAGGACAGCGGCGTCAGCGTCAAAATAGTCACCGGCGACAGCGAACTGGTTACCCAGCATGTCTGCACCCAGCTTAATATCCCGGTGCAAGGTATCCTCACCGGCAAAGAAATTGAACAAATGGACGATTACGCTCTACGCGCCAGGGTGGAAACGGCCAATCTGTTTTGCCGGGTTAACCCTTCGCAGAAAGACCGGGTAATTCTGGCCCTGAAAGCCCGTGGTCACGTTGTAGGCTATCTGGGCGACGGCATCAATGATGCCCCTTCTCTGCATTCTGCCGATATTGGCCTGTCGGTGGATTCGGCGGTGGATGTGGCCAAGGAAGCTGCCGACATGATTTTGCTGGATCAGGATTTAAATGTCTTGTATGAGGGGGTACTGGAAGGCCGGCGCACCTTCGGCAACATCATGAAATACATCATGATGGGTACCAGCTCAAATTTCGGCAATATGTTCAGCATGGCTGGGGCCGCATTATTTCTGCCGTTTTTACCCATGCTGCCTACTCAGATTTTGCTCAACAATATTCTTTACGATTTGTCCGAAGTGCCTATTCCACTGGATAAAGTGGATACCGAAGACTTGCGCCGCCCCCGAGTGCTGGATATGAATTTTATCCGGAATTTTATGCTGGTGATAGGGCCTATCAGTTCGGTGTTCGATTTCTTGACCTTCTATGTTATGCTGACCGTACTAAAAGCTGATGAAACCCTGTTCCAGACCGGTTGGTTTGTGGAATCGCTGTGTACTCAGGTTCTGGTGATTTTTATCCTCCGTACTCGAGGTAATCCGTTTAAAAGTCGCGCTCACCCGATTCTGGTGGCGACCTCGTTGACTATAGTGGCCATTGCTGCCGCGCTACCTTTTACACCGGTGGGAGCCTATTTCGGTTTTGTACCGCCACCGGCCCGGTTTTATGTCATTCTGGCGATTATGGTGGTGGTTTATCTGGCTATTGTTGAACTGGCCAAAATGGGTTTTTATCGTTGGTACCGGTTAAAACATCCTAACATCAGCTAGGAGCTTGTCCGAGAATAGAAGCCGTAGCGAGGGTAGGTTTTCTATTATTGGATAGGCTCCTAATGTAACACTTCCCAGCCCTGGGGCTTAAACCGGGTATTTCTAAATTTTAAAGGCATTGCGAGCCAACTCAATCAACATGACTAAATCTGGCATGGTTAGGCAAAAAACCTGTTTTACTCCCGCCCTGTACGCAGCTAACTTATCAGCGTTTTTATTATTAAGTGCCTGCTCCAGCCAGCCGGTTAAACAAACCAAAAATTCTGATCCTTGGGAAAGCTGGAATAAGAGCACCCAGTCGGTGAACGACAGTTTGGACAAACACATTTTCAAGCCGGTAGCCGAAGCTTATGTCAATGTTACCAACGCCACCATAGATACAGGTGTACGCAATTTTTTCAGCAATATTAACGACATCGATGTCAGTATCAATGATTTTTTACAATTAAAATTTTTGCATGGTGGTATGGATGTTAGTCGCTTTATAATAAACTCCACAGTGGGTGTGGCTGGCCTGTTTGATGTGGCTAGTTCTTTAGACTTGCCCAAACACAACGAAGATTTTGGCCAAAGTTTAGGCGTCTGGGGTGTTCCATCCGGGCCGTACATGGTATTGCCAGTACTGGGTCCTAGTAATCCACGTGATACCATCGGTTTAATCGGCGATGCGTTTATGAATCCACTCACCTATTTTTCTATTTTTGGCGGCTTTACCGGGTCTATGGTTTCCACAGGGGCGGGTGTGGTCAATGCCACCGGCAAGCGCGCCGACCTGATTCCTGCCGAAAAAGTGATGGAGGAAGGCAGCAACGGCAACCGCTATGAATTTATCAAAAATTCTTATTTGCAGCATCGCCAGTATTTGATCGAAGACGGTAAAGAAGAAACCAGCGACGATCCGCTCAGTTCCGACGACATTGATAGCGCCCTGAATAAAACGCCAAGTAATGCACCCAACAGTGCTCCAGCCACCGGGAAAAAAGCCACGGTTGATGTACTGCCTATTCAGAAAAAGCATTGATGCTCGGATAGGTTGGCGCTAACACTGCAATTGATTTGCACGACAGTTGCTTTCCTGCTTCGTGCCGTTTTATTTAACCTTTAAATATGCAAATATCCGGCCACTCGAATGGCAACTTTTATAAGCTATTATCGTTTCGTATCCTGATAGTATTGGCCTACCAGATCATCGCTACGGTAGTTGGCTGGCACATCTACGAACTGACTCATGACACACTGGCCCTGGGTCTGATCGGTTTGACCGAGGCGATTGCTTATTTCTGTTCAGCTTTGTTTGCCGGGTATGCGATAGATCATTATTCCCGCCGATTGTTTGGCGTAGTGGCCTGTCTGCTGCTGTTTGGTAATGCGCTGACCCTGGCCGCCATCTCGGCAGGCTGGCTAGGCGATAATATTTTATGGTGGATATATGGCTCTATTGGCTTGACTGGTCTGGCCAGAGCATTTTTTGGCCCCACCTTCAGCGCCATGTTTGCTTTAGTGGTAGCCCGTGACCGGTATGCAAGAGCAGCGGGATTTGCCACTTCAGTATTTCAGTTTGGCTTGGTGGTAGGGCCGGCCTTGGGCGGGATACTGGTTGCTTGGGCCGGTAAAATCTCGGCCTATGGTGTGGCGGCTGGCTTATGTTTAGGTTCGGCCACTGCATTGCTAAGTATACGCGTTAAAATCCCCAAATCCGAGATCAGCGAATCCATCGCCACCAGTATCGGCCAGGGTTTCCGGTTTGTATTCAGCAATCAAATCATCCTGGGCGCGCAATCTCTGGACATGTTTGCAGTACTGTTTGGCGGTGCCGTGTCTTTGCTGCCGGCTTTCATTCATGATGTCTATCATTACGGCCCGGAAGGACTGGGCATACTCCGCGCTGCTCCGGCCATTGGTGCGGTGATGACCGGGCTGTATATGGCCCGTAATCCCATCCACCGCCATACCGGCAAGTGGTTGCTGGCGGCAGTGGCCGGTTTTGGTATTAGCATGATCTGCTTTGCCCTGTCTGTGAATTTTTGGCTTGCCGGTTTACTCTTGATATTGTCAGGCGTGTTCGACGGTGTATCCGTGGTGTTGCGCAGCACTATCTTGCAACTAGCCACTCCGGATGCCATGCGCGGCAGGGTTTCTGCGATCAGCGGCATCTTTATCGGCTCGTCTAATGAGTTGGGTGCTTTTGAATCCGGCATCGCTGCACGTCTGATGGGGCTGGTACCTTCGGTGATTTTTGGCGGCACAATGACCTTGATCGTGGTGGGTGCAACGGCAAAACTGGCGCCAAAGCTGAGGCGATTGGAACTTGGGCAATTGCAATAAACACCCGGGCCAGTGGCTACAGTTGCTTGGATATGGACCACAAAATCGCTTTTTGTAAGGGCCTAACGGGATAAAGATCACAGTAAAGGCCTTTAATAGCTTATTGACAATTGGAATTAAGTGCATTTTGCGCTACGCATCTTTACCCGTATAATCTTGGATAATGCCCAAGAAGCATAGTGCCTAATTATTGCGTCAAGACCCCATCTTATAAATAAAAGCGTTTGATTATGTTAAACAAAACTCTAAAACCACTAACAATTGCTTCCGCTGAAAATCTTGGAAGCGGAACGTAAGTGGAGCGAAGATTTTTAGTCCCCGATAGGCGTAGCGCCGGGCGGGTTTTCGAAGCGAAGCGGAGAAAACCTGCAAGGCATCGCGAAACGCCGTCAAGTCACTTGGAGCCGAAGTTCCGATCCCCTTGTTGGGTCGGAACGAGGTGAGGAGGACGAATCGGGGCCGCCGGAGGCATTAGCGGTCGCGTAATTTTTGCCGCTTGTTGGGGCTGGGATGCCCCTAAACAAGCTTTCGCAAAAATAGCGACTCACTGAAATGCTGGCATTAGTAACGCTATTTATTACTACTGCTCAAGCAGTTACAACAGGTTCTCAAGGCCCGGCTGGTCCTCGTGGCCCTCAAGGCGTACAAGGCCCAGCAGGGCCTCGCGGCACTCAGGGTATACAAGGCCCTGCGGGTATAGGGGTCACCATTCATAAAAAAGGTGACTCTTATCAGGGAGGGATCATATTTTACGTTTCTGCTGATGGTCAACACGGTTTAATCGCGGCAAGGGCCGACCAAGGCTCAGCACCATGGAATAATGGAAATTTTGGTATTGTCGGCACTTCAGGTGATGGACTGTTTGCAGGTGCTATGAATACCACTATAGAAGTAGCCACTCAAATCCGCGATGCTCCGCTCGCTAATTTTGCCGCACTATTGGCTGCAAATTACAGCATTCATGACGATGGCATCACGGCTTGTTCGGGTTCAACAACAGAAAGCTGTTATGGTGACTGGTACTTACCTTCAAAACAAGAGTTGAAATGGTTATATCAGGAAAGTAAAGTTGTAGGTGGTTTTGTTAACTACAACAATAGCTATTGGAGTTCTACCGAGTACGACCAAAACTATGCGTGGTATCAGAACTTCAACAATGGCTTCCAGTACTCCAACGTCGATAAGGGCAATGAGTTTGGGGTGCGTGCTATTCGGGCTTTTTAACAACCTGAATCCGTGACTTTAAATCACAAGAATTCCTCTATCCGAATGATTTAAAAGGCATAATTTGATAAAATAGGCTCAATATAATTTCACCCATTGAGTGAGCCATGGAACATTTTATCCTTGAACAATCCGAAACGGAAATTTATACCAGCCATTCTGGGTTAGCCTTAGTGGGTTTATGCCTAAACCAATACGGCAAACTTAATCAAGCGCTGAAAAGCGGTATACCACTGCGGCACGGCATAGCGCACAGCGACATTATCAAATCCTATATGGGGACCTTATGCTTAGGGAAAAGCGACTTTGAAGCCATTGAAAACTATCGTCACGACTTGTATTTCAAATCATCCCTATCAATTAAGCAAGTGCCTTCAACCGCACGCCTCAGACAGCGCCTGGATGAGCAAGCCGAAGCATTATTGCCCATTGTCTATAACAGCAATATCGACTTCATGGTTGAGGCACAAGTCCCCGTCACCCCCTTAAAAACCGGCCATGTGGCACTGGATATGGATGTCTACCCCATGAATAACGAGAAGACCCGCAAGGAAGGCATCTCCAGAACCTACAAAGGCTATGACGGTTACGCACCGATAGCCGCTTATTTGGGTAACGAAGGCTGGTGTTTGACCAATGAACTCAGAGTGGGCAAACAGCATTCGCTGAAAATCTTGGAAGCGGAACGTAAGTGGAGCGAAGATTTTTAGTCCCCGATAGGCGTAGCGCCGGGCGGGTTTTCGAAGCGAAGTGGAGAAAACCTGCAAGGCATCGCGAAACGCCGTCAAGTCACTTGGAGCCGAAGTTCCGATCCCCTTGTTGGGTCGGAACGAGGTGAGGAGGACGAATCGGGGCCGCCGGAGGCATTAGCGGTCGCGTAATTTTTGCCGCTTGTTGGGGCTGGGATGCCCCTAAACAAGCTTTCGCAAAAATAGCGACTCACTGAGCCAATCCGAATTTCAATATACCCTGGAACGCGTCATTCCTGCCGCCAAACGTCTGACCGATAAGCCATTGCTGGTACGCCTGGATAGCGGTCATGATGCACTGGATACCCGCATCTGGCTGAGCGGTGACGAGCAAGTCGATTTCATTGTGAAATGGAATCCGCGCAAACAAGACGTTGAAACCTGGTTAGCGCAAGCCGAACAAAAAGGTCAATGGACAAGTCCACGAGAAGGCAAGCGCGTTGCGCTGTTCAGCGTGGAAGAGCAACAGACCCGTAGCGATAAAACCTATCGCTTCCGCCGCGTCATGCAAATCACCGAACGCACCACCACGGCCAGCGGCCAAATGCTGTTGATACCCGACATCGAAATCGAAGGTTGGTGGACTTCCCTGGATCAATCGCACTACGATGACGCCCACATCATCGCCCTGTACCGGGATCATGCCACTGCCGAACAATTTCACAGTGAATTCAAAACTGATCTGGACATTGAGCGCTTGCCGTCCGGCAAATTTGCCACCAACGATCTGATTATGACCTTGAGCGCCTACAGCTACAACATTTTGCGCTGGATCGGCCTGATAGGCTTACTCGGCGACATCAGTCCCGTTAGACACCCTGCCAAACGGCGGCGCATCAAAACGGTTATGCAGGAACTCATGTACCTAGCTGCGAGGGTCATCCGAACCGGCCGCCGCCTGAAACTGCGGTTTTCCGCTGCCTGCACTGGCTTTAAGGCTTTCGAGGCTACCTATGCTAAATTAGCCGCCAGCTAATCCAAATCCACCCAGTTAATACCGGCGACACCTGCCGCCGCGGGCGGAGACTTGCCAACAGAAAATAAATGACGCATATTCAGCCAATAATTGCCGGAAAATACCCACGAATGGAATGGCCAAACTATTTTCCCTCTGGAAATTGAACAAATTGACGGCTATTTTTTAAATGAGCACAGATGAATTTCATTGCAACAACTGAAGTCACGGATTCAGGAACAATTTAACCCTTTAATAATTTTCTTGTCCGCTATAGGCGGAGTCGGCAAAGACCAATGCATGGAGTGATTATAATTGATGGTGTCTAAATAATGCACAAACGCACGTCCAGCCCACCAGTTTACGGTTCCGCCGCTACCAAAATCCGCATGAGTCAGTGTGTGCGAATACTCCGCTATCAAAGCTATAGTCCTGAACCACTCCGCCACAGGAATTGATAATAGCAGTGAAGATACTTATTGTAGCTGGATGATTGATAGACATCCTCCCATGGTTGCGGACTGAGCAGCATTGTTGCTGCGAATAGCCTTTTTTCGCATTTCATGTTTATCTCGTTGGCAATGAACTATGTAGCAATTCAGGCATGACTAATAAAGCCACCTCACTCCAAGCTTCATGGCTATAAGAAATCAGCGATAGACTTGAGGGAAAATACTGTCATATTTACAAGCCATTGAACATTAATATCTTTTATCAAAATGGTTATTTTGCAAATGACAAATTCTTGATAGTGGCTGTTTTTTTTGTTCGGGCACTTGTCACCAGATTTCCCTAGTATATACGGCCAATTTGGAATAGCTTTTTGTTTAAGCAACTGATGGTGTTATTAAATTAAACGGCGACCATGCCGCCATCGACATACAAATCCACGCCAGCGATATAACTGCTGTCGGATGATGCCAAGAATAGTACCGCTTGGGCGATTTCCTCAGGACGGCCAAAGCGGCCTAAAGGCACTTGAGTTGCTATATTTGTCCCAAATGCTGCAATTTGTTCGACTGACAAGCCCATTTTGTCAAATATTGGTGTTTCAACCGGGCCGGGACTGACCACGTTGACCCGAATGCTACGGGCCTTTAATTCAGTCGTCCAAGTGCGGGCAAAAGAACGGACGGCAGCTTTGGTCGCAGAATAAACTCCAAAGCCGTCCATGCCCACTGTATTTGCTATTGACGAGTTCAGGATCACCGAACCGCCATCCACCAATAACGGCAAAGCCTTCTGCACCGTAAACAGCAAGCCTTTGACGTTAATGCCAAAGGTTTTGTCAAAATGCTCTTCAGTAACCGCGTCTATAGGCGATAACTCTGCTATGCCGGCATTAGCAAACAGGATGTCAATATTTCCAAACTTGGCTTTAACTTCGGCATAAAGCCGATCAAGATCTGCTAGATTGGCAACATCACCTCGCACACCAACAACGCTGCCACCAATTGATGCCACGGCGGCATCAAGTTCCTCTTGCCTGCGGCCGGTAATAACGACTTTAGCCCCCTCTTTGACAAATAATTTGGCTGTTGCCAAGCCAATACCACTATTACCACCAGTAATAACCGCAATTTTTCCAGAAAGTTTGTTCATGACTAATCCTCTAAAGTTAACAGTAATCTTGCCAAAATGAATTCAATTATTCATTTGTTCGGTATTATGGAACTATTAAACAATGCTGTTAAACTATGCTAATATAATTAGCATGAGAAAGGTTTTTCATCCGAACATCGAAGAAATTACGGTCGAAGGCATACTGCATGCTTTTTCTGACCCGGTGCGTATAGAAATATTCGCCAATCTAGCCAAATCAGAATGCGCCAAGAATTGTTCAACCTTTTTAAACATCCAAAAAGAAATACTGCCTAAATCAACATTATCCCAACACTTCCGCATTTTGCGCGAGGCCGGTCTGATCCGCAGCGAACGCAAGGGTGTCGAGCTTATCAACTCCACACGCTGTGAAGAACTTAAAGAACGGTTTGGTCCTATGATTCAGGCTATTGTCGAGGCCTATGCACAACAGCAGAAAGCTCACTAGTGGTTGCCCAACATTACTTTGACGGAAGCGCTATGATGATGTGATGACTCTGAAGGCGCATGGTTTGCGATTGATGCGCATCACTGCGTTCACGCCGTATCCGTCAAAATACGATTGGCACGCTACTATAAAAATAAGCTTTCAATACCATTCAACACAACACCACCAGTAATATCAGCCCAGGAATTATGCCTAAGATCAATCCTATGACAATAGCAATAGTTTCGCCGGTTGAATAGTTACAACCAGTTTTGCCTACACTGACATGTGCCTGTTTGTCGTCGTCCAGACCAGCCAGCAACATACCGGAAAATTCGTCTGCCACTTGTGCTTGGGATGATGCCAGGATAATTCGGCTGCGTACCGCACTGAGCCGGTCTTTTGCACCTGCCAGTTCATCGCTGAACGGCAGCAAGGTATAGGCATTGTCCAATGCGGACAGGGCTGCATTTGTGGGGGTCAACGCCATGATTCGCGCTGCATCCACGGTTTCTGCCTGGCTGATTTGAGTTTTAAGGGCGTTAAGTTTTTGATACTGCTCAGAACCAGCAGGGCACCCAGACTTGATTAAATCCAGACTCTCCCAAGTGCTCATGGCGTTAACCGGTGTTGCCGCAGGGAGGATCAATAGCAGGTTCAAGGTCAGACTGCGCAATAACACTGATTTAGACTTCATATGAAATGAAGTCAATAATTTATTGTTTTTCATAATATTACTCCGTAATTAAAAGCTTAAAATCTGGTAATGATTACCCTATCCGTCCAGCAAATGGTTTTCACCTAAAATTATGCGTAACTGATGCACCTGCCCGTCGTTTTGTAAATCAATAGTCGTATCCGGCTGGCTGATACCGTCTAGTTCGACCAGAATTACGCCCTGACATACTGCATCAGGATTTTCCACGCTGATTTCATAGCGACTGTTAAGATACTGATACACCATGCTGTAGCTCGGCCAGGATCTGGGGATGCAAGGTTTGATCAGCAATTGATCGCCATGAATTTGCAAACCCAGGATGGATTCCAATCCGGCCCGGTAAAACCAGCCCGCTGCACCGGTATACCAGGTCCAGCCGCCGCGTCTGACATGAGGGGGTTCCGAGTAAATATCGGCGGCCAGTACATAGGGTTCCACCTTATAGGCATAAACACCGGTGCGGGAACTGGTACGCTTAATGGGATTCAACAAACGCAGCAATTCTTCGGCCTGATCACCTTCCCCCAGCATGGCGTAGGCAATAACCGACCAAATGGCGGCATGAGTATATTGACCGCCGTTTTCACGCACACCGGGCGGATAGCTTTTGATATAGCCGGGATCGCGCTCGGTTTTGTCAAACGGCGGGGTAAATAGCAAAACCAGATCATCACCATAGCGGACCAGATATTCTTTAACTGACTGCATGGCCCGCTCTGCCCGTTCGCCATCTGCCGCGCCAGATATTACCGCCCAGCTTTGGGCGATGGAATCTATCCGGCATTCAGCATTGGCTGCCGAACCCAAAGGTGAGCCGTCATCAAAATAGGCGCGCCGGTACCAGGCTCCGTCCCAGCCTTCCGCTTCTACGGCCAGTTTTAATTGGGTGATATGCTGTTGCCAGCGCTCGGCACTGGCGTGGTCGCCATGGGACTCGGCCAGCGGGATAAATTGTTTTAGTGTGGCAATCAAAAACCAGGCCAGCCAGATACTTTCGCCTTGACCTTCCCGACCTACCCGGTTCATGCCATCATTCCAGTCGCCGCTGCCGATTAAAGGCAATCCATGTCGACCGGTGCTTAAACTCAGATCGATGGCGCGTCGGCAATGTTCATATAGACCGGCATGTTCTACAGATACAGTAGGCAGGAAATACGCATCTTCCTGGTCAGCCGCTAATGTCGGGCCATCCAGAAAAGGTAAAAGCACATCCAGAATCTTGTTGTCGCCGCTGATTTTTACATAATAGGCCACGGCATAAGCTAGCCACAGACGATCATCGGAAAAATGGGTGCGCACACCACGCCCTGAAGGCGGGTGCCACCAATGCTGTACATCACCTTCGCCAAACTGACGCTCAGCGGCAGACAGCAAATGCCGGCGGCTCAAATCGGGCCGGGTTACCGCTAGAGCCATACAGTCCTGCAATTGATCCCGGAAGCCAAACGCCCCGCCTACCTGATAAAATCCGGCTCTGGCCCACATCCGGCAGCTCAGGGTCTGATACAGCAGCCAGCGGTTTATTAACAAATCCAGCTCCCGATCCGGGGTTTTAATCTGCACCGTAGTCAGCACACCCTGCCAGAATTGCTTAACCTGTTCCAGGATGGCAGTTGGATCGCTTAGCCGATACCGTTTAATCAATTCTACGGCATGACTCCGTTGCAATCCCTGGCCCAGCACAAAAACCAGCTCGATTTCTGCGCCTGCAGCCAGTATCACCTGGGTCTGCAAGGCTGCACAGGCATCTAGCCCGGCTCCCAGCCGGTTTTTCAACGTGCTGGCCGTCAATAATCCTGCCGGGGCTTGTAAACTGCCGTTGCGGCCGATAAATTCCCGGCGATTACCGGTCCAGCTGGTTTGCTGGCCACTCAGATCGGCAAAGGCGTAGCGCCCGCCAAATTCTGCATCCCAGGGATTACAGGAAAACACAGCACCGGTCTCTGGATCGAGTTCGGTGACAATATGACTGGCGGTGACAGTGCGGCTTGCGCCTAGCACCCATTCCACATAGGCAGCCACGGTCAGTTTGCGGGTGCGACCCGAGTGATTTTTTAAAGTCAGAATGGAAATTTTTACCGGATCATCAGGGCTGACCAGTTGCATCAGGTTACTGTGGATACCGTGTGAGTCGTGTTCAAAACAGCTGTAACCTTGACCGTGGCGGATCTGATAGGCGGCATTTTCCACACGGATCGGCAAGGCGGTCGGGCACCATAAGGCCTGGCTTTGATCATCGCGGATATAAAACACTTCGCCGGATGCATCGCTGACTGGATCGTTAGACCAGGGTGTGAGCTGGTTGGCCCGGCTGTTGCCGGCCCAGGTACAGCTACTGCCCAGTTCCGAGACGATAAAGCCAAATTCCGGATTAGCGATTACATTAACCCAGGGGGCCGGCGTCCATTGGCCTTTATCGAGCACAATCACGTACTCACTGCCGTTATTGCCAAATCCACCCAAGCCGTTAAAACACTCCAGGGTGGGTTGAGCCAGTTTTTCAGGCGGATCTTGTGCCGGAACCGGGGTCTGCCAGTTAATAAAAGCGGTTTCGGGGCGCGGATGTCTTAATAATTGTTCAGACAGGCTGCCGCGATTACTGACCAGCACCACCCTGGCTACACTTTGCAGAAACACCCGTTCCTCCACGGACAGCTGATCCATGCGCAACACAAAAATATCACCTTTGCTGTCCGGTTCGGGTGTGGAGCGTGATTGCATATCCCGCACCATCGCTTCCAGCAAAGCCTGTAAATCTTCTACATAAGATAATTCTTTTTCGTTGAGAATCAGCAGATCTGCCTTTAGGCCTTTGATGCGCCAGTATTCATGAGCACGCAACAATTGCTCGACGATGCGCCTATCCTCCAACTCTTTAACCCGCAACAAAATAATGGGCCGGTCACCGGAAATGCCGTAGCGCCACAAACTGGTCACGTTCAGCGTGTTCATCTGCAATAATCGGCCGTATGGCCGTAAGGTAGAATCACTATAAATCAAGCGATTGGCCAAAGCCTGAAACAACTGAGCTTCCTCCGGTTTGGTATGCAAATGATGCAGTTGCACTTGAGCATGTGTCCAGGCCAGTGCAGACACCCGTTCCCAGGACTCGGTGTTATGATATTTGTCGGCCAGATCTTCGGCATGCTGGCGGGATAAGGCTGCCAAGGTGGTAAAGGTCAGGTGTTCAGTCGTACCCGCCGCAATCCGCACCCTGGTGCGCAGGCTAAAGATCGGATCAAGTACCGATCCGACCGTGTTACTCAAAGGCCGGCCATCCATGATCGCAATCGGCGCACGTAAATTCAGGCCGCGGCCAATAAAACGCGAGCGGTCGGTTTCATATTGCAGGCCTTCGTTGGCCTGACTGCCCGCCAATACATGGGCCAGCCAGATAGGTCGATCTTCCTGGGTGCGGGGGCGGCGATGCGCAATCAAACCCCGACTTTGCGCCCGATATTCGGTTTGGACAAATAAATTGGAAAATGCCGGATGGGCAATATCCGCTGCTGCGCTGGTCAGCACCAGCTCGGCATAGGAGGTAATTTCAATTTCCCGGCTGTGCATACCGTTATTAGTTAAACTCAACCGGCGGATTTCGGCGTCGTCCTCCGGGGAAATCACAATTTCCAGGGTACTGGTGATATCAAAATCGCTACGGCTGATTTTGGCCCTATCCTCTACAAACACCACCTCATAATGTTCCGGGATAACTGTGGTCGGTTGATAAGTGGCCGACCAGACCTGTCCACTTTCGACATCGCGCAGATACAGATAACTTCCCCAGGCATCCCGGGTGACATCTTCACGCCAGCGAGTCAAGGCCAGATTACGCCATTGACTGTAGCCGGAGCCGGAGCCGGTGATCATGACGGTATAGCGGCCATTGGAAAGCAATTGAGTGGACGGACTGGCCGACATGGGTGACGACAGCCGTTTCACTGGAGTCTGAACTATTTCCTTGATTTCGGCCAAGGCTTGAGTCAAAGGCAGGCTGCTGGTATCGGCCCCTTGGGGTATGCGTTCCTGCAACAGCAAATCCGCTGCCTGGATTAGGGCAGCATTGTGAAAGCGGTGACGCATGGTTCCGTCATGCACAGCATTGGCAAATGCCAGTAAGGACATGCCCTGATGATGAGCCATATAACAACGTACTATCGCTACTTGCTGGCCTTCGGAAAGCCGCACCGGCGTATAATCGAGAGCTTCGTAAAAACCATAGCGGCCCAAAGCGCCCTGTTCAGTAAGTCGGGCAAAATTCTCCACGGCGGCATGGGGTGAATACATGGCGGCCAGCGCCGTTGCGTAAGGCGCAATCACCCGGTTTTCGCCTAGTCCGCGCTTCATGCCCAGACCGGGAACACCAAACGCCGAATACTGGTAAGTCAGGGCAATATCGCGGCTGTTAAACGCCGATTCCGACACGCCCCAAGGTATGCCGCATTCTTTGCCATACTCGATCTGGCGTTTTACCACCAGCCGGCAGGTTTGATCCAGCAGACTGTAACGCGGAGTAAATGTGACCAGTGAAGGCATCAGATATTCAAACATAGACCCCGACCAGGATAACAACACTGTACCCTTTGCGGCGCGGGTGACGCGCCGGCCTAAATGAAACCAGTGGTTGCTGGGCACTTCACGTTTGGCAATGGCAATAAAACTGGCCAGTCTGGCCTCGGAAGCCAGCAAGTCATAATAACTGTCATCAGCACGACCTTCTGTTGCGGAATAACCCAAGGTCAGCATGTGGCGTTTGTGGTCATACAAAAAGCCAAAATCCATCTCATTAAACAACTTGTCCGATTGGGCCGCCAAGCGTTCCAGACGCTTGCATAACAAATTAGTTTGCTCAGCCGCCCAGCGCAATTTCACCAACGCCTTCAAACTAGCCACCGGCAAATCGGGGGCATTGATACCCTGCCACTCGTCCAAAGTCCTGGTGTAGAAATCTGCCAACTGGTTTAAAGGGATATCCAGTACGGCGGCCTGCCACCAGACGGGATGCTGGGCTTGGCTGGCTACCAGGTGAATGGCGTCAAATTGGCTGGTGAGCTTAATCCAGGGCAACAAAGTATCGATGTCGCGGGTCTGGGAACGAATATCGTCACATAGCAATCCGCACCAAGTCAGCATTTCGCTGTGTTCGGCATCGCCGCGTTCGGCAGCGTAAGCACTAGCCAAATCCTGCAGATTCTCGGCACATTTTGGCAATTTCTGCCAAAGCTCGGCCCAAGCTGGGGCATCGACTGGTCTTGTTTGCAACATCTCGCCCAGTAATGAGGTTTTTTGGCGTAGCTCAGCCAGTGTGACCGTCAAGGTGCGTTTATCATCACTGATGGCGGCAAGTTCGGCTGTCAATAAAGCATGAGTATCGATCAAACCCGGCAAACTGTGCCTAAGCAACAGCGGTTTGCTCAGCGTTTCCCGGCAGGTTTCCGCCAAGGTAAGCAGATGTCCGGCCAGATTTCCGCTATCCACAGTGGAAATATAAGCGGGTTCCAAAATTCGTAAATCACGGGTATCGTACCAGTTGTAAAAATGACCGTTCAGCCGGGCCAGACCGTTCAGTGTGGTCATACTGGCCTCCAGCCTGTCCATAGCCTCTAGCAGACCGATCCAGCCAAAATCACGGGCTGCCGCCACCGACAACAGATACAGGCCAAAATTGGTGGGCGAACTGCGCTGGGCGATAACGGGTTCCGGGTCTTCCTGAAAATTGTCCGGGGGTAAATGATGTTCGTCTGCCGTCACAAAAACGGTAAAAAACCGCCAGATACGCCGACCCAGCAAACGCATGGCTTGGGCATCCCCTGCTTGCAGCTGTTCGGCTTTATCCAGCTTGGGTGGCAGACTTAAGCTGCGGGCAAGTATTGGGGCCAATAACCACAACAGCATAAACGGCGCAGCCACCGTCAATCCGGCGGGATTACCGATTAACACCACCGCCGCCGCACCAAGCACCAGCAAGGATGAACGGCCCAAGGGCTTAAGCAGATTTTTTAGAGTATTATCCGAAACATTTTTGGCCTGTAAGGCCGTTACCCATTTCAGCAAGCGCCGCCGGGTAATTAATAATCTGACCAGGGTATTGGCGATGGCATCGGTCATCAACCAGGCATGTTGCACCAGAAACACCAGTGCCACCAGGCTGTTACCGATAGCCCAGAGCACAGTCTGCAAGGTGTTTCGCCAATGGGTAAACGATGAAATGCCGCGCCTGGGCGGTGCCAGGCTTTTGGTGCAGGCCATGATGGTGGGAATAGCCAGAGCCGTCAGCACCAGGCCGGTCAGCAACGCGTGCGGCGCACCGGGAATGGCCCAACTCAACACCAGCGCCGCAAATGCTGCCGGTGCCGACAGGGAACGGCGTAAGTTGTCGAGCATTTTCCAGCGGCCCAACAAGGGCATATTGCTGCCGCTGGTGCCGAATATCCAGGGCAATAACTGCCAGTCGCCGCGCGCCCAGCGATGTTCCCGCGAAGCCGCTACCTCGGTATGACAAGGAAATTCTTCAAAAAACTCAATATCACTAACCAGTGCACAGCGAGCGTAAACACTTTCAAACAGATCATGACTCAGCTGAGTGTTGTCTGGCACTCGCCCGGCTAATGCCGCTTCGAAACTGTCAACATGATATAAACCCTTACCGCTATAGGTACCCAGTGCAAATAAATCCTGATAGAGTTCAGAAACCGAACTGGCATAGGCATCCGACCCGGCTGCGCCGGCGAACAACTGGTGAAACAATGAGTGTTCGCGGCGTTGCGGCAGGGTTGGCGTTACCCGCGGCTGGAGTATGCCGTAACCATCAACTATACGCTGGCTTTTGCTGTCAAAAACCGGCTGATTTAACGGGTGCATGGCCACGCCGACTAATTGGGCCACTGTGCCCATCGGTAATTTGGTATCGGCATCCAGAGTAATGACATAACACACCCCTGGAGGGGCTGCTGCGGGCTGACCATTGACTGCCAGAAACGAGGTGTCGGTGGCGCCGCGCAATAAACGGTTAAATTCATGCAGCTTACCGCGCTTGCGTTCCCAACCCATCCATTTGGCTTCGCTGGGATTCCACAAGCGTTTACGGTGAAAGATAAAAAATCGTTCTGCAGCGTATTTGGTGTTAAGTGCCGCTACACCGCCGACGGCCAAGGCTAACAGTTTGGCATCATTTGCCAGGGTTTCCTGGTCGGCATCGATCCAGTCCGACAACAGTGCAAACCGCACCGCTCCGTCCGGATTGGCCAGATAGTGAATTTCCATCTGTCTGACCTGATCCAGCACCTCGGCTTCTTTAAAAAACAGCGTGGGCACCACGACAAAGGTACTCACGTCTGCCGGAACGCCGGTTTTGAGTTCCAGGCGCGGCAAATGCCGGGGCGGCAGACCGGCGATGATTAATTGATTGAAAAATCCGATAGCGATATCCGAAACCGGAAACAGAATACATAAAGCAATCAAGCTAATAGCCAGACCGCCCAGTCCGGCATTGATGCTGGCCGCCAACGGCCAGCAGAATAATAATAACGTCAAACCGGCCAGACTGCTCAGATAAGCCAGCCCCGAATCGGCTACATAGCCGCGCAGCAGTTTTTGCTTAAGACTGGCCCGGTAACCGACTTCAGTTTCAAAGCCATAACGCCCGGCACCGATTAAGTAGTAGCCCGGCTCAATTAGCCGTTCGAACCCCGCTGAACTGGTGCTGATGTTCTGAATTTTCAGCATCAATTGCTGGGCTATGGCTAATTCCGTGTAAACAGAACGTTTGGCCAGTTCTTCGATGGCATGGCGATAGCGGTCGCGGGTAAGAAAATCCATTGCGGCATAACCGGGGTGACCACGTAAACAGTGATCAACATGGCTGACGGCTTCGATAAAATCCGGCCATTCAAAAGCGGAAATAGCGCGCATACTGGTAATGATATTGCGGACGGTCAGATTGTCGGCAATTTGTTCGGCATGTTCGCGATGCACCAGATCTTCCAGACTCAGGTTCTGCTGTTTCAGCCAGTCATTGAGAAAATCCAGAGACAATGAGCCGGCAGGATGCGGATCGTGGGAGCGCAGCAGAATCTGTACGGCATAGGCCTGACGTAATGGTTCAGTCGGCAGTTCCGCCGGGGCGATATCCGGGCTGGGCCTATCATTGTGTATGCCAAGTTGTTCAGTTGCGTCGATATACTCATCTGCCAGTTCCCGGCCAGACTGGGAGCGCATGATACTGACTGCCAGTCGCCGCAAGTTTTCGACCAGCACCACACGCAGGGTAATCGGTATTGCCCATAATTCGCCAAGACTGAGCGGTGTTACTTCCTGATAGGCATTAACGAATAGAGTCAGCAGTTCCGGGGTAAAGCGGCTGTCGGTGTGCGCCACCAAAGCCCAGACTATACCGTAGACGCGGGGATAACCGACCAGAAATCCTTCCGACAATTTTGGCAGTTCCTGGTAATAGCTTTCCGGCAAATCAATGTCTATATTACTGACTTGTTCTTCAATAATATGAAAATTATCCAGCAACCATTCTGCTGCCGGGGTAATGGCGCGCTGTTCGCGCACTGTCTTAGCGACCGCTTGATAGGCGGCAAATAATACTTCGGCGTTTTCCCGGACTCGGGGAATCAGGCGCTGCCCGACTTTGGGATAAGCCACTTTTTGGGCTTTAGCCAAACTATAGGCATGTTCCGTCAGTCGTTCGGTGCTGAATAATTCAAAGCGAATCGGCGTTTCATCGCCGCCAGGATGGGCTAGCCTGACTTTTTTTCTGCGCTGTAACTGTTTTGCCATATTGACTTCTCCATATTTTTCTTACTCAGCGTTGCCGAAATCAAATCCAATGTCGAATGGCGCTTCAATAAAAATAGGTTGTGCGGCACGCTGCGATGCGCATCAATCGCGAACGATGCGCATTCTTGCCTCGGCACATCCTATATTCAGGTATTTGATAGATAATTTTGTAATTACTCAGCGTAACTTTGTATGATCCTTTTTAAACAAGTACTTAGCTTTTATTGATGCGTTGTACTGCGTTTTGCACCCACAACTACCTGGTTTTTTAAGGAGATACTTGGACGCTGAGTAGTTACTAATTTTTTAATGCCGTAAAATTCAAGCCCCGGTTTGGGCGGGCTTGAGTTGGTACCGAATTAATTGAATTTGGAAACTATGCTGGCCAGACCGGTACGCAAGTCATGCCAAACATGTTCAGCAGTATCTTTCACCGCATCCCAGGCATCACCGCTAGCCTCTTGTAATTCCTTGATTTTAGCTGTGGCTACCGCTTCTTTGGCTTTTAAGGCAGCGATATCGGCGTAATATTGCAGTTTTATGTCTTCCGCAGCGAGTTCGGCTTTGGCGTTTAACACATCAATTTCAGCACTCCATTCTTTTAATTCGGCGGAGAGGCTGTCTATATATTCTTCTTTAGTTTTCATAAGATTCTCTTTGTTAATTGTCGTCATTGTTTAAGTACCGTTAAGGCATTTTGGGAAATGTTCGGCCTATAGTTAGGCTGGATTAGCGCTCGGTGATATTGCCGTTAGCATCGGACAGCACAATTTCTACCCGGCGATTTAACTGGCGATTAGCAGCGGTGGCATTGCTGGCCACTGGATACTCATCGGCATAGCCACGGGTTTCAATACGATTGCTGTTGATGGACATATCGACTAAAGCGCTACGCACTGAGTAGGCACGGCGATCAGACAGTTCCTGATTATAGTCATGGCTGCCGGTGCTATCGGTATAACCCTCAATCAGCACTTTATAATCGGGATATTGGTTCAAAAAATCCGCCAGTTTTGCCACATTACGGGTACCGCCGGATTCAAGTTGAGCCTTATTGGTACGAAACAATACATCGCCCAAGGTAATCATGAAGCCGCGTTCAGTTTTTTTGGCGTTTAATTCATTGATCAGGATAGCCTGCTGGGCAATGATGTCTTTGTCGCCGGCCACTTGGCGTTTGGCTGAGTCTGCTTCGGCGGTTCTGGCATCCAGTTGCACTTTACTGCGACTGGCTTCGGCATTGGTGACGGCAATTTCTGCAATTTTGCGTTTGGCGGTTTCCTGAGCAATGCCGACCTGCTGACTAGCGACATAGGCCAGATGATCAACGGTTTGCACGTCATCATCATCTTCCTGGAAAGCAGAATCTGCTTTTTTCAGGGTATCGGCGGCATCTTTCAATTCCAGCGGCGCCTGATTGGTGACTTCTGCATTATTTCTGGCAGTGTTATAACGTTCATGTGCATCGACCAGCGAAGCATTCTTGGGATTGGCACCGCAACCGGCCAGCAGGGTGGCAATCAGGCTTATGGATAGATAGTGAATAGTTTTCATATTGAATTCCTGAGCTGATTATTGGGTTTTACGATCAATTTCCTGGCGCAGCACGGTATTGTCCTGCTGCAACTGGCTAACTGCTTTTTGCGCCTTAACGGAACGCGCGGTTGCTGTTGACAGCAAAGCATCCACTTCAGCTTCTTCTGCCAATAGCCGGGCTACGTGATAATCTTCTTTGTCCATGGCATGCTCTGCGGCTTCCATTTTGTCCTGAGCATATCTGAGCGGTAATGGGGCAAATTCGGTAGCACCGGCGGCACTGGCATTGTTGACAGCGGCTTTGGCTACGGCTATTTGCTCAGTAGGTGGCGGGTTGTTGGCACAGGCAGCGGTTAAAAGTACGGCAGAAACGCTAACCCCTAAAATCTGTAGCCATTGAGTTGATCTGAATCGGTAAAATGTGTTCATGATGTTTTATCCAGTAAGTTAACTTCGAATACAAATCAATTAGACACGTTTCGCTTAATTAAAACAGTGCGCTAACGAACATTGACTAGAGAGCTGCTATCGAGACCAGCGGCATTGAAATCGGAAAGGGTTATGAGGTGGCCGAAATCAGGCTGTAGAATGCAAAAAAACGCCTCATTGCGTTGCTGAAACACATGAGGCGGGCGATCAAACGATCAGGGCTACTTAGGAGCAGACAATGAACACTGGCAAGCCGCCAAACTTGGCGGCAATAGGTGTAATAACTGTAAACCTATAATAGGTCGAGTTCTGTGCGACATCGAACATAATCAGCGCTAATTTTCTGCTCTGTCAGCAACGCTAAATTCAATTGGATTTTTCTTGCGGCCAAACGAAAGATAGTGCTGTGATTTTGCTGGTATCCAACGTGACTTTTTTATAGATTTCATAACCATTTTGAGCGGCGGATACATGGTATTTGCCTGGTTTCAGCTTGGCATATAAAATCGGTCCGTCAGAGACTGTTTCCAGATAGATTTTGCCTTTAGCGTCTTCGATACGCACTTTGACATCACTCAAATACTCACCACTGCCTTTTACCGAAAACAGCAAACTTAAATTATATTCAGACCGCAAGGCTTGCAGAGCATGACGTTCCTCGCCGCCTACCCCGCCGCTGACAAAACTGACCTCGCCTTGAGTTTGGGGTTCGACTGCAGGTTGTTCTGCATAGCTTACCGTTTGATACAGCACCTGGAGCAGTAATATTGCCAATAATCGTTTCATAAATGACTCCTTGCGGATAAAGAATTAGGCATCGGGAATACCGCATATAAATCGCCGACACCACTATTGATTTAGTCTCGTCAGGAAAATGGCCTGATCAGGCACGCCATGCCGGGCGTAAGCCGACAGCAGGTAAGAGTTACTTCCAGTCTCCGGCATTTAGCATAGCTAAAGTCAAGATACCCGTCTGTACGCTACAACACATAAATTGTTTGACAAGTAAATATTTACAAACTCCGTACGCTACCAGACAGACTATTGGTGGCCTGGGGCGTATTGTGGATGCTAACAGCCATCTTTAGTGTCAGTTTGATGGTGTAAAGTGCATTGTTAAACCTTAACGGAGTAAAGATATTGACATCCACCCGACCTAATTATGCCGCCAATCAACTCCTGACAGCATTGCCGTTTGCTGATCGTGAACAGTTAGTCAGCCTTTGTGAACCTGTCCAACTTGAATTTGGCGATATTATTTACGAACATGGCGATCAGGTGCCGCACGTGTATTTTCCCACCGGTAGTTTTATTTCACTGGTAACGCCGTTGGAAGGCAATGCTGGTTTGGAAGTGGGATTAATCGGTAACGAAGGCATGGCAGGCATTACTTTAATCCTGGGTGTAGAAATTGCCCCGTTTCAGGCCCTAGTTCAGGGAGCTGGGCCGGCATTGCGCATTAGTGCGGCGGCATTTACTCAGGAAGTTGCCAACAGTCCGGCGCTATACAGCATGTTAAAACGCTATCTTTATGTAACAGTTAGCGAACTGGCTCAAACTGCGGCCTGTTGCCGGATTCATGTGGTAGAAGCCCGTCTGGCGCGCTGGCTGTTGATGACGCAGGATCGTGCCCACGCCGACACTTTTCACATTACCCACTTATTTTTGGCCTATATGCTGGGTGTACGCCGAGTGGGTATCACTAAAGCCGCCAGTTCATTGCAACGCCGGAAACTGATCAGTTATCGGCGCGGCCATATCACCGTACTTAACCGCGCTGGTTTGGAAGCAGCCGCCTGTTCTTGCTATCAGGCGGAAAAAAAGATTTACCAACTGATTATGGGCTGAAATATAGTTGAGATTATCAGTGCCGACCTACCGAGATAAGGGTGCAACTGTGATTGGTTGTGCCCTGTTCGATTTGTAATGTGCTGTGCTGCACGGAATATCTTTGGTTTAATGTTAATACTAACTCATCCATAAACTTATCGCCGGGGTGACCTGCTGGCATCACCAAATGCACCGTTAGCGCTGTTTCAGTGGTGCTTATGCCCCATATATGCAAATCGTGTATATCGCTGACACCAGGACATTGGCGCAGGAAGCTATCGATCGCGGCCAGATCAATGTGACGAGGAACGGCGCTTAACGCCAGTTGTGTTGATTCGCGCAGCAACCCGCAAGTACCTATGACAATTACTAATACGATCAGTAGGCTAATGACGGGGTCAAGCCAGAACCACTGGGTATATATCATTAAAATACCGCCGCTAACCACACCTAATGAGACAAGTGCATCTGCCAGCATATGCAGGTAAGCACTCCGAATGTTCAAATCGCCTTTGCTGCCTTTGACAAACAGCCAGGCTGACAGGCCATTAATGACAATACCGATGGCTGCGACTTCCATGATCGTTAAACCCGCTACCGCCGGTGGATTTGCTAAACGTTGGATTGCTTCCCAGGCAATTGCCCCACTTGCCACCAGCAGAAACATAGCATTTGCTAATGCGGCCAAGATCGTAGAGAGAAATTTAGGTTTTGAAAGGGAGTTTTGGAAGTCCTTCAGTCTTCAAAGTTTTCATAGCTGAATCGGTTTATGTTTAAAACATCATGTTTTTAATCATTTTGGCGAGCATTAAGTAAAGAAAATTGGCATCGTGCAGATGACTTTGAAAACTTTGTTAAAAATTAAACAATTAATTTATCTACATTACAGGCCTAATAAGTTCAAAAAATAGGACAAAAGCAAATAAAAGCTAATTTTTTGAATGTGATACTATAAGTGATATGAGATATGTTTTAGATACTGATGTAATCGTTTCAGCTATGCGTAGCCCAACAGGAGCTTCAGCAGCACTTTTACTAGCAGCACTTGATGGCTTATTTGTAATGGTAGCAAATGTACCTTTGGTCGTCGAATATGACGCAACCTGTAGTTTTTGCCAGCCCATCAACTAGCTGCTGGATTGAATGAAACTGAGGTTGGTATATATTTGGATGCATTGGCGGGCTTGGTTGAGCCTGTTGAAACACATTTTCTTTGGCGGCAAAGATTGCGTGATCCAGCCGATGAAATGGTACTTGAAGCGGCAGTAAACGGCAGAGTTGATGCAATTGTTACCTTCAATCACCGTGATTACGGGACTACCCCGAATGACTTTGGAATTGAAATCCTAAAACCGTTTGAAGCTCTCCAGAGGTTAAAACAATGAGTAATGTAAGCTCCTACCCACTTCGTTTGCCACGTTCAGTGAAAGCAGCTGTTGAAAAACTAGCCAAAGAAGAAGGCGTAAGCCTAAACCAATTTGTGGCCACTGCTGTTGCTGAAAAACTTACCGCTATGAAAACGGCTAATTTCTTTGCAGAAAGAAAAAATCGTGCAGATTTCGAAGCATTTAGAAAAATTTTAACCCGTGAAGGTGGACAACCACCACGTTCAGGTGATGAACTCACTACGAACTGATAAGTTTGTAAGGTAAGCGCTCAATACTCAGCATAATTTACCCCCTGTGTCGACCATGTCAGACTTTCCCAACGACAATAATTTTGGGATTAGCGATGACATCCACGGAAAACAATACCGATCACGCCTTTTGGCGGCTTCACATTGAGCAATGGCAGGCATCTGGGTTATCCCAAGCCCGTTACTGCCGTGAGCAGGAACTGGTGACGCACCAGTTTCGTTATTGGAAACATCAGTTTCAGGTAGGCCACGAGTTGGTTGCCCCGGCCCCTGTCACCGGCTTTGCCCGGGTTCAAGTCGTAGCGTCTGCCGCCCCGCCCTTTTCACCTGGCTTGTCTTTGTGCTTCCGGGATGGCACTCAGTTGACGGGGATTGCTCAGCATCAGATGGCCTTGATTAAACAATTGATTGAGGTGTTGCGGTGACCCGCATCATGCGGCCTTCTTTGGAACTGACACAGGTTTATCTTTACCGTCAGCCAATTGATTTTCGTAAATCTCATCGCGGACTGGCGGCGATTGTGGAGTGTGAGCTCGGTCATAATCCGTTTGGCGGCGGTTTGGTACTGATCTATAAATACTGCGATGGCTTGCCGCTGTATCGGCTTGAAAGTATTTTATCGCGTTATGGTGGCGAACTCTCAAGGGCCGCTGGCGAACTGGGTCATTGCACTGGCCAGACCGTTACAACCTTTGATTAATCTGATCCGGGAGCATCAACTGGCCGGGAACGTGATCATGGCCGACGAAACGTAAGCGCTTAACAAACCCCATCTACCCGTAATCAATTGAATTTGGGAAAGTATCCTCACCGTAAATTGATGAGGATAGCCGATGAACCAGCCCCTTTCAGAAAATACCCCATACGCATCAACTTAGTATAAATTAGGCGAAATATACTGTTTAACCATATGATAAAATAGATATTATTTACTTGTAAACTAATATTCGAAATGGAAATTTTTTTAGGCTGGCGCAAACCCTGCAGTTTGTTCGGTTCTGACCACTAAGTCTAACGAACTCGCCAAAGAGGGATTCATCAAACGCCAGCGTAAAATCACGGGGTCTAATTTTGTGAAAACGTTGATCTTTGGTTGGATGCAGTACTTCACACCGTCAGTCGAAGGCTTGGCTAGAGCCGGCTATACTCATGGATTAAAGATCAGCGCTCAGGGGTTGGACAAGCGCTTCACCCAAGAGGCTTGCGAATTGATGAAACGTGTTTTGGAAACAGCTCTTGCCCAAGTTGTGACCCGGTTTTTCGCACCAACAGCTTTCAAAGTGTTTTCGGTCAATTGAAAAATATTATGAGTCATGGACTTTAGCACAACAGGTAACCCTGATGATGATTTTGCACTAACCGTAGTCGTAGCACCTACTTTTACTCTAGGTGGCAAAAATAGTTTAAAATTTTACAAAAAATTTTAGCCAAAATATCATAACAAACTGGCGATAGGGAGGGGGAATGGCTTCCGGTGCATTACTAAGACAGCTCATAAAGTCAGGATCTGAAGGCGACTCGGACTCTTTTCGCCGTGTTTCGGAAAAAATTATTCAGGAAGAGCGCGATAAGCAACATCATTTGCTTGCCAATGATTTGGAAAAAATTCTCTATGGCCGGCGCAGTTCTACTGAGCAAGCAAAGCGTTTTGAGTTTTCTAAATTACCGGAAGACAAAGAACGTGGCTTGGCTCTATTACAGATAAAAGAGCCCTTACGCAGAATTGATGATGTGGTTTTATCGGATGAAAATCGTTCGCTGTTGGATGAAATTCTTGAAGAGCATCATCGTGTGGAAATACTCAACTCGCACGGTTTATTTCCGGCTGATCGCTTGCTATTCTGCGGTCCGCCTGGATGCGGGAAAACACTATCGGCGGAAATTGTTGCCGGCGAACTCGGTTTACCTCTGGCGATTGTTAGAATCGATAGCGTTGTTTCATCCTATCTGGGAGAAACGGCGGCAAACCTGCGTAAAGTGTTCGATTTTATTACTACAATCCCTATGGTGGTTTTATTCGACGAATTTGATGCTTTGGCGAAAGAACGTGCCGACAGTGCCGAACATGGTGAATTAAAACGTGTGGTCAATGCATTTTTACAGATGCTGGATGCCTATGACGGCAAAAGTCTGTTAATCGCAGCCACTAATCATGAAGGTATTCTGGATTCCGCCATTTGGCGGCGCTTTGATGAAGTGTTAGTGTTTGAAGCCCCAAATTCGGAACAGCTTAAACGCTTACTTGCCATCAAGCTTAAAGGCGTGCGCAGGGAGTTTGAAATCGACAACGGCAAAATTTCCGGACTTTTTAAAGGCATGTCACATGCCGATGTCGAACGGGTTTTACGCCGAGCCATTAAAGAAAAAGTGTTGTCCGGTAAAGAGTTTTTGACCGAACGGCATATTCAGTCAGCCATACGCCGAGAAGATGCAAGAAGGAATCGGGTTTCTAAACAGGAATAGTTATTCATGATATCAAGCTACCCTCATTTGCCGCTGCAGCGTGAGGAACCCATTACTGAAAAAAGACCAGGTAGACCTCCACTGTTCCAGCTGCCTCCAGATCCGGCTGCGCATGGCAAAGCGCTGGGGCTGGCTTTACAAAAAACCATCCAGCAAACCGAACAAGATATTGGTGGTTTTGATAATCGCAAATTGTTTCGTTTTCAGGTTGAAAAAGGATTTAATCCTGACGAATTGAAAAAAATTTCCAGTGACATTGAATTCGTCAGTCAGGAGAATGACGAGGTGGTGGTTGCCTTTGTTAGTCAATCAGCCTTGCAATCGTTCGAGGCCAAATTAGCATCAATAGCTAAAAACGAAAACGTTACCTATAAACAAATCTATTATGCCTTACAAGGCATGTCAGGTTGGACGTCTGAAGACAGAACCGGATGGTCGTTAAAGCAGGAAGGCTTTCCAGAGTCAGAAACCTTTTACATCGACCTCGAGCTTTGGCCGATTGAGGACAACGCCAAAGAACGCCAACTGTTGTGGAGCAAGTTTGAAGCATGGCTGAAAGAAAATGGCATTGAATTTCCTGATAGTGTCAAACAGCCTGGACTAACCATCTATCGCGTACGCTGTGATCGCCATCAAGCCGAACTACTCCTGCATCATCGAGATATACGTATTATCGATTTACCGCCGCGCTTTGGTTTGGATAGAAAATATCTTGGCCTGGACATACAGCACTTCCCGATTCCACCTTCACCGTTACCTAATGCGCCTGGTGTTGTGGTGCTGGATAGTGGGCTGGTAACCGGCCATCCCTTGTTAGGGTCGGCAGTAGGCGATGCGCAAAGCTTTTTGCCTGGTCATATGGCGACAGACGAGAGTGGTCATGGTACCCATGTTGCCGGAATTGCATTGTATGGCGATTTGGCTAAATCAATTGAAGCGGGGGCTTTCATACCGGAATTGCGTCTTTTCAGCGGTCGGATTCTGGACAAGGATAATGAAAATAACGGCTTGATTGAAAACCACATTGACGCTGCCGTTCGATATTTTGTCATTCAATACAATTGTCGTGTTTTCAATCTTTCTTTCGGCGATAGCCGCAAACCTTATTTAGGTGGACACGTCCGTGGTTTGGCTTATACCTTAGACAGATTGTCGCGTGAACTAGGTGTTTTATTTGTCGTTTCTGCTGGTAATGTATTATCTGGCCAACTTGATGGCCTAGCCTGGAGACAAGAATATCCGGATTATTTAACGCATGATGATTGGGCTATCATTGACCCGGCCACAGCACTTAACGTATTGACAGTTGGCAGTTTGGCTCGTCAAGAGGCCAGTTTTAATACCCAACGTCATATTCATGATCCTGCGGAATTACCCATAGCCAAAACCGAACAGCCTTCCCCTTTTACCCGTCATGGGCCAACGGTAGGTGGTGCAATAAAACCTGAACTGGTGGCCTTTGGCGGCAATTGGGTTTTGAATGCACGTAGCGGTGCAAATCATATTCACGATCAAGGCCTAGGTGAGCTTTCCACCAATCTTGATTTCACCCAAGGTAATTTGTTGGGGCTAAAATGCGGGACCAGTTTTGCTGCACCGCATATCACGCATTTAGCTGGAAAAATACTATCGGAACACCCGGAAGCCAGCGCCAATTTGTTACGTGCTTTATTGGTGACTCACGCCACCGTTCCAAAATCCGCTTCAGAAGTTCTTGACGATGAGGAGTCATTAAGAAAAGTTGTGGGATATGGTCTTGTTGATGCACGGGCGTTGCTGAAATCCCTAGAAAATGAAGTCACCCTGATTGCTGAAGGTCAAATTGAAAACAAGCATCATCATTTTTACGAAGTGGTGGTGCCAGACGATTTTGTTTCACGAGGCAAAAGAACTCGTGAAATATCAGTCAGTCTAGCCCATACACCACCAGTACGATCAACGCGGGTTTCATACAAGGCCACGCGAATAGATTTTCGTCTAGTCGCAGCACCCGATCTTGATCATGCAGTCAAAATGTTCAATAAGGCGACTAATGAGGAAGATTTTAAGAACATTAAAGAGTTAGATGGTGCTAATGTTAGCAAAACTTTAAGAAGTAAGGGCACAGTTCAGTCAGCTATGTGGCAATTCAAAGTTCTGTCTAAAGTTCACAAATTAAAAACCCAAAAACTATTTGTTGTAATCACTCGGAATGATCATCCCTGGGGTGAGACTGATACCAAAACATTAGAGGAATACTCGCTGGTGGTCTGTTTACGTGATCGTGAGCATCAGCAAGCCAAACTATACAGTCAAATACAAAACCGCTTGCAACAGCGTCAACGAGCAAGAGCAAGGGGATAGAAATGTCGAAGGAATCGAGTAAAGACTGGCCCAGGGTAAAGTTTGGCGATGTTGTACGCTTGTCCAAGGTTCGTTGCGCGAATCCGCTGGCCGAAGGTGTTGAGCGCATTGTCGGACTGGAGCATTTGGAGTCGGGCGCAGTTAGGGCAATGTGGCGAACGGTACGACCTTTATCAAATTGTCATCATTCGTATTCGACAAGGATTTGAAAAACTCAGTCGAGGGATATTCAGGCCGCTACTGTGGACCCAACCCCAGCCTTTTTTGCTCTGCTTACTGTTTGGCGGTGAGTACATCCAAACTATTCAAACGGCCCTGCGTGCGGGTTGTAAGATATCCTGTTGACTGGTCGTCGTGGCAGGCTTGTATTTTTGCGGATCATCGAGGCGACAACTACTCTGAAAATTTCCGAAAGTGATAATGTTCAGTGAGTCGCTATTTTTGCGAAAGCTTGTTTAGGGGCATCCCAGCCCCAACAAGCGGCAAAAATTACGCGACCGCTAATGCCTCCGGCGGCCCCGATTCGTCCTCCTCACCTCGTTCCGACCCAACAAGGGGATCGGAACTTCGGCTCCAAGTGACTTGACGGCGTTTCGCGATGCCTTGCAGGTTTTCTCCGCTTCGCTTCGAAAACCCGCCCGGCGCTACGCCTATCGGGGACTAAAAATCTTCGCTCCACTTACGTTCCGCTTCCAAGATTTTCAGCGTTAGTTCAATATTCGATTCATTGTGCAATTCTGACAATATTGTAATGTTCTCGTCATGCCGCTGTCAGGACTGCATGGTTAATATGCAGTCATGCACAAATTATTCTCCATTATTATTGTTGTCAATTTTATCGGCTTAGGCCTAACCGGCTGTGCCCGGTTCCAGGAGGTGCCGCTGCAAGCGCCGGCAACCATGCTTAACATGGAAGCTCGCACTTTGAGCGATGCCGGACTATACGATTTTATGGTAGCTGCATTGGCTAAGGACTCGGTTTGGCCGCTTAAATCCTGGAATATTGATCAGCTTAGCCTGGCGGCGTTTTATTATCATCCCGATTTGGCGCTGGCTCGCGCTCAGGCTGACACGGTTGATGCCGCTAATATGACTGCCGCGCAGCGACCCAACCCATCCATCAATCCGTCAACTTCCTATCTCACTCATATCGCCACTACCGCCATGCCTTGGTATGCGCTGGGTAATCTGAATATTCCTATCGAAACAGCCGGTAAACGCGGTTTTCGTATGGATAAAGCCAAACATCTGAGCGCGGCGGCCAAGTTGCGCATTAAAGAAACAGCTTGGCTGGTACGGGCCCGCTTGCGCTTAGCCATGCTGGAAACTTACGCGGCGCAAGAAGCCGAGCGCTTGTTGCAACGGCAACTGGGTATTCAGCAGGCTATGAGTGTCAGCCTGGAACAGCAATTTTCAGCCGGTGAAATAACCCGGCTGGAACTGATGCGTACTCATTTAGCTTTAAACCAATTGCAGTTGAACAGCAGCGCGGCCCAAAAAAGAACAGCGGAAAGCCGGGTGTTATTGGCCGCCGCAGTCGGTTTACCGGTAACGGCTTTATCCGGAATAACTTTCGATTTCAGTGATCTGGCCAAACCGCCGGTGCTTGAGCGTATTCCGGTGCGAGACTTAAGAAGCATTGCCTTACAGCAACGCCCTGATGTGTTGGCGGCTTTGGCTGATTACGATGCGGCACAGTCGGCACTGCAACTGGAAATAGCCAATCAATATCCCAATGTGCAGGCCAATCCTGGTTATGCCTGGGAACTAGGCGAAAACCTGTGGACCTTGGGTGCTTTGATACAGTTGCCGGTGTTGCATCAAAATCAAGGTCCGATTGCCGAAGCTGAAGCCAGACGTCATGAGTTTGCGGTACGTTTTGAGGCTTTGCAATTGCGTATTCTGGGTGATATTGACCGGGCTGATGCGGGTGTGGCGGCAGTGCTGAGCAAATGGCAAGTAGCCGAAAAACAAAAACAACTACAGCAGGATAATTTACAGTCTGCCCAGGCTTTATTGCAAGCCGGGGAAGTCGATCGCCTGGCATTGTTAAGCACAGCACTGGAAAACGCGATTGCTGAACGTAGCCATCTGGATGTGCTGATAGAAACCCAGCAAGCCCTCAATACCCTGGAAGACACCCTGCGCTTTCCGCTGGCTTCCACGTTGACAACCACGCAAATTTCGGATTCTGTTCTGAGGAAAACCAGCCCATGAAATACGGATTTTGGCTAATCATTGCCGGCATTATTGGCGTGATGTTTTGGAAAATAAACGCCGAACCAGTGGCAGAACCGGAAGTGATCACAGAAGTCAGCGTGCAAACCGCCAGTATCGTCAAGATGAATTTTCGGCGGTTTATTTTTGGCTATGGTCTGGTCGAGCCAGAGCCGGCGGCCAGCGCCAAAATAGCTGTACCGCTGGCGGGTATTGTTAGCCAAATCCATTGCCGGGAAGGTCAGTTAGTTAAAAAAGGCGATTTATTATTTGAGCTGGACACCCGCAGCAGCGATGCTTTGATTGCCAAGGCGGGGGTGGCAGTGGCATTTGCGGAAAAGAATTTTGCCCGTAAACAACAGCTCAATGCCAGTGATAATGTTTCGCGCAAACTTTACGATGAAGCGGAACAATTGCTGCAAGCTGCCCGCAAGGATTTATTAAGTGTGCAGACCCAGCGCGAATTATTACAAATCAAAGCACCGTTGTCCGGTACGGTGGCGGCTATCCATTTTAAAGTTGGTGAGGCGGTAAATCTGAACACGGTATTGGCAGATCTGATTGATTTACGGCGTTTGCATATTGCCGTAAAAGTGCCTAGTGTGGAAGTGACCGACATCCGTTTGGGGCAATTTGTTGCAATAACAGCAGGTTCCGGGGCTAATATTACTGGATCGGTAACATTGATAGGCGCCCAGATTGATCAGTTGACAGATACCATATTGGTTAGAGCGTCAGTTGTGGCAGAATCCGGCTTGCGACCCGGTCAGTTTGTTAGTGTGGGTATCCTGGTGGAAGAGCGGCCGGACCGATTGGCGGTGCCGGTTGCCAGCGTGGTAAACAAGGAGGGTTCCAGCTTGATTGCTGTGGTTGATGGAGACAGCGCAGTACAGCAAACCATCAAAACCGGTTTACGGGATGGCGGTTTTATTGAAGTGGCAGGTGCCGGTTTGGTCGAGGGAACCGTTGTCGTTACTGAGGGCGCTTACGGTTTGCCAAGCAAAACGCGCGTCAAGGTGGCGCAATAATGGCCAGCTCTGTTATTGGCTCATTTGCCATACATCACCGGCTATCCATCAGTTTTTTGTGTGTTGCCCTGTGTCTGGCCGGTGCTTATGCGGCCTTGGGGATGCCTTCTGCTATTTTTCCGCTGACCAATTTCCCCCGTGTGGTGATTTTGATTGATAACGGGGTAATGCCGGCTAATGAAATGATGGCCACTATCACCCGGCCGGTTGAAGAGGCGATGAAAGACATTCCCGGCGTGGTTACCGTGCGTTCAAAAACGGGGCGGGGCTCTGCTGAAATCAATGTGTTTTTTACTTGGCAAACCGATATGGTACAGGCCGAGCTGTTTGTCCAGGGCCGTTTGGGCATCGTCCAAAAGGCCCTGCCCGCTACGGCCAGTGCAGCCGTTTGGCGATTGACTTTTGCCGCATTTCCGGTGGTAGGTCTCAGTTTAACCGGGCCTAACCATTCACTCACCGACCTTTGGGAAACTGCCCGCTATTCCCTGCAACCGCGTTTGCTGCGCATACCGGGCGTGGCCAGAATCGGCATTGTCGGTGGACGCGCACCAGAATATCAGATCAGCGTTGATCCTTTACGGTTACAGGCGGTGAATCTCAGCCTAAGTCAGATCAGCGATGCCTTACTCAAAAACAATCTGGTGGCACCCACCGGCATGCTGGAAGAAAATTACCGGCTGTATCTGACTCAGGTGGATGGCCGGGTGCATAGCTTGGCAGACATTGAAAATCTGACTGTGGCTGTCAGCGGTAACTCCCCTACTCCCGGTGCACTTACTGCGACACCCCATCCAATCCGCATCAAGGATTTTGCAACAGTTGAACGCAGCCAGGAACCGGTATTTAATGTGGTGACGGCTAATGGCGTGAATGCCGTATTGCTGAATATTTATAGTCAACCGGACGGCAGCACTTTGGATATTGCCCAGCAACTAAAACAAGAGCTGGCCGCATTAAAAGCCACTTTGCCGGCGGATCTGCAGGCCAAAGTGTTCTACGATCAATCGGTTTTGGTGGGTGATTCCATCCAGAGTGTCTGGGAAGCGATTATTTTGGGCCTGATCCTGTCCATTGTCATACTCTATATTTTTTTAAATAATTGGGGGGCGACTTTAATCGCGGCAGTGGTGATTCCAGCTACGGTATTGATTACTCTGCTGGTGCTGCGCATCATGGGTATGGGGTTTAATTTAATGACTCTGGGCGGAATTGCTGCTGCCATTGGTCTGATTATCGACGATGCTATCGTGGTGGTGGAAGCCGTTCATGCCAGAATTGCCACTGGTGTGCCGCGCCTGACTGCTGTTCAGCAGGCTGTTAGTGAAATTTTTCGGCCTTTGCTGACTTCGACGCTGACCCCGGTGGTGGTATTTATCCCGCTGGCTTTTCTGGATGGGGTAGCCGGTTGCTTTTTCCAGGCGCTGGCTTTGACGATGGTGGTGTCGCTGTTGACCTCGCTGGTACTGGCCATTTCATTGATTCCGGTCTTGGCGGCCTGGTGGATGCCGGCCTGCCAGTCCGTATCCAAGCCGTCAACGGAACGCCCAAACTGGCTTGGGCAACTGATTAGTCTTTATGAAAAAATGCTGCGTGCTGCGCTCCATCAGACCGGTAAAGTGCTGATCGGTTGCGCGCTGATATTGGTGCTGGGAGCCTGGCTTTACGGACGTCTGGAAAGTGAGTTTTTACCGTTTATGGATGAAGGCGGCTTTGTGCTTGATTATCATGCGCCGTGGGGAACCAGTTTGAGTGAAACCGACCGGCAATTGCAGCAGGCGGAAACCATCCTGCGGGCGATACCGGAATTGGAAGGTTATTCCCGGCGTACCGGTGCCAGACTGGCTTTGGGGATTTCCCAGGCCCATAAAGGCGATTTTTTAGTCAAATTAAAAACCAAGCGGCTACGCAAAACCGATGAAGTGGTGACGGAACTGCGCCAACAGCTGAATGCGGCTGTTCCAGGCTTGCATTGGGAATTTGCCGGCATTCTCGGCGATCTGATCGGCGATTTGACTTGGTCGCCGCGACCAATCGAAATCAAATTGTTTGCTACCGATGTGGAGTGGCTCAAGCAAAAAGCACCGCAGATTGAGGCCGAGCTGGCCAAAGTGCCGGGTGTGGTCGATAGTTTTGATGGTTTGGAAACCACCGGCCCAGCCTTGAGTTTACGGGTGCGCTATCAAGATGCACAGCGCTTCGGGCTAACTGTTAATGATGTGGCTTTGGCAGTGAATGCTGCCATGCTGGGGCAAAAGGCCTCTTATGTTTTGGAAGGTGATCGGGTGGTGAATATCCGGGTCAGAATGAATAGTGCGGTCACCGATCAGCTGGCCAAACTGCGGGAATTGCCGTTGCGCTCCGCAGATGGCCGCACTGTCAAGCTATCACAAGTGGCCGATGTGATCACTGAAACCGGCCAACTGGAATTGCACCGCGAGGACTTGAGGCAATTGGTGGCGGTGTCTGCCCGTTTGGAAAACCGCGATCTGGGCAGTGCCATTGCCGAAATCAAGCGTAAACTGAGTCAGGATAACACCCTGCCGCCAGGGGTACTGGAATTTGGCGGGCTGTATCAGCAACAGCAGGAATCGTTTCACAACCTGCTGATTGTGTTGCTGGCTTCGGTATTTTTGGTATTCAGTGTGTTACTGATCGAATTCCGTTCGTTTTATGAACCTGTCGCGATTGTGTTTGGTTCGCTGCTGGCCATGTGCGGCACCATTATGGCCTGGTATCTGACCGGTACTTCGGTGAATATCGTTTCTCTGCTGGGCGCCATCATTGGTATCGGCGTGGTTGCTAAAAACGGCATTCTGATGCTGGATGCGGTGTCCCGGTACGAGTCGCAAGGCCATAATCTGGCCGATGCCCTGGTGGAATCGGGCCGGCGCCGGTTACGGCCGGTGTTGATGACTTCCTTGGCGGCGGCTTTGGGTTTGTTGCCTTTAGCCTATGGTATTGGTGCCGGATCGGATATGCTGAAGCCATTGGCTATTGCAGTGATAGGCGCACTGACATTATCCGTGCTGCTTTCGCTGGTTGCTACTCCGACGCTTTATTTTTTGCTGCGTTCTTGGGCGGTAAATCCAGTTAATAACATTCATAGGGTTTAAAGTTATGTTGGCGTTAATAGTTGATTTTGGTTCAGGCGGTAGCGGGCATTGTTGAATGCCGCTGACCCTGCTTTGATTTAGGCTGCGCTGAGAACCCCTCGATTCCACTGCGTTACATCGAGGCTACGGGTTGCGACGATGCAGGCTATGATAACCCGCTAAGTTTTGATGGCTTTATCTACCCTGCCAAAAATAGGACTATGTTGGCGTTAATAGTTGATTTTGGCTCAGGCGGTAGCGGGCATTGTTGAATGCCACTGACCCTGCTTTGATTTAGGCTGCGCTGCGAATCCCTCGATTCCACTGCGTTACATCGAGGCTACGGGTTGCGAAGATGCAAGCTATGATAACCCGCTAAGTTTTGGTGGCTTTATCTACCCTGCCAAAAATAGGACTATGTTGGCGTTAATAGTTGATTTTGGTTTAGGCGGTAGCGGGCATTGTTGAATGCCGCTGACCCTGCTTTGATTTAGGCTGCGCTGCGAACCCCTCGATTCCACTGCGTTACATCGAGGCTACGGGTTGCGACGATGCAGGCTATGATAACCCGCTAAGTTTTGATGGCTTTATCTACCCTGCCAAAAATAGGATTATGTTGGCGTTAATAGTTGATTTTGGTTCAGGCGGTAGCGGGCATTGTTGAATGCCGCTGACCCTGCTTTGATTTAGGCTGCGCTGCGAACCCCTCGATTCCACTGCGTTACATCGAGGCTACGGGTTGCGACGATGCGGGGTATGATAACCCGCTAAGTTTTGGTGGCTTTATCTACCCTGCCAAAAATAGGACTATGTTGGCGTTAATAGTTGATTTTGGTTCAGGCGGTAGCGGGCATTGTTGAATGCCGCTGACCCTACTTTGATTTAGGCTGCGCTACGAATCCCTCGATTCCACTGCGTTACATCGAGGCTACGAGTGGCGACGATGCAGGCTATGATAACCCGCTAAGTTTTGGTGGCTTTATCTGGATATCATCTACTCATTCATGCCAAAAATAGACAGCTATGCGTATCCTGATTATTGAAGACGAAAAGAAAACAGCGGCTTATTTACATAAGGGCCTGACCGAGCAAGGCTTTATCGTCGATATTGGCGCAGATGGTGAAACCGGTTTGCTGCTGGCTGACAGCATAGCTTATGACCTGATTATTCTGGATGTGATGATACCGTTGCGGGATGGCTGGTCGGTATTGCAAGCCTTGCGGGAACGCGGTAATTTGACACCGGTATTGTTTTTAACAGCTAGAGACTCTGTGGATGACCGGGTGAAAGGTTTGGAACTGGGCGCAGACGATTATCTGGTTAAACCATTTGCCTTTGTGGAATTGCTGGCGCGGATCCGTTCCATTTTACGCAGGGGGCCGCTGCGTCAGGCAGAACATCTGGGCATAGCTGATCTTCAGCTTGATCCGGTGAAGCACAAGGCGTTTCGTCATAGTCAACGGCTGGATTTGTCACCCAAAGAATTTGCCCTGCTGTCCTTATTTCTGCAAAGACAAGGGGAAGTGTTGTCGCGAACTTTGATTGCCGAACAGGTTTGGGATGTGCATTTTGACAGTGATACCAATATCGTGGATGTGGCAGTGCGGCGTTTGCGGCAAAAGCTGGACGATCCGTTTCCGCAAAAACTGCTGCATACTGTGCGGGGGGTGGGTTATGTGCTGGAAGAACGCTAAACCTTGGTCGATTACCACCCGTCTGACCCTGTTGTCTATGCTGTCTGCTGTGCTGATTTTAGTGTCGATAGGCTGGTATCTGCATCAGACTCTGGTTGATAACTTTTATCAGGGGAACCGGCAGTTTTTAATTAAAGAAATCCAGTTGTTGCACACGGTGTTACAGGAACAGCCCTTTAATCTGGAACGTCTGGCAGATGAACAAGGCGAGGGGCTAAATTTACCAGTGGGGCGTTATTATTCAAGGATACTGGATGCTGTTGGACAGCCTTTAAGCGAAACCCCGGATTTAATGACTGCCCTGCCATTTCCGCCAGCTCAAGCGATGGCGAATGCCGAAGGTGTGATAGCGAAACTGGCAGATGGCCGCAGCTTTATACTGATGGCCGTGCGGGAAACCGGATCAGGGCATACCATCCAAATTGCCCTGGATACCAGCCATCAGGCCGCTCTGTTGACAGCTTACCAACACAATTTGGTCGGGGCCTTGCTGCTGGGACTGTTATTTTCAACCCTGGCTGCGTTATTGGTGGCCCGGCGCGGCTTGAGTCCACTAACCGAAATGGTCTTGCACATGGAAGGCATCACTGCCAGCCAATTGCACGAACAACTGGAGCCGGCAGAGTTAGCCCAGGAATTATCGGCTTTAGCCATTGCTTTTAATGCCATGCTGTTGCGTCTGGCCAAATCCTTTGCCCAACTCAACCAGTTTTCAGCTGATCTGGCACATGAACTGCGCACGCCGATCAATAATCTGATGGGCGAAGTAGAAGTTATTTTAGCCAAACCCCGCTCTGCCGATGAATACCGGGACATACTGGAATCGAACCTGGAAGAATATGGCCGCTTGTCACGTATCGTTGAAACCCTGCTGTTTTTAGCCCGGGCGGAAAATACCGAGATTGCCTTGCGCACCAGCGGACTGAATGGTCGGGCGGAGCTGGAAGCGGTTTGTAGTTACCACGAAGCCTTGGCCGAGGAAAAAAATATTAGTCTGATTTGCCGGGGACAGGCGGTTTTATATGCCGATAGCCAATTATTTAAACGGGTACTGAGTAATGTGTTGCTGAACGCCGTGCAACATACCCCTGCTGGTGGTGAAATCAGCCTATCGGTAAGCTCTGCAGACAACGGCACCACAGTCGTATCCGTTGCAGATAATGGTTGCGGTATCGCTGCGGCCCATCTACCCCTCTTGTTTGACCGATTTTACCGGGTTGATCCGGCGCGTTCGGAACAGGGAACCGGATTGGGGCTGGCTATTGTTAAATCGATTATGGATTTGCATGGCGGTTGGCTGACGGTGAGTAGTGAGCTGGGTAAAGGGACGGTGCTTGAGTTGCATTTTCCGGCGGGCGGAAATCCTGAGGAAGCCCAGTCTGTTGCTTTAGGTATATAACTTTTCAGGTTTAAAAGTGACTGAGTACAATCTCCATTACGGCCAGCAATTCCTGCTCGGTTGCGCCGCTAGTTGCCTGGACTGATAGTCCTTCATGAACGGTGACAAAATATTTAGCCATTACCGCCGCATCGAACTGATCATTTAATTGCTGTTGTGCTTGCGCTAATTCAAAGCGCTTGCGCAACAGGTTTTCATAACCTTGGCGTTGCGCGATTAGTTGTTGCTGGATGCTTTCATGACCTTGGCCACAATTTAATGCGCCTTGCATGATAAGACAGCCCAGCGGATGACTTTTATCGGTTAAGAAGGCGATGGATTGGGTGAGTAATTTTCGCAAAGCGACATGCAATAGCGGTTCATTCAGGGCTTCTGGAACAAAGGCCACATGTCCGGTTAAATATTTCTGCACAGCCTTGCGGAATAATTCTTCCTTGGTTCCGAACACGGCATACATGCTGGGTTTATTAATACCCATTGCTTCGGTTAAAGCCCCTAATGACGCGCCTTCATAGCCATATTTCCAGAATACCCGCACCGCTTGCTCCAATGCATGATCCTGATTGAAAGCACGGGGACGTCCCCGTTGTGTGGTTGTGATTTCTGAACACATAAATTTTTGATGTTGAAATGGTAAGCATTATAACAATTGGCAGAAAACACAGCTATTGACACTGGAAAGTGTCGGGCTTATATTTTATACCGTATAGTACAAAATATAAGCCTCCACTACAACAAAGGGGGATTAATTGATGAAAACAAGGTGTAAAACAACCATGTCGCCAGCAACTCGCCCGGCTGAAAAATGCCAGGCAAAACCCCTATCCCTGGATGCCAGAACGCTAAACTTGCTACAAGCGCCTATCATTCCGCTGCTGCTAAAGTTGGCTTGGCCGAATATGTTAATTATGCTGGCCCAAGCCAGTACCGGTTTGATTGAGACTTGGTGGATAGCCAAACTTGGCGCGCAATCATTAGCCGGAATGGCTTTGGTATTTCCGGTGGTGATGCTGCTTACCATGATCTCGGCCGGCTCTTTGGGTGGCGGCATCTCTTCGGCAGTGGCAAGAGCGCTGGGCGCAGGCCGTCAAATAGAGGCAGACGGACTGGTGTTACACGCAATAGTTATCAATATAGTAACAAGCATGGTTTTAAGTCTGGTGTTTCTCATTTTCGGTGAGCCAATTTATTGGGCGATGGGCGGCAAAGATGAAACACTTCAGGCGGCGCTCACTTATTCAAACGTAATCTTTGCCGGGAATATCTTTTTGTGGTTGATGAATGGGCTGGCAAGTGTAATTCGCGGCACCGGCAATATGCTTTTCCCGGCGCTGGTTACTTGTATTGGTACCTTGTTGTTGATACCGCTGTCGCCCTTGCTGATTTTCGGTTTTGGCCCTATTCCGGCTTTTGGCATTACCGGTGGCGGCATAGCCATGCTAATTTTCTATTTTTTGGGAAGTTTAGCTATGTGGGGATACATTATATCCGGTCGAAATGCGGTACGCTTTCGGTGGGTCCGGCTGCGGTGGGCAAATATCAATAGTATTCTACATATTGGAGGGCTATCTGCAATCAATTCACTATTGACGACTGTGATAATGATAGGCGCAACTGCATTGGTCGCATCGGTTGCCGACTTTAATGCGGTAGCCGGATTCGGTACCGGGGCGAGAATTGAATATTTACTTATCCCTTTAATATTTGGCATTGGTGCACCACTGGTTGCATTGGTTGGAACCAATATAGGTGCGGGCCAGCACCAACGGGCTTTAAGCATTGCCTTAACAGGCGGTGCGTTTGCATTTGTGGTAACTGAAATAATCGGCATTTTGGCGGCAATTTGGCCTGAACAATGGCTGGCCTTATTTAGCGCTGAACCGGATATGATCGCTGTAGGCAGCGCGTATTTGCGTATAGTGGGTCCTTGCTATGGATTCTTCGGTTTGGGCTTGGCCCTCTATTTTGCCTCTCAGGGAGTTGGTCGAATGTTTTGGCCTATCTTGAGTGGTGTTATCCGTCTGATTGTGGCACTGGGTGGCGGATGGTACGGGTTGTATATTTCCGGTACCAGTAACGATATTTTCATTGCATTAGCGGCTGCTTTGGTATGTTACGGGGTAATCATCGCAACCGCAGTACGGTTTGGTGTATGGTTCAGATAGCCTTCAAAAGCGTGAAAACCAATATCAGGATTTAATCGTGGTAGCGCAATGCATCTACCACTAGTTTGAATGCGGGGGAAGATTGCCGGCGATTCGGATAATACAAGTGATAACCGGGAAACGCCTGGCACCAATCCTGAAGAACAGCGACAAGCCTGCCTTCAGTTATAGGCTGCATTATCATATCCTCCGGCAGGTATGCCAAACCAAATCCAGCCAATGCGGCTCTTAAAATTGCGGTGCCGTTGTTGAACGCCCACTGACCATGTACGTGGGCCTTCAGGGCATGATTATTTCGCTCGAATTCCCAAACCAGTAAGCTGTCATAGGTGGGTAAGCGTAGATTGATGCAATCGTGCGTAGCCAAATCTTGTGGCGTTTGCGGCGGCGCTCGTTTGGTAAAGTAACTTGGCGCAGCCACCACGGCCATGCGCAGATCAGGGCCGATACGTACGGCTATCATGTCTTTTTCCACCTGATCACCCAGACGCACGCCGGCATCATAGCGTTGGGCAACGATGTCGGTTAATCCATAGTCGACATTAATCTCGATTTTGATATCAGGGTAATCCACAAGACATTGGGCCAGCTTGGGCCAGATTATGGAATCGGCGGCATGCTCAGCCGTGGTGATGCGTATCGTACCTGCCGGTTTGTCGCGAAGTTCGCTCAAGGCAGCCAATTCGGCTTCTATCTCCTCGAATCGGGAACTGACGGTCAAGAGTAGGCGTGCTCCTGCTTCGGTGGGGGAGACGCTACGCGTAGTTCGGGTCAGCAGCCTGATGCCTAGCCTTAGTTCTAGAGCGCGGAGCGTATGGCTCAGCGCCGATTGCGATACTCCAAGCTGCGCCGCCGCTCTAGTAAAACTCCCTAGCCGCGCCACCATGACAAAAGCAAAAAGATCGTTGTAGTTCTGGCGTTGCATTCATGAATCCTACTCATAGAGTCATGCCGATTATACCCGCTAATCAACTGACAAGATACTGGCTAAACTAGCGCTCATCAGGAAAGGAGTTAGTCTCTCTAAGCAAGAGAGGCTTTGATTATCAGACCGGAGATTGAAAATGCAAAAACGCAAACTGGGCAACAGTAATTTGGAAGTGTCGGCTATTGGGCTTGGCTGTATGGGAATGAGTTTTTCCTACGGTCCAGCCAAGGATAAGCAGGAAATGATCTCCTTGCTGCGCACAGCCGTAGAACATGGGGTTACCTTCTTTGATACAGCTGAGGTCTATGGGCCGTTCATCAATGAAGAATTGGTTGGGGAAGCGCTTTCCCCCTTACGTGATCAGGTGGTCATCGCTACTAAATTTGGTTTCGATACCAATGTTGATCCCAGAGGCAGCAAAGGCGCACCCGCTTTGAATAGCCGCCCCGAGCATATTAAGGTGGTGGCTGAGGCCTCGCTAAAACGACTTAAAATCGATGCTATTGATCTGTTTTATCAGCACCGCGTTGATCCGGATGTGCCGATCGAAGAGGTTGCCGGCGCAGTAAATGATCTGATTCAGCAAGGTAAAGTCAAACATTTTGGGCTGTCTGAAGCCGGCGCGCAGACCATACGCCGTGCTCACGCGGTTCAACCGGTTACCGCCCTCCAAAGCGAATATTCGTTGTGGTGGCGGCGTCCTGAGCTGGAAATAATACCTACGCTCGAAGAGCTTGGAATCGGTCTCGTACCCTACAGCCCGTTGGGCAAAGGTTTTTTGACCGGTAAAATCGATCAGAGCACAACCTTTGATAGTTCCGATTTTCGTAGCACCCTACCCCGCTTTACACCTGAAGCATTGCAGGCCAATCGGGCCCTGGTTGATCTGCTGGACAGGATCGCCGAACGCAAACATGCGACCCCGGCCCAAATTGCGCTGGCCTGGCTGCTGGCACAGAAGCCGTGGATTGTGCCCATTCCTGGCACGACGAAACTGCATCGCTTGGACGAGAACATTGGCGCTGTTGCCGTTGAGCTCACACCCGTTGATCTCCGTGATATTGAAACAGCTGCGGCACAGATTACTGTGCAAGGAAATCGCTATCCAGAAAAGCTGGAGCAAATAACTGGCCGCTGAGCCGTGGCATAAAAAGCCGTTATCACTTAAACCTAAATTAACAGGAGCATATTATATGTTCAATGCAAAAGCATACTCTGCAGTCAGTGCGACATCGCCGTTGGCTTCAACCACTATTCCAAGACGCAATCCGACCGAGCGCGATGTGCAGATTGATATTCTCTACTGCGGTATTTGCCACTCAGATCTCCATTCCGTGCGTAACGAATGGAGTAGCATCATGCCTACGATCTACCCGATTGTCCCCGGCCATGAAATCGTGGGCCGCGTCACCAAGGTCGGTTTCGCCGTTACTCATTTTAAACCGGGCGATTTGGCCGGTGTGGGTTGCTTGGTGGATTCCGACCATACTTGCCCAAATTGCTTGGATAATCTGGAGCAGTTATGCCCCCATCAGACGCTCACTTTTAACTCTCCAGACAAGCATCTGGGTGGTGTTACCTATGGAGGTTACTCGGAAAGCATTGTTGTCGATGAACGCTTCGTGCTGCATATACCCGCAAACCTTGATCTTGCCGGGGTTGCTCCCTTGCTCTGTGCTGGAATCACCACCTACTCGCCGATACGCCGTTGGGGCGACATTAAAGGCAAGAAGATTGGGGTGGCCGGACTCGGCGGACTGGGTCATATGGGCGTTAAATTTGCCCGTGCTTTTGGTGCCCAGGTTGTGGTCATCACGACTTCGCCCAGTAAAATAAAGGATGCGCTGCGCCTAGGTGCGCACGAAGTCATCGTTTCCACCCATGTTGAGGAGATGCAAAACCACGCAGGCAGTTTTGACTTCATTCTTGATACTATCGCCGCCGATCACGACATCAATGCCTATCTCAACCTGCTTGGTCATGACGGCAACATTACCTTGGTGGGCGCGCCTGAAAAGCCACTGGCGGTGTCGGCCTTCGCTCTGTTGTTTGGCCGCCGTAGCCTGTCCGGTTCGATAATTGGTGGGCTTAGGGAGACTCAGGAAATGCTGGATTTCTGCGGCACGCATAACATCACTGCCGATGTTGAAGTCATCCCGATCCAGGAAGTCAACACGGCCTAGGACAGACTGGTGAAGTCGGATGTAAAGTATCGATTTTCCATTGATATGGCTACGTTGAAATCTGCATAAACCAAAAATGTAGGTTGATCAGGTTAGCCGCTGGTCATATTTTTAAGGCCATAAGGGGCATGTTGGTTTTCATAAGGTGGAATAGCTGAACATATTCCACCGATTGGTGTCTATCATCGATTAATTGAAGAATATTTAAAGGTTACGCTGCGAATCCCTCGATTCCACTGCGTTGCATCGAGGCTACGGGCTGCCAAATTAGCCGATCTTGCTCTAGCAAACATGGCTTAAATAAAAGCATAGAAGTTTTTTCATTTGTCCCAGTTGACATGGCTATATGTTGTCTGTAATATTTTGTACCGAACGGTATATAAATATCTGGTGTCAGTTTCCCTCAATAGCACTCAGTATTTCTTCGCAGAATAAATGTCCGTTCCCAACGAGCTTATTCATAAATACTAAGGTAGACAATAATCACCTGAGTAAGGTTTGGATAATTAATTATAAATTTCAGTTTACTGGAGACAACAACATGCCCTTGTGGAAAGTTTATCATCCTAGCGGTGCTTTTAGCGCCGAAGACAAACAAGAATTGGCTGAACGCATTACTAACGTTTATGCGGGTGTGCCTATCCCCAAATTTTATGCCGTGGTTATTTTCGAAACAGTGGAACAAGGCAATTGTTTTGTTGGTGGAGAGCGTAATGACAAGTTTATTCGCTTTAAGGTTGACCAAATAGCCCGCACTTTACCCGGCGCTATTATCCGCGAGTGGTGGATGCGAACCCTGGACGAGGTAATTGCTCCTTTTGTGAAGCAGCGTGGTTTCGATTGGGAAATTTCCATTGATGAAACCCCATTTGACCTTTGGTCCTTGCAAGGTGAACTGCCGCCACCGTTTGAATCGATAGCAGAAAAACGTTGGGTGGCGGAAAACAAGGCCAGTCCTTACCCGTATCAGGAAAAGCTGCCTGCGGGCCAGTTTTTATTAACGCCAGGTGTGACGGGTTAGCTAAAAATTGAGTGACCGTCTCCACCTGAGCCGGTCACTTCGACTGACTATCATCGTTATCCTGACCAGATCAAATCAGGTTATCCGTCTTGCTAAGTATTACTAAGCAAGACGGACTTGACTATACAGGGGTGCAAAATATGGCTTATCAAACGATTAATCCGGCAACCGGCGAATTACTGGCATCTTATCCAGAACTATCCGATTCAGATCTGGAGCTTGCCATTGCGAATGCCGACCAGGCCTATAGGGACTGGCGGCTGCGTTCCATCGACGAACGGGCCAAGATTGTGTTTAAGGCAGCTGACATACTGCTGGAAAGAAAACAAGAGTACGCGCAATATTTGACCTTAGAAATGGGTAAGCTGATCGGCGAAGCTTACGCAGAAGTGGATATTACGGCTGGAATACTGCAGTACTATGCCAAACACGCGAAAGCTTATTTGGCCCCGAAAGCATTAGCAGAATCACCAAACGCGAAAGTGCTGATTGAGCCTATCGGTGTGGTGCTGGGTATAGAACCCTGGAATTTTCCTTATTACCAGGTTGCCCGTGTGGCGGGCCCGCAGTTGATGGCCGGCAATGTGCTGCTGCTGAAACACGCGGAAAATGTTCCACAGTCGGCCCTGGCTTTGGCTAGGCTGTTCGAAGAGGCCGGTGCGCCGACTGGGGTTTATACCAATTTGTTTGTCAGTATCGACCAAATCGGTCGCGTTATTGAGGATCAGCGGGTGCGCGGGGTCACAGTAACCGGTAGTGAACGGGCGGGTGCTGCGGTGGCTGAGCGGGCTGGTCGCGCTTTGAAAAAAGTAGTTGCGGAAATGGGGGGCAGCGACCCGCTGATTGTCCTTGCAGATGCCCCACTTGAAGCCACCCTGGACAGTGCCCTATTTGGCCGTATGTTTAATGCCGGTCAGTGTTGCGTTGCTTCCAAACGCATCATCGTGGTTGGGCAGGAGCGCGGGCAGCATTTCTTAGCTGGGTTCGTTAAGCGGATGGGTTCTTTTACTGCCGGCGACCCGATGAATCCAAGCACGACATTGGCACCGCTTTCCTCGGAAAAAGCGCTGAATCTGCTGCTTGATCAGATTGATCAGGCCCAAAAAGCCGGGGCAAAAATCGTAGTTGGCGGAAATAGAATCGATAGGCCGGGTTATTTTCTAGAGCCCACAATACTAAGCGGCATTAACGAAAACAATCCGATTTATACTCAAGAGCTATTTGGCCCAGTGGCGGCTTTTTATGTGGTTGATAACGAAGCACAGGCTATTGAATTAGCCAATGCAACGCCGTTTGGACTCGGCGCATCCATTTTTACAGCGGATATCGAACACGGTCAAAACTTAGCGGCGAAAATTGAAACAGGGATGGTGTTTATCAACCAACCGGTCTGGACTGGGCCGGAACTTCCGTTTGGTGGGATCAAGAATTCCGGATTTGGCCGTGAGCTATCGGAACGTGGTTTTTACGAATTTGTCAACGAAAAGCTGGTTAACGTTGCGCCACCCGGTGCTTACCCTTGGGGGCCTGTGGCATTAAGTTGAAACAATACGGGATTTAGCCAGCTTAGGCTTAAATCCCGTTTTACTATCAGAGGCAGTCAATAAGCTTAAACAATATCCTGACTTCGCAAATACTCTTCGTAATCGCCCTGGTAATCAACAACACCCTGTGGGGTTAATTCTATGATGCGGGTAGCCAGAGACGAGACGAACTCGCGGTCATGACTGACAAAAATCAGGGTGCCGGGGTAACTTTCCAGCGCAGTATTTAGCGATTCGATGGATTCCATATCCAGATGGTTGGTGGGTTCATCCAGGATCATGATGTTGGCTTTTTGCAGCATTAATTTGCCGAATAACATTCGGCCCTGTTCGCCGCCTGATAATACTTTGACGGATTTATGAATATCATCCTGAGAGAATAACAAGCGCCCCAATGTGCCGCGTATCATCTGATCATCATCGGACTCCTTGCGCCATTGCCCCATCCATTCTATCAGTGACAAGTCTTCCGCAAAACTTTCGGCGTGATCCTGGGCAAAATAGCCCAATTCCACGTTTTCCGACCATTTTACAATCCCGGCATCGGGGCTTAAATCGCCGGCCAGGGTTTTTAACAGCGTTGATTTACCAATGCCGTTGGGGCCGATCACGGCAACGCGCTCACCCACGCCTATCATCAAACTCAAATCTTTGAATAACGGGGCTTCACCATAGCCTTTGCTGACTTCCTCTACTTCCAGAACCACACGATACAGCTTTTTGGTTTGATCAAACCGAATAAAGGGATTAACCCGGCTGGATGGTTTGACTTCATCCAGTTTGATTTTGTCTATCTGCTTGGCCCGTGAAGTGGCCTGCTTGGCTTTTGAGGCATTGGCAGAAAAACGGCTGACGAAGGTTTGTAACTCGGCGATCTTGGCTTTTTTCTTGCTGTTACTGGCTAACAAACTATCCCGGACGCTGGTAACGGCGATCATGTAATCATCATAATTGCCGGGGTAAACCCGCAACTCACCGTAATCCAGATCAGCCATATCGGTGCAGACGCTGTTAAGAAAGTGGCGGTCATGGGAAATTATCACCATGGTGGATTCGCGTTCGTTAAGTATGTTTTCCACCCAGCGGATGGTGTTGATATCCAGGTTGTTGGTGGGCTCGTCCAGCAGCATGATGTCGGGATCGGCAAACAATACCTGGGCCAGCAGTACCCTTAGTTTCCAGCCTGGTGCCACGGCAGACATGAGGCCGTCGTGTTGTTCCAGGGGAATATCCAGACCCAGCAATAACTCACCGGCGCGTGATTCAGCCGTGTAGCCATCCATTTCGGCAAATTCTACTTCCAGTTCGGCTACACGCATCCCCTCTTCTTCGGACATTTCCGGTAAGGCATAAATGCGGTCACGCTCCTGTTTGACCTCCCATAGTTCCTTGTGACCCATGATGACGGTATCCAGTACCCGGTATTCTTCGTAAGCAAATTGATCCTGCCGCAACACGCCGATGCGTTCGTTGGGAGTAATGCTGACGTTGCCGGCGGAAGGCTCCAAATCACCGCTGAGGATTTTCATAAAGGTAGATTTGCCGCAGCCATTGGCCCCGATCAAGCCAAAACGATTGCCGTTACCAAATTTGACTGAAATGTTTTCAAACAGGGGCTTTGCCCCGAACTGCATGGTGATATTAGCTGTTGAGATCACGAAATTTCCGATAGATTGTATGGAAGTACCCTTTATAAGGGTAAACCGACATTTTAACAGAGTTGATGCGCCTGCCCTTTCATAAAGCATGTTTATATTTAAGGCATAGATAAATCATGGTTTGATCTGATTGCCAAATGTGCGATAGCGTACAGATTGCTAGGATAGCGGTGATTAAACTACAGGATTAGCGAAGCATGCCGAACTGGGAAGCTATTTTGCTTCGGCAAAAAACGCCAGATCTTGTAACCTTATGTTTAATCGTCAAAATTCATGTCAATCTAGTGCCTCGTTTTCCGGTAACTACATTGAAACTTTGCTGAATAATATTCCAATTTCCATAAACCGGGAGCTATTGCGTGCAATACAAGGATTATTATCAAATCTTGGGTGTAGACCGCACGGCGGTGCAGGCTGACATTAAAAAGGCGTTTCGCAAACTAGCGCGCAAATATCACCCGGATGTTTCCAAAGAAGCCGATGCCGAAGCCCGAATGAAAGAGCTTAACGAGGCTTATGCCGTGCTGTCGGACGTGGAAAAACGCGCTGCGTACGACCAGCTGGGCCAGGGTTATCGTCCCGGCGAAGAATTTAAGCCGCCGCCTAATTGGGATGCCGGTTTTGAATATTCCGGTGCTGATGGCATGAATTTCAGTGATTTATTCAGCGATTTGTTTGGCCGTATGGGCTCAGGCGGCAGTCACGCCGGTGCTGGCCATGGTCATCACTTTAATCAGCGCGGTGAAGATCATCATGCCAAAATTCTGCTGGAGCTGGAAGATGCGTTTAATGGTGCAACCCGGCAAATATCGCTGCGGGTGCCGAAGGTTGATGCTCAAGGCAGAGTGGGTCTAGCCAATCATACTTTAAGTGTAAAAATCCCCCAAGGTGTTTACGAAGGCCAGATCATGCGTCTGGCCGGCCAAGGTGCTCCGGGTACGGGTAACGGTGCAGCGGGAGATTTATTGCTGGAATTGCATTTTAATCCCCACCCCCGATTTCGGGTGGACGGCAGCAATCTATATCTGAAATTGCCGGTTACACCTTGGGAAGCGGCTTTAGGCTCTCAGATCAGTGTGGATGTATTTGGTAAGGAGCTCAGGGTGCGCATCCCGGAAGGCACCCAAAGCGGTCAGCAGTTGCGGGTACGCGGCAAAGGTATTCCCAGTAAAACGCCGGGTGATTTATTGCTGGAAATTCAGGTGGTGTTACCGGCAGCCAGCACGGAGTTAGCCCGTAAGCTGTATGAAACCATGGCCCAGGAATTGGCGTTTAATCCTCGCAGCGACACCCGGAGTTGATATGCAACATTCAGAACAGTTAATAGAACCTGATATTGGCGAAGCCGAGCTGAGTCTGGCCGAATTAGCCGTAAGTTGTGCGGTGCATCCGGACTGGCTGATTCAGCATGTTCAGGAAGGCCTGCTGGAGCCTTTAAACCCGGAGCAAAGCCAGTGGCGATTTTCATATCGCAACCGCATCAGGGTGCAACGGATTTTGGTGCTGGAGCGGGATTTTGATGCGGTGCCGGAACTGGCGGCACTGGTAGCGGATATGCAGGAAGAAATAGCCGAGCTGAAACGCCGCTTGTACCGGGCCGGGATTGAGTGAAGGTTCGAGGGTATTGAGCCGAGACCAACTGGCGCTGCTTTGCTGCATCAAGGGGTGGGTATGCTGAACGGGAATGGTCGCGAAGGCCGCGCCTGGGTATCCGGCAAGCCAAAACCCTCGATTCCGCGTTGCTGCATCGAGGCTATGGTTTTTTTTAATCACCAGGATACGAGGCCAGCAACTCACCTGATTGCTGATTTGGCCGTTTTCCAGCACAGTCGGCATATTGATAAAACGGTGTTTATTTTATCCTGTCTACTAGCGCCAATCATTCCCTTTGATGGCGGTAAATATCTCCATGAGTCTAGCATAATACTCTTAGCCACAGTGTTTATCAGTTAAACAAAAATCAGAAAATTATTCTTGATATCCAATTTTCAAAGTTTACTTATTAGTATCCTGGGGGCTAGAAACGAATACGAAAATTATTTACTTGTGTTTTAAATAGTAATTTTTTAAGATGCTTAGGCAATGCTCCAGGGAACAGCTTTAGCATACCTACTTAATGCATTTAAATAATTGGAATCGTATATGCGTATTTATTTCGTATTGCTGATTGTTTTCGCCAGTGTAACAAATGCGGATAATTATCCAGAAAAGCCATTGTTACGTATTGAAGTTGGTCAACATACGGCTATGATTAATCGTATGGCTGCTGATAAAGCGGGTAAATTACTGGCAACAGTTTCGGACGATAAAACCCTCCGGCTTTGGAATTTGCCTGAAGGCACGCATTACACCACCCTGCGAGTACCTATCGATGAACAGCTTAAGGGTGCTTTGTATGCGGTAGCAGTTTCGCCTGACGGCAAGACTGTAATCACTGCGGGTGCAACTGGCGATGCAGAGCAATTATTTTCTATCTATGTTTTCGATACTGCTGAAAGGCTATTAAAAGCCCGAATTTCAGGGCAGCCTAGCGCAATTTATCATTTAAGTTATAGTCCCGATGGCAAATATTTCGCCGCAGCCTTTGCCGGTGGTTATGGTGTTAGAATTTGGGACAGCCAAACGGGCAAATTGGTAGGGCAGGATCAAGATTATGATGACCGGGTCAATTGGCTGGATTTTGACCAAAACGGACACATGGTTAGTGCTTCCTACGATGGATTTATTCGCGTTTATGGTAGCGATTTTAAACTAATCAAGAAAATCGCTCCTCACGCCGGGTTGAAACCGGCTTCCGTTTCGTATTCGGCTGATGGCCAAAAATTGGCGGTGGGTTATGCCAATGCATTGCGGGTGGATATATTAGACACCCAACTTAATCTAACTGGATCATTGGTGCTGGATAACGCCTTGGCTAGCACGCATGCCAATGCTTCAATTGTGGCATGGGACAAAACTGTTGCAAATGGCTTGTATGCCGGCGGTAATTTGCAAAATATAGATGGTTATTACATTATTCGTCATTGGTCGGATGCCGGTAAAAACGAATACAACGATATTAAAGCTGGAAGCAATACCGTAACCGATATTATTAGCCTTGCACAAGTCACAGAAGATAGTCCCAAAGCTTTTTACAGCTCCGCAGAGCCGGCATGGGCAGCGATTGATCAGGACAATGAACTCTATAAACACCAAGCGCAATTGTGGGATGCCCGGGCGGTTGAGTTGCCTGGGAAGATTTTTGCAGTTTCTGGGAATGGGTTGACGATAGCCTACAGTGCAGATGCAACTTCAGATAAGGTATTCAGTTTTGATGTTAATACTCTGGAGTTTCACGATGATACTTCTGCCGATGTTTTGGCTCAGTTAAGTTCACCATCCACTGAAGCAGGCTCACTCAAGGTCAAAGATTGGCGGCGGGGTTTGCCTTTAATTAATGGTGTGACACCAGAGTTCGAACGTTATGAGCTGGCCTATGCGGCGGCAGTTTCCAGTACGGGTGACCATGCCTTGCTGGGTACTAATTATAATTTACGCGTATATGCTGCCGATGGCAGGCAAATTAAAAAAATATACACTCCGGCGGCCGTCTACGCAGTAAACATAGCCGGGAATGGTAAATTAGCGTTAGCGGCACTTGGGGATGGCACCATCCGATGGTACAGCTTGGAAAATAATGAGGAATTACGGGAGTTGGCGACGCTGTTTCCCTATAACGAGGGCAAAGATTGGATTATCTGGACCGAGGAAGGTTTTTTTGGTAATTCTGACGGGGGTGGAGAAAAGCTGGCCGGTTATCATTTAAATAAGGGCGAAGATAAGCGACCGGAGTGGATAGAGTTCTCACAGGTTTATCAATTATATTACTCCCCGGAACTGATAAAGTCGAAATTGCTGCGGCAGGAAGAGGGAATCAATCAGCGATTGCAAACAATTCAAAAAGCCGACGAGCGCTTCAACAACAAGGCAATTCCACTGATTAATCTGGCGAAATATTGCGTTCCTTCTGTACAAACCGAACCAACAGTGACCCTGAGTGAGTTGGGGTGGTTGGAGCGCTTCACATATTATTTAGAACTGTTCTTGCAATGGTGTCAGAATCTGTTTGGCCTATCTGCAACACCTTCCGCCACCCGCTCGCCTATAGTTGCCGAAAATCAAAGTAATCCGGATCCTGATCCTGCCTCATGCCAAGAAATAGCCGGTCAGGGGCAAACCCGAGGTTTCTTGCGCAAGGCATCGGTAAAATCCAGCACCTACCGAAATCAGTTAGCGGGATTGACGCATTTTATTGATTTGTATTTTCGGGTAAATCCAAGATCAGGAGGTTCTGGGGATATTGATATTTATGTCAATAACCAGATCCGCCACACTTTGAAGCCGTTGCCGGAAAATGTCGCTACTGCTGGTGGCAATTATTACAAACAGCGAGTTTACTTGCAGCCCGGTAATAATTCAATCAGCGTTCAAGCTTATGAACAATCCGGTGGAGCGGCGGCGGTATCCGGTTCAATTGAATTGATTAATCCGCCGGATGTGACGCCTCCTGCTGAAGCAGAAGGCGTTAAACCCAAGCTTGCTGTACTGGCGATCGGTATCGACCGCTATCGGGAACCCAATCAGCTTAAATTTGCAGTTAAAGATGCCAAGGATGTAGTAGCTGCGTTGCAGAAACGCAAAAGCACTGCGTATGGTGGATTTGTGCCGATTACACTTTTCGACGAGCAAGCCACCCTTAGTAATATTGAAGCTAGTTTCGATAAATTGGCCGCCCTTCTTCGGCCGGAAGACTCAGTTTTGATTTATTTTGCCGGTCACGGATTGAAATACGAAAACGATTTTTATTTTATTCCGGTCGATGTTAATGATGACAATTTAGCCGGGAGTGCAATTTCCCAGGCTGTGTTAAAACGGAATATTGCCAAATTGGAAAAAACCAATCGTGTATTCGTGTTTCTTGATAGTTGCCATTCTGGGGCAGTTACCCTGGATGGCATACAGCAAGACATAATCGGCTTCGATAAGATCAAACACCAGCTAGGGGATAATATTTTCATCCTGGCTGCCGCCGGAGAAGATCAGGAGGGGCAAGATCAATTCAAATCAGCCAATGGGCAAACGGATGACAATGGCCTGTTTGCTCATGTGGTGCTGGAAGGTCTCAATGGCCTAGCCCATCGCGCAGACGACAATGTGGTGGACAGTTTGAATCTGGGTAGTTTCGTTCAACGCCGGATCGATAAGGTCACGCAAAATCAAACTTTGTATAAACAAAAAGCCCGGTTTCAGTTGGTACAGGGCGGTGACATTTTAAATTTCGATATTACTCATTATGAATAGATTGCTTTTAGTAAGTAGCGGTTTATGGTGTCTTGGTGCTGTAGCCATGGCTCAGGCGGAAAATTTCGCACTAGTGGTGGGGGTCGATAAATACAAAGATTTCAACTCGCTGGATGGTGCGGTCAATGATGCCAAGGTGGTGGCTGAGGCATTGAAAAGCGCTGGAGTTAAGCACGTCATTACGCTCGTTAACGATCAGGCTAGTCGGAACAACATAAAAAACGCCTGGGACGAAATCTCCAAGCAGGCCAAAACCGGAGATTCGGTGTATTTAAGTTATGCCGGGCATGGTTCTCAGCTTCCTGAACGGATAAAAGGCTCGGAAACTGATGGTCTGGATGAGTTTTACGTTTTGGGCAAATTTGCTGAAAGCGGTAAAAATACCTTTGAACGTATAGTTGACGATGATTTATGGGAATGGTTTGGTAAAAGACCGGATTTGAATATCGTTCTGATTTCCGACTCCTGTCATTCCGGCACCATGACCCGAGCCTATCAAACTTCGAAATTAAAGCGCCGCCGAGTCACTATCAAGGGCATTCAGCAAGACGCCCTTCCCCTCCCCGCTAATCCTCAAATGGTAGACGAACAAAAAAACGTTTTGACGCACGTGATATCAATTTCTGGTGTGCACGACAATGAGGAAGTGCCGGAAGTGAGAATTGAAAATACGCCGCATGGCGCATTAAGTTGGTTTTTCGCCAAGGGTATATTGGGAGAGGCTGATTTCAACCGGGACGGCGCGGTTAGTTTGAGCGAGCTAAAGCCGTATCTTAACGAAAAAGTCAAAATGCAAACCGAAGGGATACAACATCCTGAAATCAATTTCATAAATGACCGGGAATTGTTCAGAGTTTCGCCAAACAAGGCAATTTCTGGTTCAGGCGGTACAAGCCTCGGATTTGCGGTGGTAAATATCTCAGGCAATGATACTGCCGTAAACTTCGTACTAGCCAATCTAAAAAACGTGGCGACCACAGACAAGCAAAATGCCGATTTGTTTTGGGATGTAGACAAACACCGGCTTGTCGACAAAAACAACAATATTGTGGCCGCGTTTGCCGGATCTGGGGAAACAACAACGCGCGGGTATAAGCGCCTAAACGAAGCTGATGCAGCGTTAGGCGAGTTATTAACTGGTATTCAGACAGCTGTAGACGGCTATCGGAATAAGCAATCCAATGTGACAAAAACCATGCGAGACATTGGCCAAGGTGCTCTGGCACTGGGAATCAAGGCGGACAGCAATCAACTCGAATTTGCCAATTCTGTACTCAAGCAACTGTCCGGTTATAAAGTAGCCGATAAAGTTAAAGCTTCTTTGGAATGGGATGTGGGAAACAACCTAATCCGTAATGAGTTTAGTGATGTGGTGTACCATTTTAGCAAAGATGACGGCCAAACTCGTGGTATTGCCAGAATCGGCAAGGATGATTCTTTACCACTGGTAAAGAATCTGCAAGGCGTGATTAACAAATATCGACTCGTTGAGAGTTTTAAATGTATCAATGACGGGAGTTTGGCTGTGCGACTGCTACCTGACGACAAATTGCATAAAAAGGGCGATAAGCTGGCAATTCAAGTCGAGCAAATACGTAATCCATTTTTAACTGTATTCAACCTTGCGGTTGACGGGACTTTAAACTTCCTTTATCCAGTATTGCAGACTGATATTCTGCAAATCCCGCTCGACAGGCCCTACAAAATAGACGACCTGGAAGTAACCGAACCGTTTGGCGGTGATCATTTTGTGGTCATACTGAGCGACCATCCCCTACTAGGCTTGCATAAGACCCTGAAATCAATTCAGGATGCCGGCGCTCCCGCTACTGATGCCTTGAAACAAGTTATTCTGGAAGAGCTGTCTTCCGGTGGTTATCAGTTGGGAATACTCCCTAGTTTTACCGCAAATGTAAATTGAGCATCGAGGATTGATCTATGAAATTGAGAAGGTTATGTTTGTCCATATCAATCGCATTAGCCCTGGGAGGTTGCGCCGGTGCTATGAAGCAAAACCGAATAGGCAATAACGATGGCAGCGATCCCTGCTATCTTAGTCTGGACAGATTGGACAACATCGCCATTTATTATAAAGATCAACGTATGAACGAAATTGCTGCAGGGGTGATTCTGGGGGCGGCAACGGGAGCAGGGGCGGCTGCTTTGGCAGGTGGTAATAGTACCGCTGTGTTGATTTCCTCTTTTGTCGGCGGTATCTCCGGTGGGTTCGTTGCCGATGCCTATTGGAAAAATAAGATGCAGACTTTGTATAATCAGTTAGATTCAGCCCAAGCATCGATTGAAAGAGATATACAGTCCGATATTCAAAATATTAGCCAGATTGATCAGGAAATCAGTACCCTGGTGCGTTGTCGTACCGAAACCCGCGACCAAATCAAGCATCAATTTGCCTCTGGGGCAATAAATGAGGCTGAGGCGCAAAAACGCTGGAAGGCTTGGGGAGATCAACTTCAAAAAGATCGGCAGGAAATGCAGTATTTAAGCGATGCCTTGAATAACATCAAAAAAATTGAGCAGTCGTACAGTTTTGCTGCAAATGCCATTGAAAATACTTCCTATATCACAGAAGAAATGCAGAACAGATGGAAGGCCGAGCTTGAAGCAAAAAAAGCCGCAGAATTGGCGGCCGCAGAAGCAGAACTTAATAATAAATTGCTAGAAAAAAAGTTGACCAAAAAAGCCAAGACTGCTTTGCATGATAATCATAAGCAAAAAGTGACGGAGATTTCCGAGAGCTATAAAGCAAAAGAGAATAACGTGAAAAATAAAATTAATCCAAACGGTAATCCTCTTAAGCCACTTGTATCTACCATGCAGGAGAAACAGGAATCGGTGCAGAAAAATACGGCTAAGTTCGCAAATCTAGAGCAGGAATCGAAAAATAATCGCGGATTTGAGCAGATTAACAGCTTATTGCCACATAACATGGACTGGCTGGCTAACGGCATGGATAAATCTCTAATTAGAGAACGCCAATACATGTGTCAAACTAGGTTTGCAAATATGTATTAATCTAGCCCACAGCCTTGATTCCGCGTTGCTGCATCGAGGCTATGGTTTTATTTTTAACCACCCAGATACGAGGCCAGCAACTCAGCTGACTGGTTAATGGTTTGGGCATCGCCCTGATTGTTGATTTGGCCGTTTTCCAGTACATAAGCATAATCGGCGTAGCGCAGCGCCACCGTGGCATTTTGTTCGGCCACCAGAAAACTCACGCCGTTATCCTGTCTAAGCTGGTTAACAATCGCAAATATCTCCTCGACAATTTGCGGTGCCAGACCCATTGAGGGCTCATCCAGCAACACCAGTTTGGGCCGGCTCATCAGCGCCCGGCCTATGGCCACCATTTGCTGTTCGCCGCCGGAAGTATAACCGGCCAGACTTTTGCGCAATAGTTTAAGTCTGGGAAAATAATGATAAATTAGTTCCAGTTGCTGACTTAGTTGCTCTCTGGAGGGTTTATGGATAAAACTGCCGGTCAGCAGATTTTCTTCCACTGTCAAATGGGCAAAGCAATGCCGGCCTTCCAGCACTTGTACCAGGCCCTGCTTCACCAAATCACCGGGACTGGTATCAGTGACATCCCTGCCCTGATAGGCAATGCGTCCGGCGACAATTTCGCCGCGCTGGGCATTGGCCAGACCGGAGATGGCTTTCAGTGTGGTGCTTTTGCCGGCACCGTTGGCGCCCAGTAATGCCACAATACTGTGTTGACTTACCGTCAGGGAAATATGCCGGACCGCCAGGATGACTTTTTCATAAATCACTTCAATATTGTCCAGCTGTAAAATTGGGCTGATCGACATAGTGCCTCCAATAGTGATGGTTGCCGGCGCAGCCCAGCGCTGCGCCGGCAGACTAATTAAGACTCTTTAGCACAGTCACGCGGCGTAATGCCTTTTTCAGCCGCGTATTTATGCGAAGATTCTTCGATGATAGGCCGCAGCAGTTCGCGGTCTGCCAAAATCCAGTCGGAAATGACATTCCATTTACTGCCATCCCATTGTTGAAAGCGCACCGCACCGCCGCCTTCATGATCAGAACAGGACAGTTTCAGCGGCTGTACCAGACCCAAGGCGCCCAGCTCTTCCAGACGATTTTGATCCAGCTTGATATTCTCAAAGCCCCAGCGGACTTCCTCACCAGTCAGCGGCCGGTTGCCGAATTTTTGTTGCGCCACTTTCACGGCTTCGACATTTAGGATACCGTTAACCACGCCCAGGTTGTAATAAACAGTGCCAAAGCGTTTGGGATCGGCCAGATTGCCTTTGCCGGGCTGAATTACGTATTTATCAATATCCTGCAATACCGGGAAAGCGGTACCGGAAGGATGGGTGGTAATAGAGATAAAGCCTTTAGCCGCATTACCGGCCGGCGCGGCGTCATCTTCGGAGTTACTCCAGATATTGCCGATAATATGATCAACCGGGAAGCCGGTTTTTTGCGCGGTTTTCAAAGCCACCGGATTCATTACCCCCCAGCCACGCAGGATTACCCAGTCCGGTTTAATGCGGCGGATATTTAACCATTGTGACTGCTGCTCATTGCCGGGATGCGGCACTTCCAGCAAAGTCAGTTCAAAGCCGTATTTTTTGGCCAGCAATTCCAGAATCGGGCTGGTTTCCTTGCCATAAGGCGAACCATGATACAGGGTGACGATTTTTTGGCCTTTCAGCTTGTCTAACCCACCGGCCTGAACGCCAATATAATTGATAATGGCCGATACTTCGCTGTAAGGGTTTAATTGCAGCGGGAAAATATAAGGAAACACGCTGCCATCGGTGGAATCGGTACGACCGTGGTTGATGGTAATCAGCGGCAGCTTGTCAGCGGTGGAACGATCCAGTGTGGCATAGGCAATTCCCACCGATAAGGGGTTGGTGGCCGCAGCCGGTGCGCCGTTTAAGCCTTGTTTCAGACGCTCATAGCATTCCACGCCTTTTTCCACCACATATTCGGTTTCGCATTCGCTCCAGGTCAGTTTTACCCCGTTAACCCCGCCATCTTTGGCATTGATGTATTGCAGATAATCGATAAAACCACCAAAAAAGCCGGTACCACCAGCCGCATAAGGGCCTATCCGGTAGCTTTGCAAGGGAAAGTATTGTTCGGAGTCGGCTTGGGCACTATTGGCAGAGATGGCAACACCCAGGCTCATCGCCAGCATCACGCCGGCGTATTTGTTTAAAATTCCTTTCATATTGAATACCTATTGATTGATAAAATTACAGTTAAAATTTTGTTGAGAGAAGTTTGTTAGCTATCCATGGGCAATACTCCTGACAGTGTGGCTGTCCAAAAACCAAGCATGAGATTTTTAAAAAATGGGTTGGGCTGCGCATCCTTCGATTTCACGATGTTTCATCGAGGCTTCCAAAAAACCTAATGTAGCCTCGATGTAGCAACGCGGAATCGAGGTGTCGGCTTACCAGATTATCTAAACGCTGCGTTCATCATCCTTTGTCCTGTTTGCAACGGTTTTTCGCTGCCCAAGGCTATGCTGTGTATCCCTCGATTCCACTGTATTTCATCGAGGCACGCCCCCCAAAAGCTGACGTCAGGTTTGGCGTACTGTTAGTAACGCAACGGCCATACCCGTAACCGCTGTTTAAAGGTCTGCCAAATCTGTGCCAGGCCATTGGGTTCTTTAATCAGAAAAAAGATGATCAGCGCCCCAAATATGATCTTCTGCAGGTTTTCCAGTTGCCCGGCATCGATCACTCCGGATAACAAGCCGGCGGATACCTGTGACAGCAGAATCGGAAAAAACACGATGAAGGCTGCCCCCAGAAAATTGCCCAGAATACTGCCCATACCACCGATGATAATGATGAATAAAATCTGAAAAGATCGCGTTAAATCAAAACCATGCGGTTCAACCGTACCCAGATAGGTAAAGGCCCATAGCGAACCGGCAATGCCTAAATAAAACGAACTGATGGCAAACGCCAGCAACTTGGTTTTGGGGATGGCGATGCCTATCACCGCTGCTGCAGTATCCATATCCCGCACAGCCATCCAGTTTCTGCCTAGTTCACTGCGCACGATGCTGTTAGCCAGAATGCCCAGACCGGTAACAATACTCAGCGTCAACAAATACCGACCTGCCGGGGCGCTGAAATCCTGACCAAACAACAGTAGCGGTGGCGCGGTAATGACGCCCGACGAGCTGTTATTGGAAAACCAGGCAAAATTGGTCAATATCCATTGCACCAGAAACTGTGCGGCCAGTGTCGACACCAGGATGTAAAAACCTTTGATCCGCAAACTGGGCAAACCAAAAATGATACCGGTCAGCCCTGCCACCAAACCGCCCAGCAGCAGACTGATCAAAAACGGCAAGCCAGGCACACGCAAATTAAAGTTATAGGCGGCAAATGCCCCCACCGCCATAAACGCGGCAGAACCCAGCGATAATTGCCCGGCGTAACCGGTGAGCAAATTCAGGCCGATACCGGCTAAAGACAATACCAGAAACGGTATCAAAACCGCACTGAACCAGTAGTCATTCCCCCAAAATGGCACTAACAGAAAAGCTGAGGCTAACAGTAAATAAAACCCTAATCGTTCCTGATACAAACGAAAGCTGCGCCGGTCATCCTGATAACGGGTATTAAACTGTCCTGACTCTGAATACAACATGATAATGTCCTGTTAAACACGTTCGATGGCGCGTTCGCCAAAAATCCCGGCGGGCCTGACCAGCAGGAACAGCATGGCCAGCACATAAGGAAACCAGTTTTCGATACCGCCGCCGATATACGGCCCGATAAACACCTCGGCCAGTTTTTCGGAGGCGCCGATAATCAAACCACCGACGATGGAACCGCCGATTGAAGTAAAGCCGCCGATAATCAGCACCGGCAAGGCTTTTAGTACAATCAGTGCCAGAGAAAACTGCACACCTAGTCGTGCGCCCCACAGTAAACCTGCCACCAGCCCGACAAACCCGGCTACCGACCAAACGATTAACCAGAGTCTTTCCAGATTTATACCCACCGCCAGCGCGGCCAGCTGATCATCGGCTACGGCGCGTAAGGCGATCCCGGTGCGGGTTTTGTTAAACAGAATAGACAGTACAATCACCAATGTGCCGGCCACCGCCGAAGCAAACAAATCAAATTGCGAGAGCAGCAAACCCAAAAATTCGAAAGGTTCGTCATTAATTCCCAAATCCAGACCATGTACCTGCGCGCCCCACAGTAATTGCGCCAGTCCTTCGATGATGTAACTCAATCCCAGAGTCGCCATGAATAGGGTAATAGCCGAGCGGTTCACCAGTTTGCGTAACACAAAGCGCTCTATGGCCCAGGCCAGTAACACCATAGACAACAGAGTTACGGCAAATGCCAGCCAAAATGCCACACCGCGCTCCAGCAGACTGACAAAAGTCAGCGCCGAAAACAGCACCATGGAACCTTGAGCAAAATTAAACACCCCGGACGCTTTGTATATCAGCACAAAGCCGATAGCCACCAGCGAGTACATCACCCCGGCCAGCAGGCCGCCCAGTAACACTTCAAAGAAAAAATTCATTGCCTTACTACTCCATCAGTTAATATCGGTCAGGTAGGCGTGTATCAATAAAACAGCATAAAAACAGCGTAGGGTGGGTTAGCTCGATAGAGCGTAACCCACCGTCCAATGCCAAATACTCAGCGAAACCCAAATGCTTGGCATCCATCGCGAACGATGCACCTCCTGACGTTGGCACATCCTATAAATTCAAACCACCCTCGCACCACACACAGCCACAAAACTAATGCTTGGTCCCCAAATAAGCCGCAATCACCTCCGGATTGTTGCGCACCTGTTCCGGCGTGCCGTCACCGATTTTTTTGCCGTAATCCAGCACCACCACATGCTGAGCCAGCGACATCACCACGCCAATATCGTGCTCTATCAGCACAATGGTGGTACCAAATTCGGCCTGGGTATCCAGGATAAACCGGCTCATCTCCTGTTTTTCCTCTCTATTCATACCCGCCATCGGCTCATCCAGTAATAGCAGTTTGGGTTCGGCGGCCAAAGCCCGGCCCAGTTCCACCCGCTTTTGCAGGCCGTAGGGCAAATTACCGACCAAACTGTTACGCCATTGCTGAATCTGCAGAAACTCAATAATCTCTTCAGCTTTTTTACGTTGCACCAAGGCTTCCCGTTTGGCACGGCCCAGATTAAACACCTGTTCCAGCCAGTTGCTTTGCACTTTTAAATTGCGCCCGGTCAGCACGTTATCCAGTACACTCATGCCTTTAAACAAGGCAATATTTTGAAAGGTACGGGCAATGCCGCGTTCGGCGGCATGATGCGGCTGCATGATATGCCGGGTTTCACCGTCATAACTGATAGTCCCCTCGTCAGCCTGATATACCCCGTTAATCACATTCAGCAGCGAACTTTTACCGGCGCCATTGGGGCCGATCAGTGCGCAAATTTCGCCGGGAGCCACCGCAAAACTGATGTTGGTAATGGCTTTTACCGCTTTAAACGATAGGGAAATATGCTCCAGTTTCAATAAGGCTGTGCTCATGATTTTGCTTCCAGTGCAGCGGCTGTTTCAAAAACAGGGTTCGCCAGCTTTTCCGGGCCGGCTGTTTGCCAGTTTTTCAAATCCGGCCAGGGTTTGACCTGGACACCAATAGCCGTCAGCAATTGAGCGGCCTGTGGGCTTAGTTTTTCCCCGACAATCAAGGGTACTCTGGCGCGGCTTAAACCCAGTACATCGCGCAAAGGCCGGATGATCAGGATCTGGCTTAACCACAGGCGCAAGCCACTCGACTGTTCACTGCCGGCCAAAGCCCAGTCCACTACGGCCCGCCCAGGCGTACCCGGCAGCGGCAGGCGCTGGTTGACCAGTTCTGCCAAACGCTGATAGCTGAGCCGGGTGCCGGCCACCAGGGTTGGCCCCAGTTCGCGCCGGTCGATATCCCTGGTATTGAGATTTTCCGGAAAATTTAATTTAAATCCGGCCAGCAACCAGGGTGCCAGTAAATAGCGGGTATGACCGCTGGCGGCAAAAGCGCGGGCCGCCAGAGCCTCTTCCTGATCGGTTAAAGCTTCCTGAGCGATTAATTTGCGGCCTTGCGCCAATAGCTCGCTATGCGTCAACACCTGTTGTTCAATTTGCCGCTGCAGGTTCAGCCGAAAAAACCGGAAGGCTGGTTGATCAGGTTCCGCCAGAGGATGCAGGTTAATACTGCCCTGCCCGGCTGCTGTCAACTCTGCGTAGCGTTGCAATACGCCATGCCCATAGGCTGATAAACCGCGCCGATTTGCATAAATCAGCAAGCGCTGGCCCAGATTCAGGCTTTGCACCAGATCAACCTGAGCCTGAGCCTCGGCAAACACAAATTGGGCTTGTAGTTGCTGCAATATAGTCAGGGTATCAGCAGTCTCACTAATATCTAACAGCGCAGCATAGCCGCCTAGCCATTGTGCCGCCAAGGCCAGCAGCAAGGCTTCCGGTCTGGGCTCAGAAAGTAGATATAACGTATCTCCCCGGCCAAACCCACGTATCTGCAGCGCCGCGACCAGGCTGGCTATTTCCTGGTGTAGCTCAGCCCAGGATTTTTCTTGCCATATCCCCAGCTGTTTATGGCGGATGGCTATCTGCTGCCGGCGCTGGCCGGCCTGAAAATTAAGCCAGGCCGGTAAGGTATCCACTGTCATGATCGAGTGTTTGGTTTTGATGAAAATCAGGCGGCTTTAGCCGTTTTACGGGCTTCCAGTTCCCGCACCAGCGGCAGCACTTTTTCGCCAAAGTAAGCCACTTCTTCTTGAAAATGCAGAAAACCGGACAGAATCAAATCCACGCCGACTGCTTTTAAGGCCACAATCCGTTCGGCAATTTGCTCGGGTGTACCGATCAGATTGGTTTTAAAGCCATCGTTGTACTGCACCAAGTCTTCAAAAGTGGATTTGGCCCAGTTGCCCTCGCCTTCCGGACTGGCGGCACCGGCCTGTTTAACTTCATGGCCAAAGGCATTAACCGCTTCCGGGTTGGCTTTTTCAATAATTTCGGCCAGCACGGCTTGCGCTTCGGCTTCTGTATCACGAGCAATGATGAAAGCATTGACCCCAATTTTGACTTTATGATTATTAACAGCCGCCTTGGCCTTAATATCATCGATCTGGGCTTTAATGCCTTCCACGGTATTACCGTTGGTAAAATACCAGTCCGATACCCGCGACGCCATATCCCGCGCAGCCCGTGAACTACCGCCCTGGAAAATTTCCGGATGCGGTTGTTGTAAGGGTTTAGGTTTTAATGAGTAGTGGTTGTACTGGTAAAAATCACCTTTATAGCTAAAGTCATCGGTAGTCCAGATGCCCTTCAACACGTCGATAAATTCTTCCGAGCGGCGATAACGCTCGTCATGCTCCAGCCAGGGCTGGCCTATGGCATGAAACTCACCTTTAAACCAGCCGGAAACGATATTCACGGCAATCCGTCCGGCCGTTAATATATCAATAGTGGCAATCTGTTTAGCCACCACCACCGGATCCCAGGGGCCGGGCAAAATGGCGGCGATCACTTTTAATTTAGTGGTGCCGGCCAGAATGGCGTGGGAAAATGACACTGATTCATGCTGATATTCCGCGCCGTAACCGGCGGTAAAACGAATCTGGCTCAGGGCATACTCAAAGCCGCTTTGTTCGGCAATTTTGGCCAGTTTTAAATTGTAATCAAACTCCCAGCTGGTGCGCTGCTCAATATTGCTGACCACCAGACCGCCGCTGACATTAGGCACCCAGTAAGCAAATTTGATGTTTTCTGCACTCATAATCTATCTCTCCATTATCTTTAAATTTATTTTTGAAACTGTCAGTGTTTAATTACTGGCCGGAACGGGGTTTAAGAAACGGTAAAGCTCTGCTAACAGCCAGTTCAATGCGTTCATCGAGAGCTTTGCTGGCAACTTTGTAATCCACAAAATCCGCTTCAGTGCCGTATACGCCAATCGGCAAGGTCAGGGCCTGGAAAAAACTGAACAAGGGGCGTAACTGATGATCAATAATCAAGGCATGTCGATCACTGCCGCCGGTTGCCGCCAGTAAAACCGGTACATCGATTAAAGAGTCCTGATGCACAAAATCAAACAAGTGCTTGAAAATGCCAGTATAGGTGGCTCTATACACCGGTGTAGCGACCAGCAGAAAATCAGCGGTTTCGATGGCGGCGATATCATTTTGAATCGCTTCCGGCAATTCGCTGCGACTGGCAGCCGCGCCGAGTTTGGCGCTGATCTGACCTAATTCGATCAGATGCAAATCAATTTCAATACGCTGGGCAAAACGGGAAGTCAGCGCTTCCAGCAGCGCCAGGGTTCGGGATGGCCGCCCCACACCACCGGAAACAGCGGTCACTTTTAACTTAACACTCATATTAACTCCTTGATACATGCTGCTTAGTAATCGCCTGTCGCTCGACAGGATTTCTTACTATAGATAGTGCAGATTATGTGCCAATTTATTAATCATTTAAAATCAATTAGTTGTGGTATGCAGCTTAAATTAAACCAAGATCAATATCCGGCATATTGCTGCTGCTTCGCTGCTCTGGCAGCAGTTGTTCTATTTGGTTGAGGGGGTAGCTATGAAAATGCTACAACTTAAACTGATTGATCATAAATAAGGTCATTCCATTAAGCTCAAAAAATTGTTCCATTCCCTTGATATTCAATAGTTCAAGTCAAATAAAACTTGATAAGTGTATCTAAGTGAATACAATATCACTATGACAATAATCCGCACACTGCCACAGTTTGATATATGGTTGTCTAGCATCAAAGACAACATGACGCGCATCCGATTGGCACGTAGACTTGTCCGTGCTCAACAGGGCCAGTTTGGTGATGTGAAGCCGGTTGGGGATGGCGTTTTTGAAATGCGTGAGCATTTCGGGCCTGGTTGGCGAATGTATTATGTACAACATGGCGATGTGGTGATTGTGATGCTGGGCGGCGGCGATAAAGCTACACAAGCCGCCGATATTGCTAAGGCCAAGCGTTTGGCAGATACGTTGGAGGATTAGAATGACCAAAAAAATTAGTGTGGCAAGCTTGCCGGAATTTGATATAAGCAGCCTACTCGATAACGATGCCGCTATCAGCGAATATTTGTCCCAAGTTCTGGATGATGGTGACAGCGAAGAGCTGCTGCGCGCTTTGGGCTATATTGCAAAAGCTAAAGGCATGTCATTGATTGCCAAGGAATCAGGACTGGGACGCGAAAGCCTTTATAAAGCCTTGTCTCCCGGCGCCAAACCTAGATTTGACACAATTATGAAAGTCATTAAGGCCTTGGGTGTCAAACTTCATGCTGAAACAGTTTGAGATAGACTACAGATTGCGGAACTCAACTAAAGTGAGATGTGTCTTGCAAACTAAACAAATCAGTGAGTCGCTATTTTTGCGAAAGCTTGTTTAGGGGCATCCCAGCCCCAACAAGCGGCAAAAATTACGCGACCGCTAATGCCTCCGGCGGCCCCGATTCGTCCTCCTCACCTCGTTCCGACCCAACAAGGGGATCGGAACTTCGGCTCCAAGTGACTTGACGGCGTTTCGCGATGCCTTGCAGGTTTTCTCCGCTTCGCTTCGAAAACCCGCCCGGCGCTACGCCTATCGGGGACTAAAAATCTTCGCTCCACTTACGTTCCGCTTCCAAGATTTTCAGCGAGCGTGCTGTTATTATACGTCATTGACGTATAATATACCTACAGATGTACACCATTATTGAAAACACCACTATTCACACATGATTCAAAGTCTATTTGGAAAGAAGACGAACGTGGAGAATTTTGCGCTTGGCTTATAGAGCATCCAGAAGTGGGTACAGTAGTTCCGGGTTCTGGGGGGAGTGCCGAAAAATCAGGTGGGCTCGTGAAGGAACTGGAAAACGTAGTGAGGTTAGAGTGATCTATTACAATCGTCTGGCGCATGGCGAAATTCACTTGCTGGTGATTTATGCAAAGAATGTGCAAGGCAATATCTCAGGGCATTAATTAAAAGCCATTAAGGAGACTATTAGCAATGTCTAAATCAAATACCACTATGACCGGTGAAGAACTAGGTGAAAAACTTCTGGAATCTGTTAGGCAGATGCAGGCAGGAGTTTGGGGCAGAAAAACTGAGTATTTACCCCAAGAGGATGGCAAAATTCGCCGATTGGTTACATTAGCCGATGGTACAGTAGAGAATGATGAAATAATGACTGTAGCAGCCAGCACAAGAATCAATACTGGATTAACTCAGCGCCAGTTTTCTAAGTTGCTTGGTGTTTCTGTCCGTACATTGCAAGAATGGGAACAAGGCCGGAGACAGCCGACTGGAGCCGCAAAAACATTGTTCAAAATTGCCGAGCGTCAACCAGAATTACTAAAGTCTTTAACACTCGATTTTTAATTTTCTTTGATGATACTTACTCGATTTTAAACGAGGTCAGTTCACTTTTTTCAGTTTAGATTCTGATAAAATTGGTTCCGATGCTACTGATTTTGGTTGTTTCCAATTAAATGCTGGGTATCGCTTTGCTCTACCCAGCCTACGCGCTGGCGTTGAGAGGCTGTCAGCGTGGGTTGTGGAATTTGGGCTTCGGGCATGGTGTTTCTCCGGTGAGTTTAGTCGCCGGATAGTTTCTCAGATCGCCACGCGGATTTTTAGATGGGGTTCGTTAAGGAACCTCTGATTAATGCAGTTTTTCAAGAAAAACCAATCAGCAAGGCATTGATTTTATTGGTACCGAAATTCGAGATAACGAATTAATCAGAGGTTCCTTAAGCCTTTACCGTGATTTTATTAAGTCAATTGCAAGTAACAATGAAATCGGCAATCAAGAATCAATTCGTCAAAAATTGATTGCAAACGACCTAGTTGAAAACTATACGACACCATTCAGAGTTAAAAATCAACCATGAATAACTGCACCGCAAAATTGATAAAAATGGGAGCAATAGCTCGCGCTAATACATCAACACATGCCACCAATTTCCCCAAAACTCAAATATTAACCTTCAAAACCCGCTCCGCTGTTTTATAAAACAATTTATCCAGTATACTGTCCTTAAACCCCAGTGCCGCAAAGTCATCGACAGTTTGTTTCATTTCCCGGAACGGATAGGATGAGCCGAATAATAGCTGATCGGCCAGGAAGCTGTTGGCTGCTTCTACATAAAGCTTGGAACCCGGCTGAAAGATATACATATCCGGTACTAAATAAATATTGGTGTAGCGTAGTGCTGCGCCTATTACTTCGTTTACAAACGGGTAATAGCCGTGGAAACAGATTATATTCAGTGCTGGATATCGTCTGGCCAGTCTGGCCAAAGCATTGGGATGGGCGTAATCAAAATCCGGGGTGGTGGGGCCACTCATCAGGCACACTGGCACATCAAAGGCAATACAGGCTTCATAGACCGGAAAAAACACTGGATCATCCACTTGCAAAGCGGGCTCAGCAAAGCCTGGTTCAATGTTGATGGCCTTAAAACCCAGCTGATTAATGGCCCGGTCAATTTCCGCCAGCGCGTTTTCCACGCCCCGGCTTTGAATATCTACCGAACCCAGACCGACCAGCTTGGGGCTTTTACTGACCAGTGCTGCTATTTCATCATTGTTGATGGTCAGGCTAGGTGTTTCCCGGCCTACCACCACCGCTTTGTCGATACCGGATTGCTCAATTTCGGCCAGAAACCCGCCCAGTGTGTAAGAGCGTTTAAAATGTTCGATGTTTTTCGAACCCACCCGCTGATTCAGCCATTTGGCGGTTTCATAGCCGGGGCTATCCGGGGTGGCCCCGAAAAAGTCGTGTAAAAACGCCGGACGACTGCGCATATCGATAATTTTTGACATAAACTTCCTTAATTGTTGTTATGAATAAAAGCTGTGCGCGGGATAATTGCCGTTAAGCGCCCAATCGCCCAAATCTTTTAATTTGTAATCCACCGGGTCATGCAGGGTGTAGACGCGCAGATTGCGCCAGAACCTATCCATGCGCAGTTTGGCAGTGGTGGCTCTGGCCCCGGACACTTCAAATATCCGCGAGGTGACATCCAGACCGGCTCTGGTGATATTGACCTTGGCGGAAAACACCGCAATCGCCGCTGCACCGCGTTCGGCAGCTGTTAAATCCAGGCCTTTTTGCCAGGCCTGATCCAGCCGCAGTGCCGCCTGATCGGCCAGTTGCCGGGCGGCATCGACGCTGGCCCATAATTCGCCGTAATGCAACAGGGTGTATGGGTCTTCCTGGATGTTTTTAGCCAGTGACCCAGACCACACCCGCGAATTGGTGCGGGTATAGTTCACCGCTTCTTGTAAAGCACCTTCGGTAATGCCTAAATAGATATTGGTAAATATCAGCTGAGCAATCACCGAACGCAGGCTGGAGAACGGCGAACTCAATGGGCCGGGATTGATTAACAACTCGTCTGGATAGACCAGCAAGTCTTTAAATTCTATGCTGCCGCTATCGGTTTGGCGCTGGCCCATATTGTCCCAGTCATCGCGTAAATCAATACCGGCACGCTGGGTGGGGACGGCGGCAACAATAAATTTCTGGGTATCCGCTTCTATGGCCGAGACGATCAGCCGATCCGAATCAATGGCCCCGGAACAAAAGCTCTTGAAGCCGTTGAACACTAAATTTTCGCCATCGTGGGTAGCCAGGGTGCGATTGTCCAGTGGATTTAACGCATTACCCCACCACCAATTTTGCTGGGCGGTTTCTGTAAACAGGGTTTGCCATTGCTGTTCAGTGCCGTATAAGCGGATGGAAGCCAGCATCAGCGACTGAAAGGCAAACACATGCGCCAACGAGCTGTCGGTTCTGGCAAAGGTACGGATAATCTGATAAATGTCCGCCCAGGAACTGCCGTGTCCGCCGTATTCCAGCGGAATTAACAGCTTAAGCAGGCCGCTGTCCCGCACAGCCTGACGCTGCTCCAGCGGGGTGCCGCCAATTACATCGCGTTCGGCGGCGGTTTCATAAAAATAACGGCTTAATTGCTCGGCCTGTTCCTGTAAATGTGGCCTTAGGCCTGGGCTAAGCCCGCGTGTTTCGCCAACGAAAGTCATTATTTATTTCCCTTGAGAAGCTGTTCTTGGTTGGGCGGCACCAAATGGCCCGGTTAGATTGGTTTTAATACCGGTATCAAGTTGAGAATCAAGCTCGACCGGCAATAAGGGAAACAGCAGCTCGGCCACCCGGTAAGATTCTTCCAGATGTGGATAACCGGAAAAAATAAAATAATCGATACCCAGCGCCGCATATTCCTTGATACGCTCCGCGACTTCCTGCGGATTGCCCACCAGCGCCGTACCGGCCCCGCCTCGCACCAGCCCTACCCCGGCCCACAAGTTGGGCGCAACCACTAGATGATCGCGTTTGCCGCCATGCAATTCGGTCATTTTCTGCTGGCCTACCGATTCAAAACCAGCCACGGCAGCCTGCGCAGCGGCAATGGTTTCATCGGTGACGTGGGCAATCAGTTCATCAGCCGCTGCCCAGGCAGCAGCACTGGTTTCCCGGACGATAACGTGCAACCGGATGCCGAATTTGACCTTGCGACCCAGTTTGGTGGCTGCGGCACGCACCTGCTCGATTTTTGCCGCCACCGCAGCCGGTGGTTCGCCCCAGCTTAGATACACATCAATATGTTCGGCGCTGAGTTGAATAGCTGCCTGCGAAGACCCACCCAGAAACAAGGGTGGATGCGGTTGCTGCTGACTGCCCGACGGCAGGCTGGCGCCTTTGACTTTGATATACTCACCGTCAAAATCCAGCACTTCCCCGGCCAGCACCCGTTTCCAGATGTTTAAAAACTCGCCGGCTTCAGCATAGCGCTGGTCGTGGCTTAAAAAACTGCCATCAGCCTGCTGTTCAGCCGGATCGCCGCCGGCCACTACATTAATCAATAAGCGCCCGCCGGATACTCGATCCAATGTTGATGCCATACGCGCCGAAACCGTAGGCGAAGTAAAGCTGGGTCTTAATGCCACCAGAAATTTAAGCTGTTTGGTCTGATTAATCAGCGCAGCCGCAATTACCCAGGGATCTTCACAGGCGCGTCCCGATGGTACCAGCACGCCTTTAAAGCCAAGATTGTCGGCGGCCTGGGCAATTTGCCGCAGATACGAATAGGTTACCGGCCTGACGCCCAGTTCGGTGCCGAGGTAGCGGCTATCCCCATGTGTGGGTAAAAACCAAAATATTTCCATTTAGAATACCTTTTCAAAAAAGAGAACTTCCCTCTCCTTAGCGCAAATAACATGCCAGTCAGTTTTCTTGACAAAACAGCTGATCCAGCATGACTTGATGATTCAGTATGCTGCTCTATAAGCATCCCTGCACGATCACTGCTGCTACAGCAGCATACTCGCTGATCCCTAAAATCTTGAGTGGCGGTCAAAACTGAGGTGTGATGGTTTTGAATCGCCACTTTATTGTCGACAAGCTATGATTTTGTTGCTGCGTCAGCAGCGGTTGTTGCTGTGCGAGCAGCACACCTACATGTCTACAACTGGCACTATTATTGCTTTGATATAGGTGGACAACTTATTGGAAACAGCCTTGAATATACAAACACTGGCACGAGACACCACTATCAATCAGGAAGATGAGCCGGAAAATCCGTTTGAAATTGCCAAATACCTGTCCGAGCAATTTGCCCAGACCGCTGCTCAACGTGATTATTTGGGTGGAACCCCAAAACAGGAGCGTGACGCTATTCGGCAAAGCGGCTTATTATCTTTGATTATCCCTAAACAGTATGGCGGTCTGGGCGCGGACTGGTACCAGACCATGCAGATTATTCGCGAGATAGCCAAAGCCGACAGCTCAATTGCGCACGTATTCGGCTTTCAGCATCTGATGCTGGCCACCGTACGCCTGTTCTCCAAACCGGAACAATGGGAACCTTGGTATGAACAAACCGCCCAGCTTAACTGGTTCTGGGGTAATGCCCTAAACCCGTTGGACGAACGCTCTATCGCCAAATCCTTTCCGGGTTGGTTTGAATTTTCCGGCAAAAAAAGCTTTTGCTCCGGTGCAATAGATTCGGAAATGCTGATAGTCTCGGCCCGAGCCAAAACCGATGCCAAGCTGCTGATCGCCGCCATTCCCACCGGTAGAACTGGCGTGACAGTGATACAGGACTGGGACAATATTGGTCAGCGCCAAACCGATAGCGGTAGCGTCAATTTTGAGAAAGTACGCGTGGAACAGAATGAAATATTGGCCGATCCTGGGCCTTTAAGTTCGCCGTTTTCCTGTCTGCGCTCGTTGGTTGCCCAATTGATTCTGACCAATATTTATCTGGGCATTGCCGAAGGCGCTTATCAGGATGCTCGGCAATATACTTTATATGAAGCCCGGCCCTGGCATACCTCCAATCTGGAGAGCGCCCAGCACGACCCTTATGTGCTCAGTCATTACGGCGAGTTCTGGGTGGGCTTGGAAAGCGCCAGAGCCTTGGCCGATATTGCCGCGCAAAAACTCGATCAGGCCTGGCAGAAACAAACGGCATTAACTGAGGCCGAGCGTGGCGATGTGGCAGTAGCTATCAGTGTGGCAAAAGTGCTGGCTACCCGTACCGGCCTGGATATTACCAATAAAATGTTTGAAGTCATGGGTTCAAGGTCTACCCACGGCGGCTTAAGAATGGATCGCCATTGGCGCAATTTGAGAACACATACCTTACATGACCCGCTGGATTATAAAATAAAGGAGCTAGGCGAATGGGCATTGAACAATTCTTACCCAAAACCGACGTTTTATTCATGAATAAAGTAAACAATCACTTTTTTGATTACACGCCTGGACAGCAAGCCGAGCCAGCCAGAGTAGAAAAACCGGCCAATCTGCTGACGCTGCCCAATCCTCATGAATTGACGACCTCGATTAGAGCCACGGCCCAAGTCTTTGAAGATCCAAAATCAGTGGCCCTGCTCAACCGCATCCGTATGATCGCCCCCAGCGATGCCAATGTGCTGGTGATCGGAGAAACCGGCACCGGTAAAGAGCTGATCGCCCGCTATGTACACGAATTAAGCAACCGTAAGGACAAACCGTTTGTGGCGGTTAACTGCGGGGCTTTTTCAGAAAGCCTGGTGGAGAGTGAATTATTCGGCCATGAAAAAGGCGCATTTACCGGTGCCTTTTCCAGTAAGGTAGGCTGGTTTGAAGCCGCCAATACCGGTACGCTGTTTCTGGATGAAATCGGCGATCTGCCTTTGAGCATACAGGTTAAACTGTTGCGGGTTCTGCAAGAGCGCGAAGTGGTCAGACTGGGCGCCAGAAAACCGATCCCCATCAACGTTAGACTGGTGGCGGCCACCAATGTGCGCCTGGAAGAAGCGGTGCTGGCCGGTCATTTTCGCGAAGACTTGTTTTATCGCCTCAGAGTCGCCCATCTGGAACTACCCACTCTCAGAAACCGCCCCGGCGATATTATTCCGCTGGCCGAATATTTTGTCTCGGAATACCGCAGACGCCTGGGCTATAACGAAATCAGGCTGGATGAAGATGCCAGAAACAAATTAATTAAACATTCCTGGCCAGGCAATATCCGCGAACTGGAAAACGTGATTCATCACGCTCTGCTGATTTGTAAAAACAATATCGTTCGCAGCGAAGACCTGCAGCTTTCCAGCATCCAGTTGCAAAAGCCCAGAGAAAACCCCGGCACAGGCTCCGGCAGTGATGGTAATAGCCGTCTGAATGACGCACTTTACCAGTTATTCGAAGCCGGCCAAAGCGGTCTGTACGATCACCTGGAAGAAAGCATCATCCGCGCCGCTTACAATTATTGCCATAATAACGCCGCCCAAACCGCCAAGCTATTGGGTGTCAGCCGCAATATCGTCAGAGCCCGGCTCATCAAAATGGGAGCCATCAACGCCCTCAGATAAGCACTCCGCTGTTTGCCCAGCTCCCTTTTTGACTAAAGGGGGCCATCTTGAAATGCTGCTGAAGCAGCATTTGTCTTATCAGCTGCTGCGAGTGCAGCATTCAAGCAACACATCAAATATATTACCTAATATTAAACAAAGCCTTAACACATGGCATGTTACCTGCAATATCCATAAAAAGGTCGCACAGCGACTCCTAGCTGCCGCAGGCCGATGTTAATCCCGTATGCCGCGCCGAGCACCGCAGCTTGGGCCGGGAAAAGTCCGAAGGGGGGCGCCTGTCGGTGCGGATACCGACATTAAACCGGCCTCGCGATAGCGTTTCCAAATTAATAATCTTCTAAATAATGATTAAGTTAAATCACGACTGATGCGCTTCACTTCGTTCAGCACATCCTATATCCCTGGCAAAAAGAAGCATCTGAAACAACAACGCAAGAATCAACAATTACACAACCCACACCCTACCCCATGACCAACAACTCAGTAGAATCCGCCATCCTCGCCATCCGTAATGGCGATTTCGTCGTCGTAGCCGATGACGCCCAACGTGAAAATGAAGGCGACCTGATTATCGCCGCCGAAAAAATGACCCCGGAAAAAATGGCTTTTCTGGTGCGCTACAGCAGCGGGGTCGTTTGCGTTTCGCTACCCGCTGCGCGTATAGACGCATTGGGATTGGAACCCATGGTCGCTCGCAACACCGACCCGCACGGCACTGCATTTACCGTGTCCGTGGATTTAAATAAAGGCACCAGCACTGGTATTTCCGCAGCTGATCGTAGCGCCACCATCCGCGCTCTGGCCAACCTGAATACCACGGCGGCTGATTTCGCCCGCCCCGGCCATGTCTTCCCATTACGCGCCAGAGAGCATGGTGTATTGGCCAGACCCGGTCATACCGAAGCCGCCGGGGATTTAGCCCGTCTGGCCGGTTTATATCCGGCTGGTGTGCTGTGTGAAATCGTCAATGACGATGGCACCATGACCCGTGGCGAAGCCTTGCGGGCATTTGCCGAACAACATCAGTTACCCTTTATCCAGATCGCCGATTTAATCGCTTATCGCCGCCGTAACGATCAACTGGTGGAACACCTGTCCGAAGCCCGATTGCCCACCTCGGCCGGCATTTTTACCGCCCATGTCTACCGCTCAATACTGGATGGCTCCGAACATTTGGCGCTGGTAAAAGGCAAAATCGTCGGACAGCAAAACGTGCTGGTGCGGGTGCATTCGGAATGTTTAACCGGTGATGTGCTGGATTCCTTACGTTGCGACTGCGGTAACCAGTTAAAAATGGCGCTGAATAAAATCGAGCAAGCCGGCAGCGGTGTGCTGGTGTATCTGCGTGGCCATGAAGGCCGTGGCATAGGTCTGGCCCACAAGCTGCGTGCCTATGAATTACAGGATCAGGGCCGCGATACGGTACAGGCCAATCTGGATCTCGGTCTGCCGGTTGATTCGCGGAGCTACGATGTTGGTGCCCAAATTCTCACCGATCTAGGTGTCACCACCTTACGGTTGATGAGCAATAATCCGGCTAAATTTACCGAACTGGCCGGCTACCGTCTGAAAATTGTCGAGCGGGTGCCGCTGGAACCGGTGCCGAATAGTGAAAACATCCTGTATTTACGCACAAAATCCGAGAAATTGGGACACATGCTCAACTTGGCCTAAATATAGTCGCCTTGATTCCGCGTTGCTGCATCGAGGTTACGCTGGTTTTATTAACCAGCGCCCATCTAGCGGCAGCAATTCAGCAAATGCAGGAAAAAACAGCATTTAGATATTTATACAGATTGAATAATTTAGGTAAAAAACACATATAACTATATGAAATAAAACAATATATATTGTGATGGCACACTTAATGCCCTTATAGAGACAGGTTATCTCTAAATCAAAAAAGGAAGCATTAATGAACACGTTAAAATTACCTCGACATTTACGACCAGCCACCCGCAAAAGTTTTATCCGGGATTATTACGCCACCATCAGCAAAGGCCTTGGCTATTCGCTGATGCTGGGTTATTTGTTATCGCCGGGTGTAGTGCTGGCCAAAGATGACAATAGCGAAATCCGCAAACTGCGCAAGCAAATGGAAGAATACCAACAGCAAATTAAAGTTACTAATGAGCGCCTGTTGGAAATTGAAGCGAAGGAAGCTTTACGTGCTGCTAATACCAACCAGCCTGATAACAGCCTGACGGGTAATAGCGGCAATGGTAAGACCGCCAGTAACGGCGTAGCCATCGATACACCCACCGCTAAAAAGCGTAACGTGCAGGAAGAGCCGGAAATCGAAAATCCGGATACCGCCAAAGTACCTAGCGGACATAGACTAGGCGGCTTTTACGATAACGGCTTTGTGTTAAGAACCAATGACAACCGCTACTCGCTGGCGATTAACGGTCTGGTGCAATCGCGTTATACCTTAAACCTGCCCAGTAAAAATGCCGGCAGCGATAACCAGGGTTTTGATCTGGCCTTAGGCAGGTTATTTTTCTCTGGTACTGCCTTTGATCCCAACCTGTCTTATTTCTTTTTCTATCAAAGCAGCACGCTTAACAATACCAACCGCGTTGATACCATAGACTGGTGGGGTAAATATCAGCTGGGTAATCTGGGTATCAAAGCCGGTCGTATTTTGCCGCAATTCTCCAGACAGTTTTATACCGATATCGGTAAATATCTGTTCATGGACTTGCAACAACCCGAATACGCGTTCAGCTTGCAACGTACACCAGGTCTGGAATTCAACTGGAAATCCGGCAAATGGAATACCAGTCTGACTGTGGGTAATAGTGTCAGAGCGCTGGACTCGGTAAGTCAGCAAAATGTCGGTACCAAGCTGGCCGGGATAGGCCGGGTAGTTTATGACATTCTCGATCCTTACACCTATGTACAGGAAACCATCACCGATAGCGTAGAAACGCCGCAATTATCCTTGGGCGGTGCGATTGGTTACAACCCGGTTGACGCCAATTCCGGCCTGCAAAATACTGTGATGGGTATGGATACTTATACCGGTACTGCCGACATTGGTTATCGCTATAAATTATTCAATACCGAAGCGGCATTTTTTGCCCGTCAGGATCACGACCCGCACAGCATCAATTCAGCCAAGGCCACCAGCAACAACTATGGCTGGTACTGGCAAGCCGGTTATTATCTGGTACCGAAACGGCTGGAACTGGCTGGTACCGCCAATCAGGTGTTGTTTGAACATCAAAACGGCAGCCCCTATAAAAATCAGACGATAGGCTCAGTTGGTCTTAACTATTATTTCTATGACCATCACTTTAAATTGCAGACCGATTACAGCCATATCTCCGGAGATGACTGGGCGGGACAATCTCTGATCGACAACCGGGTGCGGCTGCAAGGTCAGGTGTATTTCTAGTGCTTGGCTAAGCTTGCTGCGTCAGCACCCAACTACCGTGGTTTGGTCTGCTGCGCAGTAAGCAAGCGATCAGCAAAATAGCGCTGCTTCAGCAATTGTCAGGCAGCAAAATTTAGACAAGTCAATAAAAATCATGCTGTTACGAAATGGCATGTTCAATGCGTAACAGTATAAAAGCTATCTTTATCCCATACATTTTTAGGAGACTATCATGTCATTATCAGCCAGCGCCGCTGCCGCCAGTCAGGTGGAGATTACGCCAAGAGCACCGGCACACATTATTAAAACCGATGCGGAAGCCATTAAAATTGCCAAAACCATTGCGGCAGAGATAGGCAAAGAAGCCGCCCTGCGCGATCAGGAACGCCGCCTGCCCTACCAGGAAATTGATTTGTACTCGCAAAGTGGTTTGTGGGGAATTACCATACCTAAAGAATATGGTGGTGCCTTTGTTTCCAACACCACGTTAGCTGAAGTGGTCAGCATCATTTCCGAAGCTGACCCCAGCATCGGTCAGATCCCGCAAAATCATTTGTATATGATAGAAGCTATTCGCCTGGACGGCAGCGAATTTCAAAAAAGATATTTTTTTGATTTAGCCTTGAAAGGCATCCGCTTTGGCAACGCCTTTTCTGAGATCGGTACCCGGCAGGTCACTGATGTCAAAACCAGGCTCACCCCGACTAAAGACGGTTATTTACTGTCAGGCAAAAAATTCTATTCCTCTGGTGCGCTGTTGGCCGACTGGGTGCCGGTAGTGGCTAAGGATGAAAATGACAACACTGTGGTGGCTTTTGTCAAAAAAGGCTCAGCCGGCCTGAACGTCATCGACGACTGGTCCAGTTTTGGCCAACGTACCACCGCCAGCGGTACCACCATTCTGGAAAATGTGTTTGTACCAGCCGATTTTGTCTTGCCCCATCATTTGGCTTTTGATAACCCCACTACGATGGGGCCGGTCGCTCAGATCATACAGGCGGCAGTTGATACCGGTATTGCTCGTGCAGCGCTTAAAGATACGCTGCATTTTGTGCGCAATTACACCCGGCCCTGGATAGATACCGATTTACAGCACGGTTATGAAGACCCGTTGACGCTGAAAGATATCGGTAATCTGCAAATTCAGGTACATGCCACTGAAGCGCTGTTAAGCCGGGCCGGCACCGCCATAGATGTGGCTCAGCAAAACCAGAATGAAGATACTGTTGCTGCCGCCTCGATTGCTGTAGCCGAAGCCAAAATATTCAGCACCGAAACCGCGCTATTGGCCGGCAGCAAATTGTTTGAATTAGCCGGTACTCGTTCCACCCTGGGTGAATACAATCTGGATCGGCATTGGCGCAATGCCCGTACCCACACCCTGCATGACCCGGTGCGTTGGAAATATTATGCTATCGGTAATTATGCCTTAAACAATATCAATCCACCGCGTCATCCCTGGTTTTAAATCAACCAGCATCAGCTCAGGGTAAAACCTGAGCTGATATCCTTAATATTCAATTTGATAAATCACCCCGACACTATTGGTAACAGCACTTCCGGTGCCGGAACTGGCGGCTGCGCCACTGCCTACCCCCCCTTCCAATTTCAGATTTTTATTGAGGTCGATCTGAATAATAGGCTGCGGTGTGCCACCGGCTATGCCTTGCTTGGCCCCCAGATAGACACCGGGGGCAATATAGCGTCCGGCTTCCAGGCTGGGTGTGCTGGTACCGCCTGCCGACAGCCGGTCCAGACCCAGGCGTTTGCGCACACTATCCAGCGGATCACCAACCCCGGAAGTCACTCCAGTCAGCGTAGCCAAGGTCGAGGCAATTTGCACCATTTCCAGCGGGCTTAAACTGGCTGAACCCTTGCCGAATAACAGATTGGCCAACACTTCATCTTGCGGTAATTTTGGGGTACTGCTCAGTTCAATACTGGGGTTTTTGACATTGCCGGTGACACTCAATACCGCCGCAACATTATTGCGGGTGGTATTGGCGACCAGGTTCAGGCTGGGATTGCTGAGACTATTATTATCAAAACTGATAGCGCCCTGATTAATCAGCAGGTTTTGACCAGCCAGGGTAAATTTTCCGGAACGCAATTTAAACTCGCCTTGCGGTTTGGGGGCATCTGCGCTGCCGACAATATGCAGTGTTCCCCCCAGTTCCGCATCCACACCTCGGCCACGCACGAAAATCTGACTTGGTGCATCCAGTGTTAAATTCAGCATAACCTGACTCTGTGCTGCTGCCGGCTGGTCTACAGCCGCATGAGCAGAGCCAAACTTGAGTACTGCTATCCCTGCCGGGAGTCGCTCCGGAATGCGGATATCGGCCCGGTTGATATGAATGCGGCCATCGACCGTCATATCTGTGCGCACAAAACCACCCAACTGCAGATCTGCTTCGACACTGGCGGTTAATAAATCACTGCTCAACAAGCGGGCCTGCCGGGCGGTCAGTGTGATATCCACCGGCATATTGCCGGTCAGACCGATGTTGCCGGCGGCGCTGAGGGTACCCGGCCCGGCTTTGGCGCTTAGTTTGACGACACCAGAGCTGCCGTCAGCAACCGTCAAACTGGCGTTGATATCGCTGATCGCCACACCTGAGGCAAAATCCTGCCATGCACCTTGTTCCAGGATAACGCTGCCGTTTAATTGCGGTTCACTCCAATTACCGGACAGTCGAGTGTCCAGATGCAAACGGCCCCGCGCCTGGCGACCATCCGCCCCCAGCCAGCCGTCCAATTGTTTTAAATCTACACCGGCTTGGGCCTGTAATGCAATGATACCGGTCCGGTTCAGCGGTGCCTGGCCGTTGAGTGCGACATTGACTTTGTCACCGGCCTTCAGCTCGATGGCCAGATCGGCGCTGTCGCCATGTAATTGCGCCGTGCTGTGCAATGTGGCCGGCGGTAGCGCCGAACCAGCAGACTGACTGGTATGCAACTGATCGGCATTGATATGTACCTCACCTTCCGGACGGCTCGACCGGCCGTGCAGATTGGCATCAGCCTGCACCATACCGCTCAGCCCCAGATCAGGCATAAACAGGCTTAACTGGGCCACCGGGAATTTGTGTAGCTCGGCATGGAGCGCCAATTCCGGGCTGATGCGTCCGGCAACATCCAGCTCGGCTTGCTGCCAGCCTAAGCGTAGTTTATCCAGACTCAAGCCGTCATTAAATTGTATTTTCACCGGGGCCAGCAATGCCAGGGTTTGATGCTGGCTATGGACTTGCAGACTATCAACCAGCAAAGTCTGGTTAACACCATTCAATTGCGCTACGCTGCCAAGCTGAAGCTTATTAGCCGACAAACCGGCCAACTCGGCAGCCAGATGCAGATTTAAAGCCGCCACCGGCCCATCCAGTTTAAGTTGGCCGGAACTGCTGAGGGCACCACTGCTAAAGTTCTGGTAATCCAATACCCCTGAGTAGCGGGCTACACCGCCGGGGTCGCTGATATTAAGCGCCAGTTTTGCCCCAGCCAGCGCCGTGCCGGCGGCCAAACCGATATTGCTGGTTTCCAGTTTTAGTTTGGCTTGAGCATAATTACCAGCCACCGCACTTTCCAGATTGGCATTCAGGCTGCCGCTCAAGGGCTGATTAAGCCAGGGTGAGAAATCGGCTAAGCGAGTGACACGCAACTCAACTTTACCCAGCGGCAGGGCTAGATCAGGCTGATACTGGAGTTGGCCCTGGGCATGCAGGCTTTGCCAGTCGAGTTTTTCGATGCCGATGTTGATCAATTTTCGGGCTGGACTGCTGACGGCCAATTGCACGGCCAGCGGCGCATGGCCCAGGCTGCCGCTGATATTTAGTTTACCGCTGGCGGCATCCGGTAAGTGTGCCAAATCCAACTTGGCCGAGAGTGGGGTGGCGGGAAAACGGTCTGCGGCCAGCTCACCTTGTAAATCCGCCAGCAAATTTAGATCATCCAGGCTGCCGTTCAGCCGGCCCTGACTGCTCAGGTGCCCGGTCAGGGTGGGCAATAAGGCCGATAAATCATTCAGCGTCAACTGCCAATGGGCATCGGTCTGAGCGGCTGTCATTTTCCCATCTGCCGTTAACTGCACATTCCCGGCATCTACATGTAAATCGGAAACTGTCAAATGTTGGTCCTGATCCTGCAAGCTCAGGCCAAACCGGGCGGATTGGCCTAATAAATTAGCCCAACGGCTACCAGCCTTTATATTTAGTAAGCCGCTGATATCCACTTGCTGTTCTGCCTGATGTTGAGCATAGTTGAGTTGCAGAGTTGCTTGGCCCGGCAAGGCGATACCAGCCAAGTCGGCAATGCCTTGTAATTCGGGTAAAACCAACGCCATCTCGGCCTGTACTGCACCAGGCAGAAAACCGGCCTGCCCGGAAGCCGTCAACAGCGGATGCTGAATGGCAAATTGGCTGGGGTAGGCTGCTTGAGTTAAATCCACATCGGCCTGTAAGCGCAAGGGTACGCCGCGTAATAGATCAGCAGTCGTCGGCGGGTTCAGACTCAGCCCGGCCAGTTTGGCAGCTAATGCCAGCTGTCCGGCCGTTCCTTGCACCCCCAGTTCCAGGTGGGCTAATTCGGCCTGATTGAGCTGCAATTTATCCAAAGCCAGACTTCCGTTCACCGCCAAACCGGGCCACTGACCGTGTATTTGCAAATCCAGCGCCAATGCTTGCCAGGCCAGATCTGTGCCGATATGTAATGGTGTTCCGGCTGCTGTCAGTTTAAGATCGGCGCTGGTTGCCGGGATATTAATGTCACCATCCAGTACCGCGTGTAAAGCCGTCAGGCTCAAGTCCAGATGGCTATGTACGGCGGATAAAGGCCCGTTGAATTGAGCTTGCAGGTGGATGGCCGGCTGGTTTTGCAAGCCGCTGAGTGTCGTCAACAGCCCGGCACTGGTTTCAGTCAGCGCCAGTTGCGCCTGTAAATCCGTCTGGCTGAGTGTGGCCTGCAAGCGATAATCACCCTGCCCGTCCCAACTGCGCAAGGCCAGTTCCAGCTGAGTTTCACGGCTAGCATCAAAATTAAACCGGCCATTCAGTTGATAGTCGGTTATTGCGCCGGCCAATGTGGCCGGCAATTGCAGTTGGCCAATCGCTAATTGGTCTAAACGGACATTCAGCGGTAAGCTGAAGTTGGTGGATGATGAGGATTGGTTGTCACTGAGCGGCAGCCGTTGCAGAATCACTGCCTTACACTGCAGTGCCGAAACAGCCACTTCCCTTGCCCATAAGCGGCTGGGTTGCCAGTCGAGTTGCAGTTCATCCAGCGTCAACCAGCTGCCTTGGGCATCATACAGCTCAAGATGCTGTATGCTCAATTGATCTGGAAACTCGGTATCCAGCCCGGTGATTAGCACCTGACCGTCAGTTAGTTGCGCCACAGTGCGCTCAATTGTGGATCGACCCCAGGGTGTGGTGCTAATCAGGATTAATATCAACACAAGCAGCAGACCGCCGGCTGCAATACCACCCACACTCCAAATCAGCCACCGAGTTGAACGCTGCATCAGAAAGCCTGCCCCAAACCAATATACAATTCAAATGAACCGCTGCCCGGTTGCGGATTGACCGGCATTGCCACATCCAGGCGAATCGGCCCGAACGACGTGTAATAACGAGCCCCCAGGCCGGCACCGATTTGCCAGCGCTGGCTAAAAGGCAAGGCATTGACACTGATCTGACCGGCATCGGCAAATACCACCAGTCCATAATCGTCCAAAATCCGTTGGCGTAATTCCACGCTGCCTGAGGCAATAGAGGTACCGCCCTGGGGTTTGTTATCGCTAAACTGCGGGCCGACCGACTGAAATTTATAACCGCGCACTGTGGCGCTACCGCCGGCATAAAAACGCTGATCCGGGGGCAAATCAAACTGGCTGCTCACGCTGCTTTCACCGAATAAACCTCGCAAGGCCAGAATGCTGCGGCCTGGTTCGGCTAAATTAAAATAGGTGGAAGCGCTGGTTTGCAGTAATACAAATGGCTGGTTGTTGGCGGTACTCAGAGATTGGGTGGGGGTTAAGGCAGCATTGACGATACTGCCGGCACTGGGGTCGAGCGGATTATTACTGCTGTCATACTTCATGGTTAAAGGCAGGCTTAACAAAGTATAGTCACGGCTGACGCCTTGTTGACTAATTTGTGCCTGTTGGGCGGCAATACCGTAACCCAGTTGCCAATGGCCGGCTAATTTACGATTCAAACGCATATTGGCCAGTAAGGCTGTCTCATTATAGGCAATCAAATTCTGCTGAATGGCATCCACACCCAGTTGCAGTGCTTCATCGCGATGCAGAAAATCCGGTTTGCTGAAAGCCGCCCCCACTTTATAACCAATACCGGTGGTGCTGTTGCCGCTGATTTGCGTGACTGCTGCCGTTAAATTGAGTTGTTCGGCATTGCCGAACAGATTGCGATGCTGCCAGGCGCTGGAAACATTACCGCCCAAATCGGTGGAATAAGCCGCACCGATATTGGCGGAATGTAACGGCCGTTCCGTTACATCAAAGCTTAGCGGTATTCGGCCCTGTGCATCGGCCTGAGTGTCAAGCTGGGTATGCACAGCAGAAAACACCCCCAAGCCCTGTAAATCTTTCCGCGCGGCTTCGATTTCACTGGCTTTAAAGGCTTTGCCGGTGCTAATCAGCAGGCGGTTTTGTACAAAGGACTGATGCATTTGCTTTAGACCATTTACCTTAATGGCACCGATATCGAACTTGCTGCCGGTGTCCACCGGAAAAATCACATCAACGCTATGTTGTTCGACATTCAGAGTAGCAACAGGCTCTGCCACTTTGGCCAAGGCATAGCCTTGTTCCAGTAGCGCTTGCAGCAGACTTTCTCTGGCGGCCAATACCTCAGCCGCGACCGCTTTGGCTCCAGTGCTAAGTTTTAGCGCATCGCGGGCATTTGGCGGCGCTTCGCCCTGAATGCTAATCTGGGCCAATGTAAATTGCGGCCCCAGCTCAAATGTGGCCTTAACCGGGGCAATACTGTCGGCTGCCGTTTGATTCAGCCATTCCAGCAATTCGGCATCAGCCAGATCGTGATCGGCAATTTTGATGGCAACCTGACCCTGATAATATCCCAGACTCTGTAATGCCGAGACAAAACGCTGCTGATCCTGTTTGGCTCTGGCAATCAGTGCAAAAGGCCCCACTTCAGCGGTTTTTTGCAGGCTGATCAGCGTTGAGGCATCGGCTAATAGTTTATCCAGATCGCCACTCCCGGTGTGCTGCAAATCCACACTATACGCTTGCGGGTCAGCCGCCTGGCACAGTGTCGCCAGCAGGAGCAAACCTATTCCCAGCAATAGTAGCTTTAGCAACAAATAATCACCCTATCCTTATGCGTTTTTTGGCAGGTAAACCGGAATACACCTATTACTAAATCAGGTAACATAAGCCTAAGGCAGCGATGCGGAATTGAGGCTATAAGCTGCTAACCCTTGATTACACCAGTGGTTGACATTACTTTGACGGCAGTACCCAATGGATGTGCCGGCTCTGCAGGCGCATCGTGCACGATTGATGCGCTTCACTGCGTTCAGCACATCCTACGCCCTATCCGGCAAAATATGATTGGTCGACTTCTAGTGGTTAGCCAATATTACTTTGACGGCAGTACTCAATGGATGTGCCGATTCTGGAGGCGCATCGTGCACGATTGATGCGCTTCACTGCGTTCAGCACATCCTACGCCCTATCCGGCAAAATATGATTGGTCGACTTCTAGTGGTTGACCAATATTACTTTGACGGCAGTACTCAATGGATGTGCCGGCTCTGCAGGCGCATCGTGCGCGATTGATGCGCTTCACTGCGTTCAGCGCATCCTACGCAGTATCCGTCAGAATAAGATTAGTAGTTGGTGCAATTGTATAACTATCTAATTCAGCCATGCGGACTTTTTCGGTGGCAGTTTTAGGCGACCTTGTGATCCATCCTTATTTTACAGGCTTTGGTTTTGAACTTTTTGCTCAAACCAGATGTCATACTATATGTAGTGATTTTTTACGATAGGATTTTTTGATGCTGAAAATACTGCTGTTCTCCACTTTGTGCTTATCCCCTTTGCTCGCCCATAGCGAAGCGGTGGAAAGTGGTTATATTGGTACCCACGGTCACCGATTGGAACATTTGAGTAAAGAACTGGCGCTAACTGCCGATCAGAAGGCCAAATTGGAAACGATTTTTCAGGAACAGTCTGAAAAATTTCGAGCCATACATGAAGAATCACATAACCGTATCAAACAGGTGCTGGATGCCGATCAGTTTGGCAAATGGGAAAAACTGATTACCGAACGTAAAAACAAATTCCAGCACCGTCATTTCAACCAGTCTCCGCAGTAAGTGTCATGTTCACCCGGAACGTGCAAGCGTTACCGGGTGTTTTTTGGGGGATGGCTGACAGTTAAATTTGCACTTACTCGACTTTATCTTTGCCCAAAATTTCGCCTTTGTCGTTGATAGACACTTTCCAATTGCTGCCGCCGACTTGCAGATTGATTTCGTATTCTTCGCCTATACCATTAGGGTTGCCGGCCATTTCCACCTTTTTGAGAACATAACCCGGAAAATTGGTTTCCAGTGCTTGTTTAACTTCGGGCGGTGCTTCGCCGATGCCTACCAAGGGGACTTCGTTAGTAAATAAGTGGCCGTCTGCACGAAACAATTCCAGGATGGGTTCTTCCGATCCTTCTTCCTTATAAGTCACTTCCAGCAGACGCTGATTGAAGTGATTTTCATGACTAGCCTGAAAATCCTGGGCTTTGGGATGCCGTTTCAGAATATTGGCTTTAACCTTGTCGGGAATGCTGACGGCGTCCGCTTGAGCCAGTCCTGCCAACCAGAATGTCGCAAGGGTAATAATGATTAAACGTGGCATTGTATCTCCTAATTATTGTTGTATTGCCGGTTGCCATTCTGCGGCACGTGCCTGGGCTTTGGCAACCTGTTTAGTGTCGAGTTCGGTTTCCAGTTGATTCAGATAGCTATGAGCATCGGCTTCGCCCTGAGCTGCAGCAAGGGCAAACCAGAGATAAGCCGTTTCCAGATCCTTGCCGACCCCTTCGCCTTGATAAAAGCACAAAGCCAAATGATATTGGGCGGGGGCAGAGCCTTGTTCGGCAGCCGAGCGAAACCAGTGCGCCGCTTGTTCCGGCTGCCTTTCCTGGCCTGCGCCGCGCAGCAGCATCAAGCCCAAATTAAGTTGAGCCAGTGGATGGCCTTGCTCGGCAGCCAGTTTGAACCATTTGGCGGCATGTTGATAATGCCGGGGCAGGCCTGCGCCTTCGGCATACATCAGGCCCAGAGTAAACTGGGCCGGTACATCACCACGTTCAGCGGCTTTTAAAAACCAATGGGCCGCTTCATGCAGATTGGCCGGTACGCCCTCACCATGTGCATAAAGCAAACCAATATTATATTCAGCGACCGGATTACCCTGCGCAGCGGCGGCTTTATACCATTTTTCCGCCTGGGTGTAATCTCTGGCTACGCCATAGCCTTCGGCATAGCGACTGCCCAAATCGGTTTGGGCTTTGGCGTCACCTTGAGCAGCTCTTTGATTGAGTTCTTCCAGACTGGCCGCGGCCAGCCCGGCAGTATAGCCCATCCCCAGCAGCAAGCTGCCTATTATCAATTTTTTATGCATGGTTGACTCCTGGTAAACATTGCCCGAACCATGCGGGCCGGTGCTTAATCACGATCATAGCGTCGATATCCACCTTCACCCCGATAACCGCCCTCGCCTCGAAAACCACCTTCTCGATGTTCTCCAAATTCATGACCACGCTCGATAAAAGGCGCAGGCACCACAGGAATAGCCCCGTAATTATAGCCGCCGTAGGGCAGCACCGGACGCGGCACGTAATAGGGAGCAACCGGTTGAGGTGGATAATAGCCATAATGCGGCGCTGGGTAAGTGGCACAACCGCCCAGCAAAGCGACACTCAGGCTTATCAACGCTAAGGATTTGATTTTCATGTTGTGGATAGCGATTTACAAGGTGTGGATAAGGTAATTCCGTTATTTCGAGTGACTTCAGACAAAGCGCCAACGCTAAAGTTTAACTTCACCACAGGTTTGTTTGTTTAGAAAAGATTGGAAACCAGATTGGCCAAAGATTTTTTGGGTTCACTATTCCGGCTTTCAAACACCACCACGGTATGACTATCGACCAGATAGTGCGGCTTGGCAAAAGTTTTTTGCTGGGCAGGCGGGATAATATCTTTGGGTGACGGCAAGGAAGTATCGACAGCCAGACTCCATTTGATATCAGGCAATACCGGCAGTTGCATCGGGTATTTTTGATCAGACATATTCATCACTACATGCAAATGCGGTTCGTCTGCGGCCACAGCGGCCAGCGTAAATGCCAGTATATTCAGTTCCGGATCATGCCAATCCGGCTGCTGCTCGCTATCGGCACCCTGCCAGCTGATATCCGGCAGCGTTTGACCTTTGCGGGGCTGCCCGGTAAGAAAGTTACGCCGCATCAAAGCCGGATGACGTTTGCGCAACTGGATCATTTGCTGGACAAAGCGCACCATATTAATATGCTCGACACTTTGTTCCCAATTTAACCAGCTCAGGTCATTATCCTGGCAATAGCCATTGTTATTACCCTGCTGACTATGCAGAAACTCGTTACCAGCCAGCAGCATCGGTACACCATGACTGAGCAACAGAATGGCATAAGCATTTTTGACCTGCTTGTGACGTAATTTCAGTACTGCCGGGTCATTAGTTGGCCCTTCCACCCCACAGTTATAGCTGAGATTATTATTACAGCCGTCACGATTTTCTTCGCCGTTGGCCAGATTATGCTTCTGGTTGTAACTGACCAGATCGTACAGGGTGAAACCGTCATGGCAGGCAATAAAATTAATACCGCTGATCGGCAGCCGGTTCAGATGCTGATATAAATCACTGCTGCCGCAAATCCGGGTAGCCACTTCACTGATCAGGCCTTTGTCACCGCGCAAAAAACGGCGGATGGTGTCGCGATACATACCGTTCCACTCGCCCCAGCGGTAACCGGGGAAACTGCCGACCTGATACAGGCCGGCGGCATCCCAGGCTTCGGCGATCAGCTTGGTTTTGGCCAGTTGTTCGGATAATTCTATACCCCATACCAGCGGCGGGTCTTGCAGCACACTGCCGTCTTCCCCGCGCGCCAGGGCGCTGGCCAAATCGAAACGAAAACCATCGACATGCATTTCCCTAACCCAGTATTCCAGACAGCTGATAATAAAATTGGTCACCAGCGGATGATTGGCATTTACGGTATTGCCGCAGCCGGTATAGTCCAGAAAAATGCGTTTATCGTGCTTGTCGGTCAGATAAAAACTGTTGCCGGTAATGCCTTTAAAGTTAATGACCGGGCCATCGGCGCCTGCTTCGGAAGTATGATTGAACACCACATCCATGATTACGCCAATGCCGGCTTTATGCAGGGCTTTGACCATGTCGCGAAATTCACGGATGTGAGCGCCCTGCTCCGGCGATACACAATAGCCGGGATGGGGACTGAAAAAACTATGGGTGCTATAGCCCCAATAATTACGTAAACCCAGTTGGCGAGTATGCGGTGGTGCGTCTTGTTCGTCAAAAGCCATCACCGGTAATAATTCCACATGGGTGATGCCGAGCTGTTGCAGATAAGGAACTTTTTCGATTAAACCGGCAAATGTACCGGGATGTTTGACTTTGGCGGACTCATGCCGGGTAAAACCGCCAACATGCAATTCGTAAATGATGGCTTTTTCGCTGCGGATGGCCAAGGGAATGTCGCCTTCCCAGTCATAGCTGTCGTCAACCACCACTGCCCGCATGGCGTGTTGACTGTTATCTCCCGGCAAACAGGCGGCAGCACGGCTCCACAACTTATCGCTGACGGCACGGGCCCAAGGATCAAGCAGTAATTTTTCCCGGTCAAAACGCAAACCGGCTTCTCGGGTAACTGAGGGGCCATCGATACGCCAGCCATACCAGGTACCGGCCGGCAGCTCTTCCACAAAAACATGCCAGGAGAAAAAGGTGTGATTTTTATCCTTTTGCAAATGTATGGTTTGAAAGGGTGTGGCGCTATCGGCCTCGGCAAATAACAATAGCTCTACATCGGTGGCATGCCGGCTGGATATGGAAAAATTGACGCCAGAATCGGAAAGTTTGGCACCGTGCGGATAAGGGCTACCCGATCTTAAGTTATATTTTCTATGCATGATAAGCCGTTGATTTTTCAAAATACCTTATGCAGCGTTATGTCAAAACCGGCAAACCATGCTTAATCCAGCCGCAAGCAGGCGGGGTGCAGTGCCGTTCAACGCTGATAACCGTTATGCCATATTATTTGAGTTTTTATTATTATCTGGAAAGCTGAGTGCTTGGTATTAACCACACTTTATCAGCTGTTTTAGTAGAAATTGCGTCATTTACCGTCATTTTGCCACATTGTGGCTGTCTTGTCTGGCTTGGCTGAATGAAATACCCAGTTATTGACTTGGTATTTCCAATTAAATCCGGTTTTGACCCATTCTTAACTCAGGCTGGGCTATCAATCACTTGGCAGCTAAAGCCGCCTTAGCATTAGCGCAGCACTTGCACAATCGGGCAACACAGAGTAGAGTTCGGGCTAATTATAGTCGCAGATTGGCGGATGACTGATTCAGCGCATGAATCCAGGCCAGGGCCGGCACTTGCAGGAAACTGATGTTCCAGATGCCAGAATTAAATCCCGGTTGCGCAGCCCGGTTTCATTACTGTTTAACGTAGATAATGGCTTTTTTTCAGTCGGCTAACCGCCACCCCATGCATTTGTCCCAGCCGGAACTGCTGGACATCAGTCAGGAGATTAGTCTGGCTTTTTCACCGCGTTATCTAAAACCTGCTTACTCACCCGCGCACAGCCTGCCGTTTACGGCCAGCGAGTTGATCGCCATCAGCAGCGAAATCAGCAGCAACTATCAGCCAAGGGTTCAGGATCGCCCGGTTAGCCTGGTATTGCTGCCTTTGGCCCCGCACCGTTTGTATGCTTATTGGCAGTTACGCCGAGCCGGGCCGGCAACTGCGCCACCAGCAGAACCGCCTGCCCAACTGACGTTACGGATTTTTCCGGAAACCGATGCCAAGCCCAGCCTCGTGGCTGCAGAACCACCCATCCCACAGGCGGCGGCTCCGGTCTGGTTTGATATAGCCGTCACTACCGATAACTGCACCCAAACTCTAAACGTGCCTGAGCCGCTGCAGGATCAGCAGCATTTTCGGGCTGAACTGGGGCTAATCAGTGCCGAGCATGATTTTACCCCACTGCTCAGCTCCAATCCGGCATCACTGCCGGCAGCCGCCCAGCCTCAGGGTCTAAGCAGTATGGCTCCGGTATTCAGCCAGTTGCTGAGCGGCCCCGCGCCGGCTTCCTCGGCGCAATTACCCGTTTCCGCCGTCCTTAACTAAATTGCTGATGAACTCCGGTTATCTTTGTATCGTCCTGCATGCCCATTTACCTTATGTGCATCACCCCGAATATGAACAATTTTTTGAAGAACACTGGCTGTTTGAGGCCATTAGCGAGTGTTATCTGCCGCTGGTAGCCATGCTGGATCGTTTACACAGCGATAAAGTGGATTACCGCTTGACTCTGTCGCTATCGCCCACCCTGTTGACCATGTGGCGCGATCCCTTGCTGCAAAGCCGATATCAACGCTATCTGCAACAGCAATTGCAACTGGCCGAACTGGAAATCAGCAGAACAGTCCAGCAACCCGCTTTACAGCGTCTGGCGCAAATGTATGCCGGCCTGTTTCGCGGCCATCTCAACACTTACCGCGACCATTACCAGGGCGACTTACTCAGCGCGTTTCTGAAACATCAGCACACCGGCAAGCTGGAATTAATCACCACTGCCGCTACCCACGGTTTTTTGCCATTGTTGAACGTTAATGCCGCCAGCGTCCGTAATCAGATTAAAGTCGGCATAGACACTTTTACTGCCCAAACCGGGCTGCAGCCTCGTGGTTTCTGGCTGCCGGAATGCGGTTATTATCCTGGTTTGGAAGAACTGCTCAAAACTAACGATATCGAGTATTTTTTTGTCGATAGTCACGGTTTACTCAATGCCGATCCCATCCCTGCCGCCGGTGTTTATCAGGCATTGAATTGCCCCAACGGCGTCAGTGTGTTTGGCCGCGACCCAGCTACCTCACAGCAGGTGTGGAGCGCAACTACCGGCTATCCGGGGGATGCCGATTACCGGGAATTTTATACCGACCTGGGTTTTGAGCGGGATATCGCCGATCTGCCCGGTTTTGTAATTGATGCCAACACCCGCGTCAATACCGGCATTAAATATTACCGGGTTACCGGCGCCAATCAGGATAAGCAGGTTTACGATCCCGTCATTGCCCAGCGCAAAGCCCGTCTACATGCCGCCGACTTTATCAGCAAGGCCCAGGCCCAAATCAGCGCTTTAAGTGCAGAAATGCCGGATATACCGGTGATCACCGCACCGTTTGATGCCGAGTTATTTGGTCATTGGTGGTTTGAAGGGCCGTTATGGCTGGAAGAGGTGCTACGGCTGAGCAGCAGCAATACCGAAGGCTTGCGCTGCACCACTCCCGGCGCCGTGCTGGATGCGGCACCACCGCGCCTTACCGTGCAACCCATTGCCTCCAGCTGGGGCGAAGCGGGATATTCCGAATACTGGCTGAATGCCAGCAATGACTGGATTTACCCTTTGCTGCATAAAGCCGGTGCAGAACTGGAAAAACTGGTCAGCGATCTGTATAGCCTGAACCTGAATGAGTTGCAACACAGAGCCCTGAATCAGGCCGTGCGTTCACTGCTGCTGGCGCAAGCCTCGGATTGGGCATTCATCCTCAAATCCGGCACCACGGTCGAATACGCAAAAAAAAGGGTATATGACCATCTAGCCCGCTTTAATTATCTGCATGATGCTATCCGCAAAAACCGCATCAACGAACGTTATCTCGCCGCCCTGGAAATTATGGATGATATTTTTCCGGGGCTGGATTTTCGGGATTATGCTGTTGGTTAGGCTTTAGCTTTTATAGATGGTCTTAAACAAATTTTCGGATAAGCAATGACTGAAACCACGGAACAACCAGCCTGGCACAACGATATTTTAGATAGAGCAAAATACGCGCAGTTTTTAACAGACTATATCAAGTCAAAACAGGCTGCCTGTGTCATCAACATCAATGCGCCGTGGGGTACCGGTAAGACGTTTTTTCTGGAAAACTGGCGTGATTATGTGAAACCCCACCATCCAGCTATTTACTTTAATGCCTGGGAAAACGATTATGGTGACGATCCCATTATTGCCTTACTGTCTTGTTTAAACACCCAAATCAGTGCGTTTTTACCGGCACACACACTGATCAAACAAACCGATTACTATCAGAAATCAGTTACTGTTGTAAAAAAACTAGCTCCAGCACTAATCAAATCTGCCCTGGCAAAAGCCATTGGCGCTGATGGTTTTAAGGCTTTGGAAAATATAAATACTGAAGATGAGGCCACTATACTTGATGTCAGCAGTAAGCTGGCCGAAGAAATGCTAGCTACTCAAGAAAGTAAAGCCAATGCCATCAGCGAATTCAAATCCGCTGTCACCAAACTTATAGACAATATCGAATCAGACAAAACTTATCAAAAGCCCTTATTCATTTTTATTGACGAGCTGGATCGTTGCCGGCCTTTGTACTCAATCAATTTGCTGGAAACCATCAAACATATATTCAATGTTTCCGGTACAGTATTTGTAGTAGCGACCGATACCGAACAACTCAGCCATTCTGTGCGGGCAATTTACGGTGAAGGCTTTAATGCGGAAATGTATATCAGACGATTTTTTGATCAGATTTATACTTTACCGAAACCTGACAATGTTAGCTTTAGTATAAAGTTATTTGAAAAATATACGTCAAAATCAAAGTTTTTTTTCTACAGAATAAATCCATCTGGATATCTTAATTCCTCAAGAGATCAAACAATTATTGAACAAGAGAAAAATAAAAATACATTTATATGTGAACCATGTACTAACCAGGAATTTATTTTATTTTTTGCTCTTTTCGCAGCAGACTTCAATCTTGACTTACGGACACAAAAACAATGCTTTGAAAGATTTCTAGCTATAGAAAGCTCTTTTAAAGATAATGAGGAAGTGCATTTTTGTTACTTAATGTTTTTAATAATACTTGACGCAAAACAACCAACTCAGTTTCAGTATGTTTTTTCTAGTCTTAAAGACCTAAGAAAAATACATTTTCTTGAAAATCTTAATGCATCAAAAAATAATATAAAAATAAATGGAGTCTTATACACTTCTAAAGAACTTTTTGAGATTTATCACGATAAAATTCTATTGTCACAAACAGAGTTACGCAGTTATTTATATTCAATATCTAGCTCTCAAGAAAATGATTTTGAAACGGTACTAACAAATAGCTTATTGGATAACCTCACCAGCATAAATCAATACAGACATAAAGTTGAAATGGCCTGTGCGCTAAGCTGATTTCTTATCTCGAATTTGCCGCCGCATGCCGTCCACCAAAAACGTCTTCTTGTGCTGGTTTGTCAATCAAAATGTAAACTGACAGCCAATATGTAATCGTTGAAGCCGTAAAAATTTGAGTATGACCGACTATAGATGATCAGCTTTTTATTTATCAGCTAATGCTGATAAATGCTAAAAACAACCTTTGGGTAGTACGAAGTCAATAAAGTGATCTGATTCAATTATTCCACGATACTCGTATAGAAACTAATTATTGGTTTTTTGTCGGGGAAGGAATATGCCCTTTATGCAATCAGGATTGATGATCGATAATTGAATATGATTGTGCGTTTTAAAGCCTGCCTGCGGGTATAGTTCTTCGCCTTCCCAGAACGCGGCCCTGACAGAATCAAATTTAATATTTTGCTCAGTTTCCGCTAATTCAACTGCATACCGAATAACCGCGCAATCCAATTCGCGTTTTTTAAAATCGAAGTCATTTTCGCCAAATGCCGCATTGGTAGGCAATTCTTTACCAGCCTCATTCAAGCCGAGGATCAGCTGATCGTAAGCCTCTCGAAGGAAATCCAACCATTTCTGATCAAGCAAGTCTAAACAAATCCCCAAATCAATGATTGCGCCAATAACAAAAGGCTTTTTAATGGTAGATTCTCGACGTTGAATGGATTGCTCGGCAAATTGGTAGGCCCGTTCCGGGCTACTTTCCCAAAAATATACACCGTGTCCTAGCCAATCATAGCTATTTTGACTATGACGAAGCGTCAGTTCGCTATTTAATACCTTCTTGCCTATTTCTTCATCAAGACCATGAAAGCCAAGCACATAGGCAGGTTTTGATGAATACAATTATTTTTCCTGTCGACGAGCTTTATCTTTTTTTATTGTTTCAGCTGAAAAAAAACGTTCAAGGTAATCGCCATTGTTATCCAGAATGTTTGCTTTTATCAAAAGTTTAGCCCGTTGCTCTTTGGTGCGAAAGTTAGCATCGCTACGAACTGCTGTTTCTACATGAACCGTTTGCATCGGCAAACTCCTAAAACAATGACTGGTATTAAATGTTGCGAGAATAATCTACGCGCCCACTTCCGTACTATATAGCCTATTGAGGATAGAATCAACCAAGTTCAGATCGTTATATGGCATGGATTAGTCACATAAAATTTAAGATAATAAACCCTAGCATACGTTTTCGTATCATAGGACTTCAGCCCCCTTTAACGAGACGAGCCGCAACATCTTCGCCGGCATCAACTTATCGCTATTTAGGTAAGTCGTTGCCCATGTTTGTGACAATTGCATTAAAAACCCGGTATATTTATAGCACCATCCGGTTTTGCTGGAATTGGCTGTCTCCCCGTTTTGATGAGGAAATTTGATGCGGTCTTGCCCTCATGGCTGAATTTATCCACTGGCTGACGGTAGAAAATACCAGTCATCGTAAAAAACTGCCTAACTGGCAGAGCCTGAGCTTTGTGCTGCAAGTGGCTAATTTGGCTTACGATAAACAGGTGGATGTGGTGTGGGCCGGTGCCGATGGCATTTGGCAGACGCTGGCGGCAGAGTATCTGAGTACCACAGCGGACGGCGCCGAAATCTGGCAGGCGCAACTGCGCCTGGATGCGGCTGAGCAAGTTTTACCGGGTGATGTGCAATTTGCAGTACGGCTGCGGGTTGCCGATCAGGCGTATTGGGATAATGGCGGCGGCAATAATTATTTAAGCATCCAGCACAGTGGTTTGCGCTTAAATCCGGCGCTGGCCTGGCAATGTTTGCACTATCAGCAGCGCTTGGCGGATGGTCAGCAGAGCCTGGAATTAAAACTGGCCGTCAATCAAAGCCTATCCGGGCCGCCAGTGGTGTATTGGACCAAGGACAACTGGCAACATAGCCATCACAGCCGGTGCCGGCTGCATAAATCAACTGCCACGGCAAGCACTAAAATCTGGTCGGCGCGCCTCAAACCCGGCACCGCATTCCGGGTGCAATATGCGATTGCTTACCCCTGTGGTACTGAGTTGCGCTGGGATAATAACGCCGGCCGCGATTATCAGCTCAGCCGTAAACCTTTACAGGTACTGATTCTAAATCTGCATTGTTATCAGGAACAAGGTCAGCAGGAAAAATTCAGCCAAATTGCCAAAGCCATAGATGAGCTGGAAGCGGATATTGTGTGTCTGCAAGAAGTGGCGGAACCCTGGCAGGATGGGCGTGGCGATTGGCCGGCCAATGCCGCCAATATTATCAATCAGCAGCTTAAGCAGCCGTTTTATCTGCATTACGACTGGGCGCATCGCGGCTTTGACCAATACCGGGAAGGCGTGGCCATACTCAGCCGTCAGGCCTTGTTAAATCCGGCTAGCGGCTATGTGTCGGACAGCACCGATGTCTATAACATTCACTCGCGTAAAGTGGTGACGGCCAGTCTGAAATTGGCCTATTTTGGCCTGATTCAGGTGTTTTCTGCGCATTTAAGCTGGTGGGAAGATGGGTTTCAGCAACAGTTTCAACGTCTGGCCGGGTGGGCCGACAGTGTATATGACCCACAAACCAGCGCCGTACTGTTGTGCGGCGATTTTAATATCACCGCCGGCTCCCAAGCTTATTGGCAAGTGATTAACGATTATCAGTATCGCGATGCTTACTTGCTGGTGCATGAGCGCGGTTTGAGCGACCCGGTGTTTCGAGTTAACGACAGCCATTGGCAACACGATTTTAGTGAAGACTACCGGATAGATTATATCTTTTGTCACCCACGCAGCCGCTTGCGGGTGACGGCAGCCCGTACCGTATTTACCAGCGCCGACTATGGGCGAGTGTCGGATCATTGCGGTTATTTAATGACTTTTGAGCCTGAATAAGCAAGGTATAGAGCTACCCATGTCTGAAATTGCTGAACATTATGCCAAACCGGTATTTGCCAAGCTGGGCGGCTATTTTAGCCGCAGCAATGATTTTAAAGAAACGTTTCCGGTCCGCTGGGCACGTATTGATTTTGAAATGTTTCATGGTGTTTCCGCCAATCTTAAGCTGATTATCAAAGTCTATCGCAACGAAGTCTGCGAAACTTATTTTGTAGACAGCGATGCCTATGAAGTGGATTGGAACCGGCACAAACGTCATAGCCGGGATTTTTATATTATGCCGGTCTCCAACCAATTCGGTTCGGTCAATTGCGTTAAATTTGGCTTTATCGTGCATCTGGGCGAACGTTCAATTCCATCCCGGCATGAATACATTTTTATGGACGGCAGGCAATTGCTAGAGCCTGGCGCTCAGCAGCGTCTGGTTAACAGCGAATACGCCACGCCTAACCACTATCGCAGCTATGAGCTTAACCATACTCTATTGCAGAATGATGTGGACTGGTATAACCATCATTTTGGTTCATTGAATTTAACCCCCAAATTCACCAAAGGCCAATTACACCACCCTTACCATCCCAAACGATTTATCCACGATCATATCGACAAGGTAATACACAGCAAACACCAGCAGCCGCAGCGTTTGTGTACCATCAAAGTCAGTGTGGACTGTATAGACGACCAGGACTTTATCAATCACTTATTGCACGCCCATAGCCAGGGTGTGCTGGTGCAATGTATTGTGGATTGGCGGAAAATGACGCTGACCAACAGTAGTGCTTATGCACGTTTAAAGCGCTCCGGCATTGAACTGCTGGGCGTGTTTTGCACCCCCAATCATTATCTGATTGAAGTTGAGCCGGACATGCACACCAAGTTCATTATTTTTAATGACACCGATTGCATACTGGGTTCGTTTAATATCACCTTCGATCGCTGGTGGGCCAACTGGGAATCCGGTATGACTTTTCATTCACAGGGTGTGTGCCGGTTGCTGGACAATATTTTTCAGAGCCAGCGCGGCGGGGTGAATCAGAAATACGGTATCGATCCGCTCAGTCCGTTTAATTTACTCTATACCTTTGGCCGGCAAATGTTGGCCAACGGCAAGGTGTATCGCCCGCATCACGCCATTCTGGCCGAGATACACCGAGCCCGGCAGTCCATCAAAATCTGTCTGTTCCTGATCGGCGATTTACAAGGCGAACATCATGACAGCGTGGTTACGGCACTGATACAAGCCAAACAGCGCGGCGTGGCTATCCATATCCTGTTTAACGGCCATCTGGCCAGACAGGGCCGGATCGGCGTAGAACGCAGTATGGCCGATGAACTGGCCCGACCATTATTACCCGCCGTGCAACGCCTTAAAGATGCCGGTATCACAATAGGCCTGGTATATGGGAAGGATGATCTGCCGGTGCCGTATTCGCCGATACACGCCAAATATTGCGTGATAGATGGTCACATTGTGCTGGAAGGCAGCTTTAACTGGTATAACACCTCTGTGTTTTCCCACGACTTGCTGGTAGTGGCCGCCAATCATGAAGTGGCGCAACCGTATTTGTACGAGTTTGAACAAATCCAGCATTTGTTTAGAGTGTTTTATTGACCTTTACCACACTTGCCGGATCGCACCAAGACCGGATTAAGCAATACCGAGGTGAGTATGGATATAGCAAAACTCCTGATCTATGCCGGCCTGGCAATTGCAGGCATAGGCTTGATTTTAAAATATCTGCCCTGGCTGATCAGATGGTTCGGTAAACTACCCGGCGACATCCGCTATCAAAGCGAACACAGCGCGGTATTTATTCCGTTTACCTCCATGCTGGTCATCAGCCTGATATTAACTCTGGTGATCAATCTATTTTTCCGTAAATGAGACGATTATGGCAAACCCCGGAGCCGGCCGCTGGTTGTGGCGCATTCTGCATATGAGTTGGCTGTTGCTTAGCGCAGCCATACTGGCGCTGTTTATCTGGCTGCAGCCCATGCCCGGCAATTTTGTGCATTATTTGTTCTGGAAATACACCAGCAGCGCCAAGCCGATGACGGGTTATATCAGCCACGCCGGTGCGTCAATTTATTATGAAGTGTACGGCCAGGGTAAGCCGGTATTGCTGTTGCATGGCGGCCTGAGTAATAAATTAAGCTGGTTTTCCCAACTCCCCTGGCTGGTGTCCGCAGGTCGGCAGGTGATTTTAATCGATACCCGTGGTCACGGTGAATCCAGCCACGGCCATATACCGCTCAGTTACCCGGTGTTTGCCGATGATGTGCGTCTGGTGATGGATAAAATCGGCATCGCCAGTACCGATATAATCGGCTGGAGCGATGGCGGCATCATTGCGCTGCTGATGGGCTTGGAAACACCCCAACGGGTTGATAAAATCGTGGCCATCAGTGCCAACTTCAATCCTTCCGGGGTGTTGGAAGACAATGGTGCCGCTGATGAACGCTTCCACGCCTTTGCCGACCTGTTTCTCAGCGACCGCATCAGAGGCTGGTGGTCCGGTGCTGGAGCAGGTCATCCCGATCTGGCGGCGGAACTGACAGCCTTATGGCAGAGTGAACCGCAACTGGAACATGAACATTTACGTGCGATTACCGCCCCTACTCTGGTTATTACCGGTGAAAATGATGTGATCGACCTGCCCCATTCCGGCACACTGGCGCAAATGCTGGCCAAAGGCAAAATCGAAGTAGTATTGGGCGCAGGCCATGCCAGTACCATGACCCACGCCGATCAGATCAATAAGCTGATTGCCGATTTTTTACAAATAAGGCGGCCTGAATGAGGTGCTTGTTGCGATTAAAACTGAGTTTTGGTTAATAAACGCAATTATTTAGCGTAAATTTTGAAATACCTTTTTTAAATAGGTAATTAGCTTCGAATGATGCGCTGCACTGCGTTTAGCACATCCTACAACTACCTGTTTTTTAAAGCGATACTTGGACGCTGAGTAGCTACCATTAAACATTTATGTCGAGTCATTACAATTTGATTAAATCAGGCTTATTCATAATAGCCATTACCATACTGGCCATCGGGCTGGGCGGCTGGCGCTATTTACCTATACCGGTACGCGAAAACGTGCAGCAAAACAGTCGCTTTGGTGATATTGCCCTGGCGCAGCCTTGGTGGGGAGCCAGCGGCCAAGTCCTGGTCTTTGGCGATGATAATCCCAAAGCCGCGCAGGATTTGGCCCGGCAACTAGCCGATCTGGGTGTCAGTGCGGCTGTGGCAGGCACCAGCCAAGCCTTGGCAGCATTAAGCGACACCAGCCAATCCTGTATCGAAACATCAACAATAGCAACAGAGCTGGATAGTTTGTGGACTGCCATCTGGCCGGATACCACGCCCCAACCCCGTTTGCTGGCCGGCTTGAGTAATGGCGCAGTATTAGCCTATCTGCACAGCCTATCCGCCACTGCCCGGCAAACCGGCAATCTGTCGATTAATTTTTCCGTAGAATCCGCTCAGCCGCTGCATTTATGTACCCCCTTAACCGCAACTGCCGCCCCTTTACCACAGCAGGCGTGGCGAACAGTGTGGACAGATCAACCGCCCGATGTGACAGCCCGATTCAGCCGCAGCCTGGGCCATATCGACAGCCTGATTACCGCTTATGACACACCGCTGCCGGCAGTGCTGCTGGCAGAAGTACAACGCTATCTGGGCAAAACCACATCAGACGGCCCCGGCATGCCGGTGGTAGAAGTACCAGCGGCCAAACCGAGTGACACGGTGACGATTTTTTATTCCGGCGATGGCGGCTGGCGCGATTTGGATCGCACTGTAGCGGCAGCCATGGCCGCCCAAAACTTCCCGGTGGTGGGTGTGGACGTATTGCGCTACTTTTGGGCAGCCAAAACCCCGGCCCAAACCGCCGCTGATCTGGCGGAATTGATGCAATATTACCGGCAACACTGGCAAGTACAGCATTTTGTACTGGCGGGTTATTCCTTCGGTGCCGATATATTACCGGCCATTTATAACCAGCTGCCGGCCACTGATCAGGCTAGTGTCAGCTTGCTGGCCCTGATTGCGCTGGGCCAGCAGGCCGACTTTGAAATTCATGTATCCGGCTGGCTGGGTAAAACCAGCGGCGAACAAACCATAGCCCCGCAATTGGCCCAAATCCCCAAACAAAAGCTATTATGTATTTACGGAGTGGAGGAAAAACAGGAAACCGCCTGCACCGGCCTAAGCAACAGCCCGGCCAGCATCCTGGAATTACCCGGCGGCCATCATTTTGATGAGGATTATCCCAAACTAACCGGGCTGATTTTAGATGTTTATCGGCAGCATGGGGTGATGGCGGGAGGGTGATTTTGGTATAGCCCTCTTATTTGCGGATGAACTGATTAATAGTATTTTGGTGGGATATCAAATTTAGACTTGAATTGCGTGTTTGGATTTTTTTAAAGTGCATTTTTGTTTAGTGTTAAGATTTTAATTTCTGCATTAAATTATTGGGAAGTATCATTTTTTAAATAAACTCAAACTTAAATTGTCAGTTTTATAATTCAGATTTTGATAACATATCGCAATGATTGACTAAATAAGTTCTATAATTTTTTTTTATAAAAATCCTAATATAATAAAAAATGACTTACAATATCTGTAAGTCATTATAACCAACGATGTATTTCTTGCCTGACAATTTTTCACAACCTTCAGTAATCAGATCAATAAAATCCTGAGCATCAGAAAAATAGTTTTTAAATGCAAGTCGAATATCTTCATTTCTATCTGCTTTAACAAGAACTATATCTTTGCCAGGCATCTCATTTTCTAATATAAATAATGCTCTTAGCGCTTCAGTTGCTCCACGAAATGTTCTTACCTCCAATTCTCCATCCGGAGTAAAAATTAAAATAGCATTTCTTTTGGTTGTAGCTGCTGTCTCAATTGTATTTAGCCCTTCATTAAGAGCGGCTAATGTTCTCAATAAATTCAAGTCTTCGTCCAATTTTAGGAATTCCTTTACCACATCACTATCAGCTTTTTCAGGATATGGCCCCAATTTTTTTTCAAAGTATCTTGATAGAATCTCACTAGCTAAAGCCATTGCTATTTGATATCTATTGTCACCCTCTTGAAATTTTGGTTGATTCTCAGTGATAAAACCAATGACTTCGACCGCTGTTGCCCAAGAATGCTGAATAAGTGTTCTGTACTGAATTTCTAATAATAATCCTTTAAGATTACGCCCATTAATTGAATTTACATCATAAGAATAAACATCATGAATCCCTCTATACCCAGTTGATTTTGGATTTTTTATATAATCATATTTATCATCATCATTACGTCTTTTATGAAGGAAATTAGCTTTATGAAACTTTTCTCTGAACAAATATAGCTCTTCAATAGATTTAAATATCAGGCGAAAACCAGCAACATCATCCATTCTTGCCAGCTGCATATCTGGGAATCGCTTTAATTTTCCAAATATTGTTGTTTTCCGTTTATGGCGTTGAGCTACAACGATACCAGACCCTTTAGTTCGATTACGAAGAATAGCCTGGAAAGTGTTAAGTACATTTCTATGTGCAGACCTCCATTCTGCGATTACACGTAAGTCTTCAAAATTAAATGTATTATTTCGAACATTTTCCCCTGCTTTGTTAACACGTGACTTAGAACCACCTGGAAATGTATCCTTATTAATATCTTTTTCAATATCTTTCAATTTCAACTCCTCCGTAGGCGGAAAAAAGGTAAAGTGAGGAACAAGCTCCCTGTCCCTTCTCATCTGCACAAAAAGCAGTAAAAAGGGGCATTTCCAATATTTACTTGTTGGAAAGTACCACGTAAAGCTGTACTCAAGGCTCTATTGTTTGGAAGGATGATCAGCCCGTAAAAATATATGGTAATGTATATAAATCAAATGTAAAAATAGTTTAAACCTTAATCTCAATTTACACCATAACCCCCGACACTTAATTTAAAAGCTTTAGGCATATCCAAATACACTAATGCATACTCTGATTCAACAACATCAATTAGCCATAGCCGAACTGTGTCGCCACTACTGCGTCCAGCGTTTAGAGGTGTTCGGTTCCGCAGCCCGCGGTTATAACTTTGATCCTGTTAGCAGTGATGCTGATTTTTTGGTTGAATTTCAAACTGTTCCAAATGCCCCATCCCTAAAGACATTTTTTGAATTACGTCAGGCACTTTCACTATTAATAGGCCGAGAAGTTGATCTAGCCGAAGCTGGCGCATTGCGTAATCCTTATCTTAAAGCCAGCATAGAACAAAATTGCGAGCTTATCTATGCAGCGTGATGTTCGTGCTTTTCTGTGGGATGCTAACCAAGCAGCTGAGGCGATTCAGGAGTTTGTTGCCGGTAAGTCTTTTGCAGATTATACCGCTGACCGGTTACTGCGTTCTGCTGTTGAGCGGCAATTTGAAATCATTGGAGAAGCTCTAAATCAACTTTGCAGAATCGAACCCAGTTGGGCAGAGCGCATTCCTGAAGTGCCACAGATTGTGGCATTTCGCTCATGGCTATGCTTCAGTCAATGATCTTACTGTCTGGAGTACCATTGAAACTTCGTTACCAAATTTGCAAGATACGTTGTCCAGCTTGCTAGACTAGCGATTTAGCAAAACAATAAAAAATGATGTCAGGTCTATAAGTCGCAGCTAGGTAGCTGCAGCCGCAGGCTGAGTATTGAGCCTTGCAGATTAACTTGATGCCTAGGCGAGAAGCATGCGAATAGAAAATCACAAGCCCACTTTAAAGTCATGAAATATCCACTTGTTCGGCCATGACTGGTGATCGCTATGGCCTCCCGTTGTACCTGTTTTTTGTATTTGCCCGACATTTTTGACAAATTTAGTTGCAGGCACTTCTAGCATGACACACCTCTAAAATGTACAAAATACCTATTTCTAGCAATTGTCATTTCAAATTATGACAATCACTTCTCAGGGAAAATGGTGCATGATGAAGCGCCGCGCGATATTTGCGCATAATTTTGTGAGATATTTGCCGGATTTTTAACTTGCAAATATCAACACATAATTGCACATTTAACAAAGATTAAGCCTTACCAGTTCTTCACGATCAATTCAGCCGTATCCCTTCCACGCGCGGCACCGCCAACAGTATATTTAATAGCCACGCTCTCAACAGTCAAACCTGCGAACACTTTTCGCATTTCGGGAATATCATTGACCGAAATGATCATGCGTCCTGTGATAGTTTTAGCCAGCTCAGCCATCAACTCATAATTCTCAAACTCAAAGTCAACACCATAACCAGTAGTGCCCCAATACGGTGGATCACAATAAAACAATGAATGAGGGCGGTCATAACGACGTATACAATCATCCCAGGCTAAATGCTCAATAAAGACCCTGGCCAGCCGCAAATGAGCGGCTGACAAATCTTCTTCAATTCTTAGTAAATTCAGCCTCGGGGGGGACGTTGTCGCTGTACCAAATCTTTGACCAGAAACAATTCCACCAAACGACATCTTCTGCAAATAAAAGAACCTGGCCGCTCGTTGTATATCAGTCAACGAATGTTCTGGTGTATGTTTTAGCCGGTCAAAATGCTCTCGACTGATCAAAATCCACTTAAATTGCTTAACAAACTCCTCCAAATGATGCTGAACAATCCGATACAAATTGATCAACTCTCCGTTGATATCGTTTAAAACCTCCACATCTGATTGTTGTTTCATAAACAATATGGCCGCACCACCTGCGAACGGTTCTACATAACATTCATGATCAACCAGTAACGGGAGAATGTGTTTAGCTAGGCGACGTTTGCCGCCCTGCCAGGGAATGATTGGCTTTGACATAGTTAACCTCATGATCGGAAGCTCCAGGCTTTCTGATAAGAGGCTCAAAGGCCTTCAAAATATTCATAGTTCCGCAACGCGAACACTTAATTGATAAACACGTAAATTCGCCTTCTGCCAACTTACGATTACAACTTCCACATCGAACAATTTCCATTTTTAATGCTATGCGTGATAGCCTAGCACTGCGTGTACACGCGCGGTGTCTAGGTCTGACGCAGCTTAGTCTGCCGAAGATGGCCCGGTTGAATGTTCGCTGCATTCGCCGGGTCGCACCGTTTAACCTCTCATTAAAATCCATTGGCTCGCCAAACAATTCGCTGTGGCCAGGTAAACGAACCACCGCCAGTTCTCTGCATATAGACCTCAAATCCAGTAGCAGGAGTGCCAGGAGTCCACCCAGATGTTTGTGCGAATTCATCAGCAGTTACAGTATCTGCATATAGCAAAACTGTCGCTTGCACGTTTAATATTTTGTTAGAAAATGGGATTGGCAGCACAATTGATTGCGCACCTTCGCCAGAAAAATCACTAGATACACCCCATTGCTCTATCAAACCACCAGGAAATTTCTGAAATCCGTTTACATCAAGTGATTGATTGCTGCCAACAAATACATTATTCAACCCCGTGGCAGGATTCAATAACACCCAGTTATCGTTAACAGAATCATATTGCAATTCCAGCCAATGACCAGCACCGGCAATATCGCCAACGTCCAACGCCTGGTTCGTCCCTTTCACAATCGTTTTTGGTGGCACAGAACCAGGCGTAAACGTCGGCGCTGCAGTGGTAACGGCGTTGCCTACGGCATTAATAATGAAGATCAGATTGTCGGCGCTTCCAACCTAACAGGTTCGATCACGGAGCATGCTTTTATTTGGCAAAACGGTGTGATGACTGACCTTAATTCATTGCTAAATAATCCTAACTGGACGCTACAAACTGCACAGGCAATCAACGACTCTGGTCAGATTACAGGTATTGCCGTCAACAATCAAAATGGTGCGATCGATGCCTTCCTTCTCACCCCTTCAAGTATCCCGATACCTGCGCCACTACCCAATGCTGGTTTGCTATTTTTAGCCGCACTGACAAGCATCTTCTCCATGCGCGGCAAAAAGGATATTGAGGCAAAGTTCGTGGCATGATTGTCATCAGCCATGTGGAATAAGCGGAAATAGGACAACCCTTTTTACATCCACGCTCTGGAATGCGTGGATAAAACTTTATCGGTTTACCACGAAAAAAGCGGTGCTTACATTTGCCTGACGCAGTGCTGAAACTATGGACAAATAATAAATGTCTACTTTCATCACTTCCCGCTTATCATGAACCACCCTACCCGCTGTTAATTGATTATGTTTAACGCCACTACCCTGCATCGCTATCTGCTTAAGCTGAGCCAATTTTTGCCGCTGCTGCTGTTTTGCGCGGCGCTGTATCTGGTTCATCGCCAATTACAGGCGCATGATTTAAGCGAAATTTTCGACACTTTGCAGGCTACACCACAATGGATTATCGGTCTGGCTTTTGGCTTGACGGTGGTGAATTATCTGGTGCTGGTGGGCTACGACTGGCTGGCGTTGCGGTTTACCGGGCATAACAATATTCCGCTGATAAAAATGTTGGCGGCGGCTTTATTAAGTTATGCCATCAGTAATAATACTGGCCATGCCTGGGCGGCAGGCGGTTCGATACGTTACCGGTTTTATTCAAAATGGGGGGTGCCGGGCTGGGATGTGATTAAGATTTCCCTGTTCCAAACCCTGACTTATCTGCTGGGGGCTTTAACACTGGGATTGATCGGCAGCCTGATTTTGCCTTACTATCTGGCACAAGGTGTCCAGGAGCCGGTGCAGATTCATTGGCTAAGCCTGGTTTGTACGCTGACCTTACTCGGTTACTGGCTGGCGGTATTGTTCTGGCGCAAGCCGCTGTTGATTAAAGATTTTCAGCTGTATTTGCCCACTCCGCAAATGGCGGTCTGGCAAACTCTGATTGCCAGCGCTGATGTGGTGCTGTCCTCGCTGGTGTTGTGGGTGCTGCTGCTAGGCAAATTGCCTATGGATTTCGGCGCGTTTCTGGTGGTGTTTGTGGTGGCGCAGGTATTGGGTGTGATCAGTCAGGTGCCGGGCGGCATCGGCGTGTTTGAAAGTGCGTTTTTATGGCTGATGAGTGATATTGAAAATCACAATGAACATTTGGTGCTGATCGGCGCTTTGCTGCTGTACCGGGCGGTTTATTATTTTCTGCCGCTGCTGCTGGCTGGAGCAGGTTTACTGAGTTATGAGATTTACAGTCGGCGGGTGCAGATTTCGGAAAGTAGTCTGGGCTTGCGGCGTTTGTTGGCTGCCACTGTGCCGCAATTGTATGCGCTGTTATTACTGTTTGCCGGCGGCGTATTGTTGATTTCCGGTTCCATTCCGGCTAATTCCACGGCGCTGGACTGGCTAAGCCAATTGCCATTACCGATCATTGAGTTTTCGCATCTGATCGGCAGTTTGATCGGTCTGTTGTTACTGTTTTTAAGCCGTGGCATACGCCTGAAAATTGATGCCGCCTGGTATGCCAGTATTTTATTGTTAAGCCTGGGTATTGTGGTCTCCTTATTAAAGGGGCTGGATTGGCGTGAAGCTTTGCTGTTAAGTGTAATATTGCTGCTGATGCTGCCTACCCGCAGCCATTTTCAACGCCAGTCTTCACTGTTGCGTGTGTCATTCAGCAAACCCTGGCTGGCTTCAGTGGCTATGGTGCTGGCCGCCAGTATCTGGATAGGTTTATTTGCTTATCAGGATGTGGAATACACCCACGAGTTATGGTGGCAGTTTTCCTATGACGGCAATGCTCCCCGGTTTTTGCGGGCGCTATTACTGCTGACTGTGGTGTGTTTGTGTTATGGCATTTCCCGTCTGTTAAGTATTGCCCCGCCCCAAAAGTTTGCGGCACCCAGTGCCGCTGAATTGGAAGAAGCCCGGCAACTGGTGCAGCAATGTGAGCATACCGAAGGCTTTCTGGCCTTGGTTGGCGACAAACGCCTGTTGTGGAATAAGGAACGCACCGCATTTATTATGTTTGCCATCACCTCAAATTACTGGATCGCCATGAGTGATCCGGTGGGTGCTAAATCCGCTATCGAAAATCTGCTCTGGCAATTCCGTGAGCTGGCAGACCAGTATGGGGCCAAACCGGTGTTTTATCAGGTTAGCCCGGAATTTTTGCCGTTTTATCTGGATTTGGGTTTATCGCTGTTCAAGCTGGGGGAAGCGGCTAATGTGGAATTGGCCGGTTTTAATCTGCAAGGCAAACACCGGGTAGATTTGCGCAGCAGTATTAATAAATTTACCAAACTGGCTTATCGTTTTGAAGTGCTGGCCGCTGCCGAACTGGAAACTGCCCTGCCCCGGCTGCGGGAAATCTCCGATGCCTGGCTGGCCCATAAACATACTCGTGAGAAAGGTTTTTCACTGGGCTATTTTTCCGAAGCTTATCTGCGCCGCACCGGTGTTGCTGTGATTAAGGATGAAACTGGCCGGATCATGGCTTTTGCCAATCTGTTTCAGACTATTAATCATCAGGAACTGTCGATAGATTTGATGCGTTACCACCCGGACAGCCCGAAAGGCATTATGGACTTTTTGTTTGCCGAATTACTGTTATGGGGCCAGGCCGAACAGTACCGCTGGTTTTCACTGGGTATGGCGCCGCTGGCTGGTCTGGAGCGGCGGCCCTTGGCGCCGTTATGGCATAAGCTGGGGACGGCTATTTTTGATCTGGGCGAGCAGTTTTATAACTTTGAAGGCCTGTACGCTTATAAGGAAAAGTTTTCGCCACAATGGCAGCCGCATTACTTGGCGGCACCCGCCGGTATTTCCGCTCCGCTGATATTATTAAGCATCGCCCGGCTGATCGCCAACGGCTGGCGCGGGATGTTAGCCAAATGATCTGCGGCGATTGGTAGGATGTGCTAAACGCAGTGCTGCGCATCATTCGAGGCCAATTACTTGGTTAAAAAGCAGAAATTCAAGCTTACGCTGAGTAATAACTATATTTTTATCTGAAATCGGCGTGAGTTTTTGTTTTTAACATTTTTATTTTGTGGCTAGTGGTATTTATATATAAGCATACCCTGTAATTCGTGGTAAGCTAACGGCGACTCAGCAATCTGACCCAGCGAGTAACCATGAAAATACCCCTTATGCCTAGTGCAGCATCCCTTGTATCCAGCCTCCGCCCCCTGCTTAACCACGTTTTTTTAAGAAGCCAAACCTTTATCCATAATGTACTGATCGCCAAGCGTTACGAAATTGGGCTGATCCGTCATCTTAAAAATGCCGATTTGCAGCGCCTGCTGCTTAGAAACAATATTAATGTGATATTGATTGTATTATTTGGCTTGTTACAAGTCGCAGATGGTGCCATTACCTATATTGGCCTGTGTTTTGCGGATGTCAATGAAGTCAATCCACTACTCAATTTTTGCGCCGAACATATCGGTCTGGGCATGTCCATTACCATGGTCAAGTTCGTGATTTTACTGGCTATCGCCTTTTTGTTCTGTACCCGGCATAAAATGAAAAGCCGCTGGAATACCGCTACGCTGGCCTCGGCGGTATCGTTTTACAGTTGGGTTGTCACCAATAATGTCAATCTGGTGATGAACGGCTAGTTTTGTTTTAAATTGGATGTGCCGATGCAAGCAGGCGCATGGTTCGTGATTGATGCGCTTCACTACGTACGTTCAGCACATCCTATGCCTTCAATATCTGGTTGGTGTAACTACTCAGCGTACGCGCTTAGACTGTAATGGTAGCGCAGCTCACACCGTGATCATCGGCCATCCAGCGATTGCAACTTTGATAGTTGTGGGTAAAACCGGCATAAGCGACTAGCGGTATCCGCAGATGTTGCCACAGGCCCTGGATAATCTTGGCTTCGGCTTCCGGCTGGGCACTGATACTGACGAAATAAGCCGTCTCACCGTTTCTATAGGCTAACTGCTCTACCTTACTCAGACTCACCGGGTAACCCGTCCATTCTGTTAATTTGACCAGGCTGTCTGCATTGATGGCTTGCTGGAAAAATACATCAAGATTAAATGTTGCTTGCGAGGAATGTTTAAGCTGCATGCGTAACGACCTTCTTATTTGGTGACGATGCTATTCTGGTCACTGACACGCAAAAAAGTTCCCGGTCAAGCAATAAAACTGATATATCCGATATTTAGTTGCGGGTAGACAAAAATCATTTTTGAAACTAGCGGTCGATTGACGGATAAGGCGGAACGCAGTGATACGCATCAATCGGGAACTTTGCGCGGCATCCTAGGGGCTTAGAACTTCTCGATCAGTTATGCGTTTGGCAGATATGTAAACCAACCGCAGCACCCATTCTGTTTCTAGAATGACGGTGTCGTTTATGAATATCTCCTGTTTTTTAAATAGTTTATAAGCCTTTCATACTGTTCTACATCGTCGCGAGTCAGCAGCCGTACGATGCTATTGGTATCAATCGCAATCATTCAGTTGCGCCTTAAGGCCAAGATTAATCGCGTTCTCCATTTCCTCAATGGACTTCGCCTTACCCTGGTGGGACAGATAGCTCGCCACATCATCCAGACTCACTTCGGTAAAAGGTGTTAAATACCGTCGCCAGTATCGATCACGGACAGTTCTTGGTCAGCCTGCCAATGGTAAATCGAACGCAAATGTTTGGGGATAATCCTTGGCCTTTGCTGGAAATTTTGGTCGATTCCATAACGACTCCATTGATTATGGTAAGAAATGAGTAAGAATATTAGAAGGCTATACAATCTTTGTCCACGCATTTGCTTGATTGTATTCCTTCGCTGAAAATCTTTTTATTTCAGTGTTTATAAATTAAGTTGAAATTACCTGATCAGATTTTCGGCGCTGAACTGTCTTAATAAAAATTGCGGACAATGATGAAAACATCTGATGGAAAACACGCTGGACTTTGTTAGGGATAGTATCGAGGACTTGACAGATAAACCAAACCAGTGCTGGTTTAGGGTGTTGAAACATGCCGACTGCTAAATCAACAGCCGGCATGGTACAGCAGGTAACTTATTTACAGTGGCCTTCGGTTTGCAGTGCCAATACAGCAAAAACAAAACCTGAGCCGTTTAAACTTCAACTAGTATCGATTAACGATACAGATATAGTTAAAAACTATAGTGCGATAAACAAACTACTGATAAATAAAATTTTGCAAATTATTGGCTCTCCGATTAAAGTTAAACTTCACGAAAAAACGAATTTGTATCATTATTGAGCAAAATATTTTTAAGGAAATCGCTGTTCTAAGCAGAAACCAGGAACGGGAAAGAAACCTGATCCCCCACAAACAACAGCGACCGTTGCCTGCTATAACCCGACTAACTTATTAAATTGCATAAGTATGATCAAGGTCTGAAAGCCCGGAGTTTTGAAATGTTACATTTCCGTGACTTTCGGCTTGACAATAAAACAAAGTCATACGCGTGTCAAGCAAATTTGTTAAATTATTTGTCAAGTCCTACCATATCAGAGAGTTATGGTATGGAATAATTTCAATAATTGACGAGGAATTCTTATGAATACTAATCCAGCAGTTTGGTTTGAAATTTATGTGCAGGATATAGCCCGTGCCAAACAATTTTATGAAGCGGTATTTCAGCTCACCTTGGAAAAACTCAATGCACCGTTGCCGGGCCTGGAATTATGGGGGTTTCCCAAAACTGAAAGCGGTTTAGGAACCGGGGCTTTGGTAAAAATGGATGGGGTAGGCAGCGGTGGTAACAGTACGATTGTACTTTCATTGCCAGGATTGTGCGGTGGAAGCTGATAGGGCCAGTGAGTTTGGCGGTGGGATTTTTAGAGCTAAAACCGCGATTGGCGAATATGGTTTTATTGCTTTGGTGCATGATACCGAAAGTAATTTGATCGGCTTGCACTCCTTGCAATAGTCAGCACCCAAGTATCTTTTTAAAAAACAGGCAGTTGTAGAATGTGCTAAACGAGTGCAGCGCATCATTCACAGCTAAATACTGGTTTAAAAGTCCATTCAACGTGATGCTGAATAATCTGGAAATGGGCAGCCCTATCAAGCTGCCCATTCAGTCTGACTAGATAGCGCGTTTAACGGCCTCTGGCACCACGACCCGCTCGGGCATCATCCCGGCTGCTGCCGCGCTCCGGACGGTTACCGCTGTGAGGCGGACGTTTACCGGTATGATCGGCACGACCAGCATGTGGCGGACGGGCAGGTCTTTGCTGTTGGGGTTTGGCTTTGGGCTTAGGCGCATTGGTGTCCAGCGTCACCCGGTCGTAGCCGGTATCGGCCACCCGTGGAATTTGGCGTTTCAACACTTTTTCTATCCCGGCCAATAAATAGGCTTCTTCCTGGTCAACCAGGGAAATGGCCTGACCTTCCGCACCGGCTCGGCCGGTTCTGCCGATCCGATGCACATAATCTTCCGGCACTTGCGGCAAATCAAAATTCACTACATGTGGCAGTTGATCAATATCCAGACCCCGTGCGGCAATGTCGGTGGCAATCAAGGCCGTCACGCGACCGGATTTAAAATCATCCAAAGCCCGTACTCTGGCACCCTGACTTTTGTCACCATGCAATGCAGCGCTGCGGATACCATCTTGTATCAGTTGCTTGGTCAACCGGTCGGCACCGTGTTTGGTGCGGACAAAAATCAGCACCTGACGCCAGTTTTGGCTGCCGATCAGGTAAGACAGCAGTTCGCGTTTTTGTTCGCGTTTGACCGGGTAAATTTGCTGGGCCACACTGTCTGCGGCGGCATTGCGTACCGCAACTGATATTTCCACTGGATTATTGAGGATTTGTTCGGCCAGTGTGCTGATTTCCGGTGCATAAGTGGCGGAAAACAGCAGATTTTGGCGTTGCTTAGGCAACAGCTTAAGGATTTTGCGAATATCGGTAATAAAGCCCAAGTCCAGCATGCGATCGGCTTCGTCCAGCACAAAATACTCAATTTTAGCCAGGCTTAAATAATTCTGGTTGATTAAATCCAGTAAGCGTCCAGGGGTGGCAACAATGATATCGGCACCGCGTTGCAGGCTTTGGATTTGTGGTTTGATGCTGACGCCGCCATAGATTGCTTCAGCAAAAAAGGGCAAATGTTTACCATAATTACAGACGCTTTCATAAACCTGCAATGTCAGTTCGCGGGTTGGTGTCAGTATCAATACCCGCGGTGGACGGGGTTTGGGTGGGATGGCTTGTTGTTGCAGCAAATGCAGCAGCGGTAAGGTAAAGCCGGCGGTTTTGCCGGTGCCGGTCTGCGCCCCTGCCAGCACATCGCGACCTTTAAGGATAGCTGGTATGGCTTGAGCCTGAATAGGCGTTGGGGTTTGGTAGCCTTGTTCGGCAACAGCACTGAGTAGTTGCGCGGACAAGCCTAGTTCTGAAAATTGCATGTATTGACCTTTATGTCTTTGATTTAAATAGCCGGCCTGTGCCGCTATCAGATTATATTGGGTTTGTGCTTGGCAAGCTGTGGTTAGGACGCTCTGGCGTCAGGGTTAAATTAAGCTATCTACACACCACAGTGGCGTAGGTCGGGTGAACGCCGCATAACCCTTACTTGCTATAGCCAAGCACATCGGCTATTGAAATCTGGATTAAGTCTGGCGGTTTAATTATCAAGCGCCTGAGCTATCAGGCGCTGCTTTTGAGTCATTGCCGGTTGCACCAAGAGGGCTCACCGGAAGTAAGTGTTTAACTGGTAATCACAAAGCGTACGGCATCCAGGCGTAATTGGGCGTCCTGTATGCTTTCATGAGACAGCAGCGTGGTTTCCTTAAGCTGCTCGATTTCCTGATCCTTGATGCCGGGGTTGATTTGTTTCAGACGAACCAGGCGTTTGATTTCGCCGGTAAGAGCAGTAATCATACGGTTACTGCTTTCGCTGACCAATTGCTGCAGTTTTTGACTGACTAATTGCTCAGAAGTTCTAATCATATCAAGAATATGCTGACGCTGACTATTTAAAAACTGGCTGATCTGATTTTTATCAAAACTGTCGCCGGTTTCAACTAAGGCATTGTGCGCGATAATGGCCGATAAGTCTTTTTTATTCTGATCCAATAACACCCGCAATGGTGTGGGCGGCAGGAAACGACCGATTTGTAATTCCGGCGGCGCACTGCATTCGGCAACGAATAACAGCTCCAGTAAAAACTGGCCGGGTTTTAGTTGCGGATGTTTGACTACGCTAACGGCGGCATTGCCGGTTTCACTGGAAAGTACCAGATCCATGGCTGCCAGCACCATAGGATGTTCCACACTGATAAATTGCATGTCTTCGCGTCTTAATGCTATCTCGCGATTCACGGTGACGGTCAAACCATCATCCTGCAGCATGGGGAAATGGGCAATCCGCAGGTTTTCACTGGGCCAAAGGATATGGCAATCGCGGGAATGATCTTCCACATCGACACCATAGCAATCGAATATGCTTTCCATATACGGCCACAAACTGCCGTCAGTTTCAGCGGCTTTGATTTCGGCAACCAGCTCGGCGGCTTCTTCGCTACGGCAGGAGTTGAGCTCCAGTAACAAATCCCGGCCTTTGTGCAGTTCCGCCGCCACTTGCAGGTTAATCTCGCGTGTTAGTGCCACCAGTGTATCAATGCTGGCACTATCTGCACTGTGCAAGGCGTCGTGCAATTGTGCTTGCACCAGTTTATAAACCTGGGCTGCACCGGAACAGTTATGGCGGAAGGCATCCAGACCTTCGTCATACCAGCGGTACAGCACGTGCTGCGCAGAGTTGAGCAAATACGGAATATGAATCTGGATGACATGGCGCTGACCAATCCGGTCCAGCCGGCCTATGCGTTGTTGCAGTAAATCCGGGTTTTCCGGCAGATCAAACAAAATCAGATGGCGCACAAACTGAAAGTTGCGGCCTTCGCTGCCGATTTCCGAACAGATCAGCACTTGGGCGCGGCTCTCGTCGTCGACAAAAAAGGCAGCGGCACGGTCACGTTCGATAATTGTCATGCCTTCGTGGAACACGGCAGCGGTATGACCGACATGCTGTCTGAGCAATTGCTCCAGTTGAATCACGGTTTCGGCGCGATGGCAGATCAACAGCGCGCGTTCATCACCCAAGGCTTTAAGCTTCTCTACCAGCCAGGCCAAATAGGGGCTGTGCTGCAAATCGCTGCTGTCATTGCCGGTCAGTGGATAACCATAATGCTGGCGGTCTGGAAAGCCGCTGACGGTTTGCCGGGAATTGCGAAACAGGATGCGGCCAGTGCCGTGATGGTCCAGCAGTAATTTCACCAGTTCTTCGCGGACATTGCTCAATCCAAATGGATGACGGCTGTCCTGCGGCTCGGTAGTTTGTTCATTTACCTGGGCCAGTAATTTATCGACCTTGTCGTTTTTCAGCAGGTCTTGTAACTGGCTTTGGGCCGCTACGCTAAGTGACTGGCCGGAAATCAGCAAATTGGCCAGTTCTGCCACCGGCTGAAACTGGCTCTCTTCCGCCAAAAATTGTTGAAATTGATAAAACCGGTCGGGATCGAGCAGGCGTAAGCGGGCAAAATGACTTTCTTTACCCAACTGTTCTGGGGTTGCAGTCAGCAGTATCAAACCAGGGCTGGTTTGCGCCAGCTGTTCCACGAATAGATATTCCGGGCTGGCCTGTGCTTCACTCCATTCCAGATGATGAGCTTCGTCCACCACCACCAAATCCCAGCCGGCGGCCAGCACTTGTTGCTGGCGGTCAGGATATTGGCTAAAGAAGTTTTGGCTGCATAAGATCAGTTGTTCGTTGCTGAACGGATTATCGTCACTGACCTGACAACGGCTTTCGTCGAAAATACTGAAGCGTAGATTAAACCGCCTGAGCATTTCCACCAGCCATTGGTGTAACAAACTTTCCGGGACTAAAATCAAAACCCGCCGACTTAAACCGTTAATCAGACGGTGATGAATAATCAAACCGGCTTCTATGGTTTTGCCCAAACCTACTTCGTCGGCCAGCATGATGCGCGGCATGGCCCGATTGGCAGCTTGCTGGGCAATGTACAGCTGGTGTGGAATCAGCGCAGCTCTGACGCCCTGCATGCCTTTAACGGCAGATTGTTGATGCTGTTGTTGGCGGCGCCAGGTTTCGTAACGCAGTAAAAACCAGTTGGTGGGATCAAACTGACCGGTAAACAGTCTATCCTGCGGCTTGTTGAACTGAATGTGATGGTTTAATTCCATCTCGTCAATTTGCTGCAGTTGGCCGTCTTCGTCCAGGCCGATATAGGTCAGCAAACCCTGATGTTCTTCGATGTGTTCTACGGTGATTTTTTGATATTCCACCGATTCAATGATATCGCCCACTGCAAAACTGACTCGGGTCAGCGGCGCGTTGTCTTTGGCATAGAGTCGCTTTTCACCTGTGGCCAGAAACAGCACGGCGACCCGATTAAATTCGACTTCCAGAATCAGACCCAGACCCAGTTCTGATTCGGTATTGCTAATCCAGCGTTGGCCGGGTATAAAATCGTTCATTAATTCTTCTAATTATTAACCCGACACGATGCCGGAAAAGTCAGCTTTAGCGATTGTAGACGGATACACTGAGGATTTGACCGTCCTGCTGAGTTTGCCGCCCAATCCAGTGGGCGGCATGACTTGATAGTTTTAATACCCGGCAAAAAATGCCGGGTTAAACTGTTTGAATCAATCTTCGCCGCTAAACACGCCCAGTAATTGCAGCAAACTCAGGAACAGATTGTAAATAGAAACATATAAGGACACAGTGGCCAGAATGTAATTGGTTTCGCCGCCGTGGATAATTTCACTGGTTTGATACAAAATCATACCGGCCATCAGCATGATAAACATGGCTGATACCCCCAAAGACAGGGCTGGAATAGAAAACAGCATCGCCGCCAGACCGGCAAAGAATGCCACCAATACACCCGTCATCAGGAAACCGGCCATAAAGCTGAAATCTTTACGGGTGGTCAAGGCATAAGCCGACAGGCCCAAAAAGATCAAACCGGTACCGCCCAGGGCAGTCATCACCAATTGTTGACCATTGCTGAAAGCATGCAGATACATGTCCAGAATAGGCCCCAGGGTCAAACCCATAAAACCGGTCAAAGCAAATACAAACACCAGACCTAATGCACTATTGCTGAAACGGGTGGTCAAAAACAGCAGACCGAAATAACCCACCAAAGTGATGATAGGGCCAGGATACGGCAGGTTAAATACCATCGCCAGAGCAGCCGTACCAGCGCTGAACAACAGCGTCATGGACAGCAGCAGATAAGTGTTTTTTAAAACCTTGTTGGAAGCCAGAATACCGGCTTCAGAACGCGCAGTGACAGTGTTAAAACGCATGATAGATACCTCTATGGGAGTAAACGTACAGATAAGACTGAGGCAGGTTGATTTGGTTCCAGAGCCGCCACCCTTATTCCACAAGTATACCATTAGAGGGCTTAACAGGTCGTTGAAAATTGATTCTGTGCCTTTGGCTTTTCTTGACTACAAGCCATATCAGAGCTGAATTTCCGATTTTAGCTTAGGATTTCTGGTGTGACTGGTCTAAATTGTTGCACAAAGGGTAAATTATTGAAACTACATTTAATTACTCATAAATCTAGAGATTCACCATTCACCCAAACAAACATCGCCCGAGAACTTAAAATCGGAGAAGCAACGGTTTATCGAATCTCGGCTGATATGAAAAAAACTAATTCACGCATTTATATTAAAAAACAGGTTATATCACACAGTATTTATTATGCCGATCAAATAACTTACTTACGTTGTTGCCCATAAAGCACACGTAACATATTGTTTTTTAGTATTTATTTTTTATTTGAGTAACCATGTGGCTTGATAATTGCTTTAATTACTATGGAATTAGGCATTATCAAAAGTATCCAGTTTGAGCATTTAAAAATCTATCAGTGCGATTGATTAGCCTAACTCAATAAAAGCGCCAGACGGCTTAACTTCATTTTTCAAAAATCACTCAGAAGAACCACCATGAAGAATACCCTTATCGCCGCCAGTTTAGGACTGGCTATCTACCTGCCGCTAGCCGAAGCTGAACAGTTCAACTTTTCCTATATCGATACCGCCGACGGGGTCAATCTCGCCGGCATAATGATCGGCACTCTGGAAGCTGATAACAACACCGTGGCCGTCACTTCGGTGCAAGACGTTACCTTCAATGGTGTGGCAGCGACGCCAACGCCTTTGATCTACAATGCCGACGTTGCTTACAGCGTGGCGTACCCCGGTACCACCGGACACCCCGCCTTCCCCATCGCACCCGGTTTTCCCGATTCGACGACACCACTGGTGACCCTCGACGGCAGTTACATGAATTTCACGGCCGCAGTCCTCCCGGACCTTTATGATGGTTTCCAATTCTATGTCGGCAACAGTTTAGCGGTGTCGGTATTAGGTGGGAATTATTACATGGGCGGTACTTCCTATGGCTACACTATGCCCTCATATGTTCAATCCGACTGGCAAATGAGTGCCGTACCAGTGAGCGCCGTACCACTTCCAACATCGCTACCGCTGTTTGCCACCGGTCTTGCGTCCATGGCTTGGCGGCGGTGCAAGGCGGTTTAGAGCTTGTAAGCTGGGACACCCGCTGAAAATTCGGGATGAATTTTAGTTCCAGTTAGTTGTTGCGCCGGGCGGTTTTCCGATCAGAAAAACTGCAAGGCATCACTGCGTAGAGTCAGTTTGGCGCAAAATGAAGACCACTTGTTGAGTCTGAACGAGCGCCAAGGGCTTATTAAAGCATCGCTGAAAACACACAGGGTAGCCACATCATACCAATTTTTAGCACAGTAAAAACGCTGACTTAATTGTACAGGATTATGTACAATTAAGTCTTGAGTTAAGATCGGTAAACACCCGCCACACTTGCCCGATATCTGATCAGATTTGCCGGCTTGCCACTGGGGCGAATTGTCGCCACATCCGGCACTGGCCGCTTGTAATTCCTACCACTTAAATAGCTGCCATTTCCGCCCTGCCCGCAGCGATTGGGCGGAAGATAAAATAGGCCGATTGTTAAATATATTAAAGCGAATTTTTATAGCGCCCCGCTGTCAGCCGCACAGCGGGGGCGTGATTCCCGTTTAATTTGGGACTTTAGGGCTTGCCGGCGGAGGTTCCGGCGGGGTAGTGCTTGGCGCAGGTTCAGCTAATGACAACTGCTGACGACTGGCTTGGGTGATGCGTTCAAAATCCTGTTTGTTGATGCTGAACAGGTTGTCACGATCATTACGGCCAACCAGATAATGATCTGCATTTTGTACAAATCGGTAGGTTCTGTCGCCGGTTTTACCGCTCACCTGTAACTCCCAGGTTTTATTGGCCGGGTCGCTGGCTGGCGGTGGATTATCCGCCAGGGCCAATACCTGCAGGCCAGCCAACGCGCCGGCCAATTGTTGGGCCTTGGCCTGATCCAGTTGCGCAGGGCTGTCTGTTTGGTTTGCCGCTGCCGCGAAATGCCAGCCATCGGTTTTTTTCTCCAGCACGAAATCCGGGCCTTTGATGGTTTCAGCGTCCCCTGCCGCCAGTAAGGACTTGTCCAGCCATTCGGCGTTACTGACCGGTACTTCGAAACTGCTCAAGTTGCCGGCATAAACATTGTCGTCACCGGGGCGACGCAGGTAGGACTTTTTAAAACCGGGCGAGGTACCCAGCAGCAGTTCCGCTACCGGATTTTGCCCGTGTATCAGTTGCAGGCGGCGTTGGTATTTGTCGTCCGCCACTTCAAAGCGCTGATGGCTGACGGCCGTGGTGGCCAGCGGCCAGCCGCTTTGCAGAGCTTGCAGTTTGCTGAGCAGCCCGGTCAACTTAGAGTTGTCGGCCGGTAATTGTTTCAATTCCGGAATAATCCAGCCGGCAGCGGTTTTATTCAGGGTAACGCTGTGACCGGCATCGCTGAGCACGATTTTGTCCAGCTGCTCTGGGTTAAAGGCCAGCAAGGCTTGCGGCGCCGCTTGCTGCTGGCTGTTTTGTTGCCAATAGATCAAGGCTGCCAGCAGCAGTTGCAGTACTAGCGAGCCGACTAACCAGGTTTGCATTTTCTTCATGAGTGTCCTCCCGTTTATTCAGTCAGTAAGCGCAAGAATTCGCGGTGCCGAGCGCCACGCCGAGCGCGCTGTAACCAGGCGATCAGGCCTAGCGCTGCGGCGGCCAGCGCATAATTGCCGTATTCCCAGAACAATTGCTGGTCATGTTCCATAGGCGGCAAAGTGCGGTTGAAGTGGCCGCGCGCCCGAATACTCAACAGGCTGGCATCCTCCAGCGCCCAATCCAGAGTGTTGGCTATCAGTTGCGGGCTGTTCAGATATTCGCTGCGGCTGGCTGAGCCGGCGATGCGGATCACCTGATCGGTCAGGAAGTCGTTGGAGGCGAACAGGATGATGCGCGCTGATTCCGGTGAATGTTCAATTACGCCGCTGACGGAATCTGCGTTGGTGTTTGCGCCGTTCGCGGGTTCGACGTAGATTTTGTCCTGACTGAGCAAGGGTGAAGCTTTGCCGGCGAAATAGGATTCGAAGCGACCGGCACTGACTACCCCCAATAACTGTGAGCCGGTTTGGCCTTCCGAAGCGTAGTGGTTTTGCCCATTGGCATCTAAATGCGGCATCACATCGGTGGACGCTGACAGCCAGGATTTGTCCGAACTGCGCAGCAATTCGCTGATTTTACGTTGGCCCTGTTTGTCTGGATCGATTTGAATAGGCGATGCCCAGGTCATGGTCAATTGCGGCAGGTCAGCGATGACAGGGTGTTCATGATGCAAACCCTGGCCGCGAATATCGATGAAATAAGGATAATCCAGCATGCGCATTTCCTGCAGCATAAATCCGCCCACGTTGCGGTTCACCGGCAAGGGCAGCGCCGAGTTCTGCGGATCCAGTACCAGTTTTTCCTCCAGCTTCAAGCCATTATGTGCCAGCCAGTCGGCTAGGCCGGAATGGTGTTGTTGCAGGCTGATGCTGCGTGCTGTCAATCTGGCCGCATAGGGTGAAGTGGCTGCGATCACGGTACCGCCCTGCATCAAAAACTGATCGACAGCAAATAATTGTTTGTCGTTCAGATTATTGGGAGCCAATAGCAACAGCACATCGGCGTCACCGGAGACGCGGCCGTCGCTAAGGTCTTCCGAGATAAAATTCAATTCCGCGCCTATGAATTTTTCCAAAGTCTGGAACTGTCCCGCGCTCCTGCCTAACTGACCCACATCCGCTTGCGGAGTGACCAGCGCCACGGTTTTGGTGAAGCCGCTGGCATAGCGTTTGACGCCGGCTTCCAGATCGTGTTTGAACCCGGCTTCAGTCAGGTCGTTTAGTGGGATTTGCCCTACTTGTTTGTCCTTGACCAGGGTCAGGTAAAAATAGAATTTACTACCGCCCGTCAAACTCAGCGACAGCGGCTGCATGCCGTATTCCTTGGCAATTTGCTTGGCCACTTGGCCGTCACCGGCGTCAGGGTCGATAAAGTTGACGCTGAACCGGCCATGGGATTGGGCCTGCAGGTTCTCCGCCACTTTCTGCACGGTTTTGCGGAATTCCACCAATTGGGGCGGCAAGGCGCTGTCTGCCGATATATAGGCGTTGAGAGCCAGATTGCCTTTTAAGGTGTCGAACGGATTGCCGCCAGACTGATAGGCGTTCAGCACTTTTTTAATGGCCCTGGTCAGATCGTGTTCCGGATTGCGCAATTGTACGTCCAGTTTGGTTTCGCTGCCGGTTTGCACTTCGATCAGATCGCGAAAACCCAGTACCTGATACTGATCGCCGTATTGCACCAGCACGTTGAAATAAGAACTGACGATGGCCGACTGGTAGCGGTCCGCCACCTGGAAAGGGGCCGGCTGGATGCCGTATTTCTGGTTGGCTTCCTGTTCCAGCTCCGGTTCTTTGAGCGGATCAACAAATTCCACCCGCACCTTGCCGTGACTGGCGATGGCGTATTCGCGCAGCAAATCCTGTAATTGCGGAACCAATGGCGCCAGCAGCGGATGGGTCTTGCTGCTGAAATAGCCGCGCAGCAATAATGGCTCCTGCAGTTGGCTCAGATAGCTTTGTGTGGCCGCTGAGATGGAATACTGGTGACCTGCTGTGACATCCAGGCGCAGGCCGCTGAGTTGACCCAGCCACAAATTGGCACCCAGAGCGTTGGCAATCAGTAAAGCGGTGACGATGCGCCAACTGAGCTGGCGGGGTGTGGTTTTGCTGCTTGCCCAGCGTTCTTTTTCCAGCCCGTAGGTGTTTAAGGTCAGGAATATGGCGATGATGCTCAGATAGTAATACAGGTCGCGCAGGTCGATGACACCACGGGTAATGGCATCAAAACGCGAGCCGCTACCCAGCAGGCGCAGCCATTCTGCGCTCTGGGTGCCAAAAAAGTCAGTGATAACGCTGTTGCCCAGCAGGTAAAAAATACCGCACAGCGCAGTCGCGCTGATCAGGCTGACAATCTGGTTGTCGCTACGGGAGGAGACAAACAGACCTATACTTAAATAAGCCGCACCCAGTAAAAAGGTTGCCAGATAGCCCGCCCATACCGGGCCCCAGTCGAGTTCACCGATCAGGCTGACCGACACCGGCAAGGGCAGCGTCACCAGCAAGGCGGCACCCAGCAGGGTCAGACAGCCGGCGAATTTTCCCAGCACGAAGTGCCATAACGGTGTCGGCTGGGTTAAGACATGCTCCAGTGTGCCGCTGCGGCGTTCTTCGCTCCACAGGCGCATGGTGAGGGTGCTGCTTAAAAATATCAGCAGCACCGGCATCCATTCGAACAAGGGCCGCACATCGGCAATGTTGCGGGCGAAAAACGCTTCGCCCCAAAAGAAGATAAACAAGGTCACCGCCGCGAAACAGGCTAAAAACAAATAGGCGATGGGTGAAGTGAAAAACAGGGTGGTTTCCTTACCGGCAATGCGGCGTATCATCGGCAGGGCTTGATAATCAGGCTGCATGGCTTAATTCCTCCTTATTGATGTTAGTTAATTGAGGCGCGGCGCTGACTTCCCGGAACAGGGTTTCCAGATCGCGCAATTCCGGCTGGATTTGATAAATGTCCGCTCCGGCGTTGACCAGGGTGTTGGCCAGACGGGCGCTGACCAGGTGGCTGGAGTCGCGGTCGCTAAGGGTCAGCCGGTAGCGGTAGCCGCTGTGCTGATCCGGTTGCTGGTTTAAGCTTTCCAGGTGTGTCACGCCATTTATCCCCAGCAATTGCCGTTCTGCAGCGTCCGGGGTCAGCGAGGTGACCAGCAGCAGATGATTGCTGTGTCTGAGTTTGTCCAGTTTTTCGTTCAGTACCAGCCTGCCGCCGTGCAGGATCAGCACCCGGTCGCACAAGGCTTCTACTTCCTGCAGGATATGGGTAGACAGAATCACTGTGGCTTCGCCGGCCAGGGTGCGGATCAATTTGCGCATTTGCGCGGTTTGAGCCGGATCCAGGCCGTTGGTCGGTTCGTCCAATATCAGCAGTTTGGGTTTGCCGAGTATGGCTTGCGCCACGCCGACCCGCTGCTTGTAGCCTCTTGATAGCGTTGCTATCGGTGCCAGTATCCGGTCTTGAATGGCTGTGGCCTGAATGACCCGCCTGATTTCGGCAAATTTCTGCTCACCTGCCAGACCTTTGAGTTCGGCGGCATAATCCAGATAATCCGCCACTACCAGCTCCGGATAAATCGGCAGGCTTTCCGGAAGATAACCCAGTGTCTGCTGCACTTGTTTCGCTGAGTCGGCCAGATCATGGCCGCCAATCAGGATTTGCCCCTGATCCGGCTCCAGATAAGCGCTGAGCATTTTCATGATAGTGGTCTTGCCGGCCCCGTTATGCCCCAGCAAGCCGACGATTTCGCGGTCGCCGATGGTAAATTCGACATTATCGACAGCCACAAAATTTCCATACTGCCGGGTCAAGCCTTTGACTTCCAGCATAGTGTCCTCCTAGATGTTTATATAATGTAAAAGTTTAGGCAGGGTTAAACGCGATTTGGGCGGAGGACGGACGCGGATACTGCGCATATTAGTTGAAATAAACATGGTGTTACTTCCCTGAACCAGTTGGTGTTTTTCTCCAAAAAAGACGCGATCAGGCCTTAGCTGAATATCCTGCCGGGCGTAGTTAGACAGCTACTAACGCAAATGTAGGGGTTGATGAATTTGGTTTGAAAATAACAATAATAAAAATATGTAGTTTCTCTCATAACATTGCACCATGAGGACGTTTTGATCTGACCTGCAGACATTTCCCTATCAAAAATTATCGCTAAACAGCCCCACAACAGGGGCCGGTGAGTTGTGTTTACTTTATGGGCGGCCGGTAAATTTTCAAGCCCGATTTTTTACTGATTTTTATGACAACGCTGAACAGGATTTGTTTCAGCAACTTTTAAGAAACAATGTGTTTATTAAGGCCGACTTGTGGCTGCAGCCGATTATTATGCAATTGCCCTAACCGCCGTAGCCCGATGAAACGGAGTGGAATCGAGGTTTATCGCAGCAGATTGCCCCAAAAATGCGACAGAATGCGTGGAAGAGTGCTCAACAGCCGACACCTCGATTCCGCTATGCTACATCGAGGCTACCCTGAATAATTGCCTCAAGTTTTGCCAGCCAGCAATCAACGCAGCCTGAACCCGCCTGCTGTTCAGCTGTCAGATTCAAGATAGCAAAAACCCTAATATAAGGTATATTAGCTCGCCATCTGACCGTCCAGTCCCTTCAGTATGAGGATCCGTATTTCATGACCACTACGCCTTACCAGTTAATTGGCGGCGAGGCCGCCATTCGCAGTTTGGTGGACCGCTTTTACTTTTATATGGATATGCTGCCGCAAACCCGTGGCATCCGAGACATGCACGCCGATCTGGCCGGTGCCAAGGAAAAGCTGTTCAAGTTTTTATCCGGCTGGTTGGGCGGGCCTAATCTGTTTATAGAAGAATACGGCCATCCCATGCTGCGGATGCGCCATATCAAATTTGCCATTGGCCCGGACGAACGTGACCAATGGATGCTGTGCATGGACAAAGCCCTGGCCGAAGTCAACATGGATGCCAGTTTTCGCCGGGAATTGCGCAATGCCCTGCAACAGCTGGCCACCCACATGATTAATCAGGAACAGGAGTCTCTGGTGCAAATTGATGAACCGCACTAAAACTGCCCTACCCACTTATAAAATCGGCGAACTGAGCTATAGCATCCGGCGCAGCAGCCGGATCAACGCCACCCGGATTGTCGTCAAAGCAGACAAGATTGAAGTAGTGGCTCCGCCCAAGATGCCGGAACGCCAAATTAAAGCCTTTGTTGCCCAACAGCAGGATTGGATCAACGCCGCACTGCTCAGAGTCACCGAGCAGACTCAGGCCATCCCCAAACTGGCGCCCGCCAATTACGCACAGGGCGTACACATACCCTATCTCGGTCAACAACTGGTTTTGCAGATCGAACCGGTCAACGGTAGCCGCCTGCATATTCGTCACACAGATAATGCTGTGTTACAAGTGTATCTCCCCGTCAGTATGGCCGCGCAAGGTTCTGAACTCATCAGACTAGCTTTAACGCGCTGGATGAAGTTGCAGGCGCGTCAGCACGCCGAACGCCTGATTGCCCAGCACGCCCCCCGCTTTGGCCTGATACCGCGCAGTCTGCGCATCAAAACTCAAAAAAGCCGCTGGGGCAGTTGCGGCCCGGATAACGACATTAATCTTAACTGGCTGCTGATGCTGACACCACCCCAAGTACTGGAATATGTAGTGGTACACGAGCTATGCCATATTCGCCACAAAAATCATTCCGCCGAATTTTGGAGCCTGGTGGCCCAACATCTGCCGGAATACCAACAACAGCGCCGCTGGCTGAAACAGCACGGCAGCAGTGTCATGCAGGGTTTATAAGTGATTAAAAAATACGGCTTTTATCTATTGTTTACGCTGGTTATTTTTGCCGGCCAATTTTTACGCGACGGCGATCTGGTTACCGGCAAACCACCGTTTAGCGAGGGCGCCGGGGTTAACGGCGTACCCGTTAACACTTTCCTGGGCAAAGGCCCGGCCATCATTTATTTCTGGGCCGAATGGTGCGGGGTATGCCAAATGATGCAAAGTGGGTTTAATAAGGTGGTGGGTGATTATCCGCTGGTAACCGTAGCATTCCAGTCCGGTGATAGCACCGCCGTGCAAGCCTATTTACGCCAGAAACAACTGGCCTGGCCAGTGCTGAACGACCCGCAAGGAACCAACGCCAAAAGCTTCGGCGTCACCGCCGTCCCTACCCTGTTTTTTACCAACAGCCGGGGCGATATTGTGTTTACCACGGTAGGTTATACCAGCGAACTGGGCTTAAGAATCAGAACCTGGCTGGCGGGGTTTATTTAAGGACTTGGCGATTTTTAATCACCCGTAGCCTCGATGCAACGCAGTGGAATCGAGGAATATCGCAGCGTAGCCTTTATCGAGTCAATTAGAGTATTTTATTTGACAGGCTATATGACACGGCTATCACCCAGGAATTTGCGCTTGCAGCTTGGCCGCTAAACGCAGTTGCTGCTGGACATATGACTGATTATAGCGATGAGCTAATTGTTGAATTTCTGAATGCCTTGGAAACCGCCAGGCTTATTTGGCTAAACCTGTCGATGCAGTTCCTTGTTACCGCCATCATGGACTGCCATGGGTAACAATCCGTTGAGTTGATCGAGAAATTTTTCACGACGCCTTTACGGCATATTTGGCATCGGTAAAGCTGAGCTGTTGGTAGCTAAATTTCAATCCGAACCATTACCGCAGCTAATCACCTGCAATCAGTTAGTCAAACTGGTGTTAAAATACTTCAAACTCCTGCAATCTCATGACTTTTATGCCTGAATTGGCGCGTTTCTTTGGTATCATTATTTATATGAACTGGCGAGACCATAACCCGCCGCATATTCACGCTTGTTACGGTGATTATGAAGCCTTAGTAAGTCTCGACGGCAAGGTCTTGAACGGCAGTTTGCCAAGGCGAGCTTTATCCCTAGTGTTTGAATGGCTAGCAATTCATCATAATGAATTGCTTGAAGATTGGGAACTGGCCCAATTGCGAAAACCGTTAAATCGTATTGAACCTTTGGAGTAACCGACATGATTCTGCATACCACCGAAGTCAAATATTTAGACGAGTATAAACTTTGGTTGACCTTTAACAATGGCGAATCCGGTCAGGTTGATTTGAGACATGAACTTTGGGGCGAAGTTTTTGAACCGCTTAAAGACTTAACACAATTTGCAACTGCGTACCAACACCCAGTTATGAAAACCGTCTGTTGGGCTAACGGTGCTGACCTTGCCGCAGAATGCCTGCTTGAATTGTTACACGAACAAAATCAACAAGCAGCTTAGTGAATTGACTACTACCTTGAAAACATTGCTATTGTTCCGCGTAAATTTTCATGACTGTTTCTTAAGCAACGACTTATTCTCAAATGATGCGCTGCACTACTAGCACAGAAAATACCTGTGCAGCCTTGATGAAATGTTGGGCAATCAAGTGATTGGCAGCCTTCATCCTCTACGCTGTATCGTGACCAAAAATTAAGGTTGGAATAGTCCAATACATTGACATACGCAATAAACCATCATTAACCCAATTATGTCCCATTACCGCCGCGCCCAACTCGCATGGGTGGCTTATTTTTTTACGCTCAATCAACATCAGCGGCAAACCAGCTATGACCAACAGGTACCGTTAGTCAACTTTAAACCAACGCCAACCGGCTATTGTCCGCAACGATCGGAGCCTTCGTTCCCGGATTATTCATTACTCGACTAAGACTACTAACTTCCCATTATGAAATTTAACGACACAGGCACCCTAATCAATTGGCAATTAGATGATATTAATATAGTCGAGCCACTGCATAGCAAAGAAGGCGGAGGTTCACGTGGCGGTGTCTATCTTTGTATCCCCAATTTCGAGGAGCTAACGCCACCGTTTAGCATTAAACACGGCGAATACCGGACAACCGCTTGCGATAATACGCTGCCGCACCAAAAAAACCTGTCATCTTCCGCTGATAATGACTGGGGAAATGTCGATGTTATTACCGATTGGGAAGAGATCGAGGCCGAAAACCAGAAAACCCTCAAGGTGACCACTACCATTCGTGCTGTATCAGACCATGCATGGGTGCGGCCTGGCTTTCACCCCTACTTTTCAGTTACCCAAAACAGTTTTATTGATATAGGTGCGGTTCGGGTAGACATAGCCTCATTACCGCATGATAGCCTGCAAAAATATCAAGCCGCGTCATTAACCGAAGAAGTGCAACTAACGACAGACGATTACACCGCCACCATTAATTGCCGGATATCACCTGTATCAGCAAATCTGGCGATTGTGTTTGGGATCTGGAGTGATAAAAAACATGAATATGTTTGCATAGAACCGGTTATCGGCAATCAACCTGCCCAGGACGGCTTGCCGGCACCATTGACGCTGCTTAAAGACGAAGAACTGGTTATGGTGTTTACCATATCTGCTAACAAAGTGGGCTCTAGCGATTAAAGTCAAATATGCGGGTTTTGTGCCCAAGGATGGGCTTAGCTCCAGCGCTATAATCGGCTAATATTGCAATAGCTGCCGTGGTGGTGTTTAAAGCAATACACATCCAGGAAACCGATACGCCCTTCCCCACCGGTTAATTCTAGGTATAATCAGGCTACCCTTTATTAGCCTGCAATCTAACATGCCTCAGCACTTTCCCCGTATCGGTATTATCGGCAAAATCGGCGATCCCGGTATTGGCGGAATTTTGACCGAGTTGTACCGCTATTTGCTGGATCACGGCTATCAGGTCATCGTGGATGCGGACAGTGCAACGTTGCTGAACGATACCGAAGTGCGCAGCTTGGCGCTTTCTGAAATTGCCGCTCATTGCGATTTGTTGATTGCCATGGGCGGAGACGGTACTTTTTTAACCGCAGCACGAGCAGTAGCTGATTTTGAAACACCCTTGCTCGGCGTCAACCTGGGTCGGTTGGGTTTTTTGACGGATATCTCGCCCGAGCAGCTCACCAAGCGCCTGGAGCAGATTCTGGCCGGCCAGTATATCAGTGAGGAGCGCCGCACTCTGGTAGCCACCATTTACCGTGATGAGCGGATTTTTCACCGCCAGACTGCGGTAAACGAAGTCGTGGTGCATCGCTGGCTGACCCCTAGCATGGTCGAAATTATTACCCGCATAGACGGTGTGTATCTCAACACCCAGCGCTCCGATGGCCTGATTATCGCTACCCCCACCGGCTCTACCGCTTATGCGTTATCTGCTGGCGGGCCAATTCTGCATCCCGCCCTTAATGCCTTGGTACTGGTGCCGTTGAATCCGCATACTTTATCCAATCGGCCCATTGTGGTGGACGATCAGGTGGAGATTGAAATTCGCTTCAGTCAATCCACCCAAATTAATGCCCAGGTCACTTGTGATCATTTGGAAATTCCTGATGTTTTAACCGGGGATAAAATTGTCATTAAAACCGCACCGAAACCGATTAAAATTCTGCATCCGCAGGATCACGACTTTTTTAACATTCTCAGAAGCAAATTAAACTGGAGCGGCGGCTAATCGCCTGAGCACATGCTGTTAAATCTGAATATTATCGATCTGGCAGTGGTAGACGCGCTGGATCTGGAACTGGATAAAGGCATGTCGGTATTAACCGGCGAAACCGGAGCCGGCAAATCGATATTATTAACAGCGCTGGGACTGGCGCTGGGGGACCGTGCCGATGCCGGCTATGTGCGGCCCAATTGCAAACGGGCGGAAATTAATTTGGAATTTGATCTGGCTGATGCGCCACTGGCCAAACAATGGCTGTTGGACAACGAGCTGGATGACGAAGGCGTTTGCCTGATTCGGCGCACCGTCAGCGATGATGGCCGCTCCAAAGCCTATATCAATAACCGGCCGGTAAACCTGCAAACCCTGCAAAGTCTAAGCCGGCTACTGGTCGAAATCCACGGCCAGCACGCGCATCTCACCCTGCTGGACAGTGACCAGCAACGCCGTTTGCTGGATGGATTTGGTAAAACCCACGCCGTGCTGACAGCGTTAAACGATTGTTATCGGCACTGGAAACAAGCCCATCAGGAATTACAATCCTTAATCAAAACCGGCAGTGATGTAGCCGAACGCGAAGAGCTGCTTAATTTTCAGTTGGAGGAACTGCAACAGCTGGATCTGGAGAACTTTGATTACCAGGCCTTGGCCGACCAACATCACAAACTGGCCAATCTGGGCAAAATCCTTAGCGCCGGCCAGCAGCAACTGGATATTTTGTACGACAACGATCAACAGGCCGTTGTGGAATTGCTGGGCCACAGCTTGCGCGCCATTCAGGATTTAAGCCAGTATGCCGGCGAACTGCAAGGCATAGCCGATTTGCTGGCCGATGCCGAAATTCAGATCGGCGAAGCTGTTCAGCAATTACGCCGGTTTTTGGATAATCAGGAAACCGACCCGCAACAATTGCAGGCTCTGGAAACCCAGATCGGCATCGTCCAAAATCTCAGCCGCAAGCATAAAACCACGCCAGAACAATTGCCGCAACTGGCTGCCGACCTGACGACGGAACTGCACCGGCTTAGCCATAGCAGCGAACGCATCGAAACCTTGCATCTGGACTGTCAGCGCCTGCGTACAGAATATGCCGGCCTGGCAAACCGCCTGTCCAGCCTGCGCCACAGCGCCGCCACCGAATTACAGCAGCGCATCACCGCCACCATTCGTGAACTGGGGATGCCGCACGGCGAATTTCTGGTGCAAATCAACAGCCCGGCAGGCTGGGATCAGCCCGATCCCCAAATCAACGGTCTGGATGATATCGAATTTTTAATCAGCACCAACCCCGGCCTACCGGCCAAGCCCCTGGCAAAAGTAGCTTCCGGCGGCGAACTGTCGCGTATCAGTCTGGCCATACAAGTCACCACCAGCACCGACAAAACCACCCCCACCATGATCTTCGACGAAGTAGACGCCGGCATCGGCGGCGGTATTGCTGAAATCGTCGGCCAAAAACTGCGCCGCCTCAGCAGCAATCGTCAGGTGCTGTGCGTTACCCATCTACCCCAGGTAGCCGCCCAGGCCCATCAACATTTATTTGTCGCCAAAAACCAGAACACCACCGTCACCGCCTCCACCGTGCGCCGCCTTAGCCAACCAGAACGGATACAGGAAATTGCCCGGATGCTGGGTGGCGTCACCATTACTGAAAACACCTTGGCACATGCCGAGGAAATGCTGGTGGGTGGCGGTAAAGCAGAGTAGGCGGGCGACAGATTGATAGCCAAATTACTCTACTGAGTTAATTTACTCAGTAGAGTAATAGCCAAATATGTACCTCAACCGCGATGGATCGTTAAAAGAAGTGGGTAATCCATCATTAGATAAATTGGTTTTTGACAAAAGCGGTCATTGATACCGCAAAAACCTTAAGGTGTAGGGTGGGCACAGCCCACGCGTTAAGACTTTGCCACCCAACGATGCCGATTTTTCAAACCGTTGGGGCAGGATAAAAGACGCGTCAGCATGGATTGCGGAAACGCATACCATCGCGACGAATGGCTGACGGCCTCAAAAAAGAAACACCGGGAATCGACAATATGGCAACACCTTTTGCCCACTCTACCGAACTGCGATGGATCGGGCAATTCATCAAAAAAAGTCGGATAATCAACGGTAGGATGGGTAGAGGCGATAGCCGAAACCCATCAAACAATAGCTTAAAAAGGAAATATGACCGAATATCGCAGGTATCGAACCAAAGGTGGCTGTTATTTCTTCACCGTTAATCTGGCAGAAAGGAAGCAAGCATTGCTAACTGAAAAAATCGAGCTTCTGCGTGAGTCATTTCGCATTGTTAAAGACCGCTATCCTTTTAATATTGAAGCGATTGTTATTTTACCCGAACATTTGCATACTATTTGGACTTTACCGGAAGCCGACGATAATTTTAGTTGCCGATGGAGGCAAATCAAGGCGCATTTTAGTCGGCATGTTGAAAAAGGTGAGCGGGTTTCCAGAAGCCGCCAGAGCAAACATGAGCGCGGGATTTGGCAAAGACGTTTTTGGGAACATCAAATTCGAAACAACGCCGATTTCGTCGCACATACAAACTACATTCATTATAATCCGGTAAAACATGGCTATGTCAGACGTGTGGCAGATTGGCCATATTCTTCTTCCTGAATCCGTGTTCCTTTCGGTTTAAGTGAGGGCAGTCGCGTTTCAGACGCGTTTTTTAAAAAAATCTACCACCAATCGAAATTTAACTGCCGTTCATCAAGCCCTCAGTCGCAAAAATCAATCGTTTCCATGGTATTGCCGGCATCGCCAGATGAAAAACCTGACGCCAAGACAAGCAATCTTCTTCTCTACCCGGAGAATCAGCTCGTAACCAGCATCTCAGCTTTCGCGCCGCTTATCCTGATGCAAAGCCAGGCTGCACCACCAATCGCTCTTGTAAATAAGCGAATACTTTTGCCACGGGTGAGGCGCACCCTAAGTCCAGCCACCATTGCCGGGCTTTGTGGATCACCTGGGCTGCTCGATACATGACTTCTTGCAGCACCGTTCGTAACCGCCGTCGTTTTGCCGGATGACGTATTGGCGCCAAGTCGCCAGTCAAGCCCAGTTGACCAATCAGTCGCAAGCAATTATAGGCAAACATACCCATTCTCAATAGACAGTCGTTGGTCTCAAACTTTCCAGATGGTAAGCGTTCCATATCCAGGTCAGTTTTGAATTCCGAATGAAATTGTTCATGGGTGCCGTGGTCGCGGTAGCGTTCAATGACGGTTTCTTCGGGTTCCTCCAGACTCGTCCACCAGCCTTCCAGTTGAATGTCCGGCAGTAATAGCATCTGGCCGTGCTTATTGCTCGTGCGTTCAATGATCCGCACGACCAGTCTGAAGGGGCGAGTCTGTTTTTTCCAAGCACGTTCCACCGTCAGTGTCATTAACGCTTCCCGTTTACCGGGGCGTTTTTCAACAAAGGCGCCGGCCGCTTCCGCTTTTTCTAACCAGGATGTCTTATCTTGCCGTCTTGGATTCCACTTGATCAAGTATTCAAAGCGCCTGTTCATGGCTGCCCAGCGTTCTTTCTCAGCCGCAACCGTAAATAACAGTTTGGCGCTATCAAACCCTGAGTCTTTGCGTAATAACAACGGCAAACCCGGTGCAACCAAGCGCTCAACTCGAGGAAACAGCCTTTCTAGAAAATAATCAATCTCCAGCGATGAATGCCAGCGGCCTGGACGCAGTTCCAATCCTATACACCAGCCTTCATTGCCCAAATAAGCCGCGACAGGCGTATAGCCATCCACTCCCTGATAGGTTCGACTCACCTCTTCCTTCTTGGTACCGCTCTGATCCATGACGAAGGTGTCCATGTCCAGACAGACGTAGCCTTTATGCGGCGTAATTGGGGCTTCTGTTCGTTCGATGAGTCGTATCGATAGATCATCCACCGGCTCCAGCAGGCTGCCGCTGACACGATCAAGACGTTGCCGCAGCCACACGCTGCCGGGAACCTTACGTACATCCAATGCCTTCTTGAAAAAACGATCTTCACGAAACGGCTCAACAGCCTCGAAGTCGCTTTTGCCTATACTTAAAAGGCCAACAGTGGTTTTGACTAAATCCGAGGTTTTGATACCCTGTGAAACAGGTATTCTACCGTCCACCATCACTTCGACATTGACCGCTTCCAGGCACTGGCCGATCAAGGATAGTCCGGCATAGGAGGTAAGTTCCTTTTTGGATTCTTTAAGCTTAAAACGTGCCATAATCAAAACGGGTGACTATAGAAAAACTATATTATACCTTTTTTATCATTGACTTATGACTATTTATAAAAAAAACGAACACGGATTCAGGTTCTTTTCATGATTATGTAAAACGGGGTGTTTTACCCTTAAATTGGGCTGGCGACATGGACATGGATAGAGAAATGGATTTAGAGTAAATCGCTAATTATATGATGGGTTTCGGCTATCGCCTCTACCCATCCTACCGCGCTGCTTTAGTCTTCATAGCAGTCGTTTACATAATTGACTGAAATTAAATACAAATATTTCTTTATATAAATGTTATCCACAGGCTTTGTGGGTAAAACAATGTTGCGCAATTAAAACACAACTCAATTTAGCCCACAATGAAACATATAAAAGATTTTAATCTTGAAGTTCTTCTTCGTGCTTTAGAAGCAAGCTGGTCGTCTAAAACAAGTCTTTGTTATAATCCCGAAATTGCTCCACTTTCTTATGGTCAATGCGCCAATACAGCAATAGTTATATTTGAGACATTTGGCGGGGAAATTCTTAAAACGGAAGTAAGAAAGACTGATGGAAGAATGATACAGCATTTCTACAACAGAATTGATGGACAACGGTATGATTTTACTAAAGACCAATTTTTTATAATCAAAAATTATTGGTGTGAGCTAACCTACAAAGATATTAAGTCAAATGTCGAAGAGGCAAAGGCCGAATTGATTTTCGGTCAATTAGCAGCAATGAGGGACGCATTTCAAAAAGAGCTGGATGCCTTGTAAATGTTGCAAAACTTACCCTTTGGCTCTATTTTATAAAACATTAGACGCGGATTGACACCTTAGCGCGGTTCAGCGCCAAGAAGGAACATATTGACTGATCGACTGACCATTGCCTGGACTTGCGATGAGGTCAATGGTGGTGGATTTTGTTGGTATAGCCGGATCTCGGTCTCTGCCGTCAAAAGCGCAAGGAACTGCAGTGCCATTACACGGGGATCTGCTTCCCGAACCTTGCCGCGATTGATTTCCACAGCAATCAGTCTGGTCAGCACGTCTATGCACTGGCTTGGCCCCGAGTCATAGAACAATTGTCCGACATTAGAGCGACCTGCTTCCGCAATTGTCATACGATAAATCGCCAGCGCAGTTTTATCGTTGGTTAATACGTTGAGCATTCGTTCACCAAAGCGCATCAGTGTCGATTCAAGCGCAATCTCACCCTCAATATTTAATGAAAGCTCAGTCGTTGCATCTGATAAATGCGCAGTGGCAAAGGCTTCCACAACCGCAACCAGTAAAGATTCTTTAGATGGGAAATACCCATACAAAGTGGCTTTAGAGCCACCGAGCCGTTTCGAAAGTTCGTTCATGGATGCCGCTTCATAGCCAATTTCCGTAAACAGTTTGGCTGCTTCTGAAACGATAGTCTCACGCCGAGCCTGGGTTCTAATTTTCATCCTCACCTCTCTTATGTGAACACTATTGTACACTTTTGCTTGACAGACACAAAACACATATCTATAGTGTACTAGACTGTACTGTTTTGATTTAAGGCAGCGCCGTCTATTAATAAAGGCTCTCAACTCCCAGAATCTACCCATTTAAGAGGATTGGTAATATGCAAAACTCATTCTTAATTCGTCAAATATCATTAATAACGCTCTGCATAACTTTGGCAGGTTGCGCAAGCACACAGCCAGTGACCTATTCTGGTCTCGATTCAGCTGCGCGACTCCAACCCTATGTTGAAGACACCTCGGATCATATCCCTTATCGGTTTTCTACACAGACAGATTGGCGAAAATACTCAAGCGCTATCCTATCGCCAGTTATCATCTACAAAGGAATTGACAATCAATTTGATGAGATATCGGAAGAAGACAAGTTGTCTTTAGCCGATTATATGCGAGATAAATTTACAGAGAAATTAAAAGAACGCTTCAAAATATCAGATCAGCCATCCCCAAATACTATTCGGATAAAACTAACGCTGACCGGAGCTAAATCAAACACACCCTTTCTGAGTACCTTTACACGATTCGACATTGCCGGAGGACTTTACAATATCGTGCAATCCGTCAGAGGTGGGGAAGGTTCATTTACCGGCTCTGTAAGCTATGCAGTAGAGATTTTTGATGCCTCTACCAATGCCTTACTCGACGCTTACGTTGCTAAGCAATACCCAATGCCGCTGAATATTGCTGCCAGCATGGGTTCAATGTCAGCCGCGCAAACTGGGATCGAGAAGGGTGCTGATTCACTAATCAGCGAGCATGCGGTCGCTATTGGAGCTTTGCCTCCGATCCATAAAGATCCTTTTGATCGCCTACTGCTATAGTCGAAGGCATCACACTACTAACAGCCGATGCTCATGTGGCTGAATACCCCGGTTCGGTGCAACTTGTCTAAGAACCAGACACGACTATCATCGCCGACTCAAACTCAATACCCCTGCCATTACCAGTACCAAACCAGCCATTTGTACCAGCGTTAAGGCTTCACCCAAAATCTGGTTGGCCATACACAAAGTGGCCACCGGGCCGAGTGAGCCGATCAGCGAGGCGCGTGAAGAACCGATGCGGTTGATTGCTGCCGACAACATGAATACCGGCAATACCGTTGCAATTAAAGCCATCCACATGCTGTATTCATATACTGGCTTTGGTACCAGCAGGGCTTGCCAGGGATGCGTAAAAGCAAATTGCAGCACCGTGGCAACACTAGCTACTAACATGGCGTATGCGGTAAACCGCGAGGTGCCGATGCGGGCTACAATCTGGCCAGTGCCGATCAGATAAGCGGCAAAACTCAACGTGCTGGCAAACACCAACCCCGCACCCAACCATAATTGCCCGGCTTGTACATTTAACTCAGCATAAAACACGACCACTATGCCGGCATAACTAAGCAGCAGGGCCAGCAGCTCTTTTTTACCGCAAGGTTTGCCCAGGAACAGCATGGAAATTAACACCACAAAAGTGGGATACAAAAACAGAATCAAGCGCTCCAGGCTGGCGGAGATATATTGCAACCCCATAAAATCCAGCAAGCTGGACAAATAATAACCGGACAGCCCCAATAGCAACACGGCCAGCTTATCTGCCCGGCTTAACGGTGTCTGCCGATTTTTCCAACCGTGACGCAGGGCAATCAGTAAAAACACCGGCACAGAAAACAGCATGCGCAAGGCCAGCAAAGTAGTGGCATCCACCGGATAAGCGTAACAAAGTTTTACCAGAATGGCTTTAGTGGAAAAACCCACAGCTGCCAATACGGCCAGACAATAACCGCTAAAATATTGGCGTGAACTCAGGTGTTGCAAGGAATGGCTGGGCATCAGGGCTCCGGATGAGGCGGGCCTTAGACGCGTAGACAGCAATCGCGGTAAAACCCGCAGTTGCTTCAGATGGTTAAGAACACAGAAACACTGCAGTCGCTATTGGTTTTAGCCACCATAGGTGTTTTTTTAGATTTAGAGTGATAGTGTTCATACCGCTTGACTATAACGGCGGTTTGGCGGCTTGTCAATGACTACTTGGCAGGATTAAGGTGGGCACGGTTGCTGTGCCCACACAGATTAAAGCGCTGGCTTTATTTGCTTGGTAAGAACAAAATCCTCACCTTTATGATCATAGGCCTAGCTGTCTGTAATATTCATCACCTCCTGCCCAACTTAAATACCGCTTGATAGCTAACGATTCAGCGTAGAGGATGTAAACCGGTTTAACTACTTTTACGCCACACCAAAAACCCTACACTCACCACAGCAAACACCAGTACTAACATCAAACTGGGGTGCTGGTAAAACGCGTCGAAAAATGCGCCCATGCTTTGCGATGTATCCCGATAATACGGCCCCATTGGTTCTCCTCCTGCCCTGTCCGGCTTTGTCTAAAGAATAATTTTAATCACACCGGGAGCTTACCGTGGAAATTGGGCTTGTCTAAACCGGAGCAAAGAAATTGAATATCAAATCCCTGCAAACGGCTTATGTGTGCATAAGACACTGAAAATAAATGATAATACGAATGCCTGGTAAATATTTATAAATTTTTTATGGGATTTTGCCTAAACTGATGGCGTTTTCAACTACCAGGAATATAAATGGACAGTCGTAGTTACGTAGGCATAGATAAAACTGATACTCAGGAGTGGATTGTGGTTATTTGGGAACAGGGGGTGTGCCGGTTTTCCAGCACCTTTCCTGATACCGCCAGTGCCCCTGCGGCCATATTGGATTTTATCTGCCGTCGTTGCGATAAACCGAAAGTTTGCGTTAATCCCGGTTACCCAGGCAGCTTTAATTTGATCGCTCATTTAAGCTGCATACCCGGTGCCGAAGTTATTTTGTTGTCAAAAGCCGGATTGAGCCTGCATCTGAACTGGCTGCCTAAATCAGTAAATCTGGCAGCGGCTAATGCTGCGCAGTCGCAACGTGCTGTTTTACTGGCCGGTTGTGCTGAACGGATGATTTAAGCTTAAAATGGCTGCTACCCACACAGCCATTTTGGCAGGGTATTTAAATATCAATAAAATCGGCCTGATTTAGCCGTGATAACAATAGAGGAGAGACAAATATGAACTGGTTAGCGGATTTTCAAAACGCCTTGCACTGGGGTAATTCACTAAGGCTGGATTTATTCAAATCCAGACATTTAGGTTATTTGATCTTACTGGCCTTAATGGTGACACTAAGCGTGGGTTTGGTACTGTTTATTATTGATCCCAATGTCACCTCACCAATGGATGGCATTTGGTCGGCCTGGGTGACCATGACCCATGTGGGTTTTGGGGATGTGGTGCCGATATCATTTTTTGGCCGTTTATTGTCGGCATGCCTGATTTTATTGGGACTGGTATTGTTTTCACTGTTTACCGCGCTGGTATCAGTAGCCCTGATCGGGCGTAATCTGCATGCCCTGACTGAGAATCGCCAATGGCAGCAGAATAGCGATGCCATTATCGTCAGCAGCGGCGAACAGCTGATACTGGATGAACTGGCCAAACTGCACCAGCGCATTGCCGAGCTGGAAGCTGGTCAGGCAAATAAACCGGTTGAATAAACAGCATGGCCGTTCTGACTTGGCGACCGACGGCAGTGATTTATATGGGGTTGGATAATCTTAGGATACTTATGACAGGATTAACACGTACAGGTGGATCGGTATGATGCAGGAACGGCCCGATCCAGATGAATTGTTGGCCAGGGTAGAACGGGATAACGCCAAAGCGCGGCGCGGACGGCTGAAGATTTTCTTTGGTGCGGCCGCCGGGGTTGGTAAAACCTTTGCCATGCTGATGGCGGCACGCGAGCGCCGCAATGAAAACCTGGATGTGGTGGTGGGTCTGGTGGAAACCCACGGTCGCAAGGACACTCAGGCCATGCTGGAAGGTTTGGAGGTGCTGCCGGGACGAAAAATTGAATATAAAGGTACAGTTTTATCGGAATTTGATATTGATGCCGCCATCAAGCGGCGGCCTGCCATCATACTGGTGGATGAACTGGCCCATACCAATGCCCCCGGTTCGCGGCATCCCAAACGTTGGCAGGATATCTACGAACTGCTGGATGCCGGCATAGATGTCTATACCGCCCTTAATGTGCAGCATTTGGAAAGTCTGAATGATGATATCGGCCAAATCTCCGGGATCAGAGTCTGGGAAACTGTGCCCGATACCGTATTTGAAGATGCCGACGAAATAGAACTGGTCGATTTACCGCCGGACGAATTATTGCTGCGCCTTAAAGAAGGCAAAATTTATTTGCCGCAACAGGCTCAGGAAGCGATTAAACATTTTTTCCGTAAAGGTAACCTGATTGCCTTGCGGGAACTGGCCTTACGCCACACCGCTAACCGGGTGGACGCCCAAATGCTGGATTATCGGGATGGCCATGCCATTCGCGATGTCTGGCAGGTCAACGAACGCATCCTAGTCTGTATCGGCCCCAGCCCCTTGGCGGAACGCCTGGTGCGGGCTGGGAAACGATTGGCCACCAGCCTGCGGGCTGAATGGATAGTGGCTTATGTGGAAACGCCGGAATTGCAGCGCATGTCTGCGGAAAAACGCGATTCCGTGCTGCGGATTCTGCGTCTGGCGGAACAACTGGGGGCAGAAACCGTGACCCTAAGCGCCCCGGAACTCAGTGAAGCCATTATCCGGTTTTCCAGAGAACGCAATATCAACAAAATAGTGCTGGGCAAACCTGCCCGGCGCGGCTGGCGGCGCTGGCTGATGGGATCGGTGGTCGATGTACTGATCAGCCATGCCCATAATATCAACATTTATTTATTGGGCAGCCCCCATCAGGAAGACCGTGGCGATAACGCCAGTGAGCTGTCCTTGTTCAAACGCGGCTCCTTACCGGGCTTACGCCAGCGTATCCCCTCCAAAACTAAAAAACGCTACGTCGGCTATATTTGGGCAGTGGGTGTCACCCTGCTCAGCACTCTGGTAGGGCATCTGGTATTTGGCCGCCTGGAGCTGGCCAATCTGGTGATGGTCTATCTGCTTGGCGTGGTCTATATCGCCACTCGGTTTGGCCGTGGCCCGTCAATTGTGGCTTCGGTCCTGGGGGTAGGCATCTGCGACTTTTTGTTTGTGGAGCCTTATTACAGTTTTTCAGTAGCGGACAGCCAGTTTTTAATCACACTGCTGGCTATGTTGGTAGTGGGTATGGTGATCAGCAATCTGACCGTCAATGTCCGCTCTCAGGCCAAAGTGGCCGCGCATCGGGAACGCCGGGCAGCGGTGCTGTATGCCATGAGCAAAGACTTATCCGGCAGTCAGAGCGTAGACGCAGTGGTGCGCACTGCTGTGCGGCATCTTAATTCGGAATTCAGCAGCCGCACCGTGATTCTGTTTCCCAATAAACAAGGCCGTATCGTCTACCCGCGCCAGGCTCCGCTGACCGAATCGCTATTAGGTGCGGATTTAAGTGTGGCGCAATGGGTGTTTGATCATAATGAAATGGCCGGCCAAGGCACTAACACCCTGCCCGGTGCGGCAGCTATTTATTTTCCGTTTAAAGACGAAGACAAAGTGGTGGGTGTGCTGGCTTTGCTGCCGGTCAATCTGCGCCGGGTGTTTTTACCGGAACAGCAAAAATTACTGGAAACCTTTTTGCGCCAAATAGGCCAGGCTATCGCCCGAATTCGGCTGGCAGAACACGCCCGGCTCACCCATAGCCAGATAGAAGCGGAACGTCTGCGTAATTCCTTGCTCAGCGCCATTTCTCATGACTTGCGCACGCCATTGGCCACCATTATCGGTTCGGCCAGTGCCTTGGCCGAAGACCAGGGCCAATTGCAGAATCAGGATAAACTGGATTTGAGCAAGGCCATCGTTGATGAAGCCGAACGTATGTCCAGCCTGGTTAATAATATTCTGGACATGGCTCGCCTTGACGCCGGTGTGCTGGAGTTGAACAAGCAATGGCATCCGGTGGAAGAAGTGATAGGCACTGTGCTGACTGTGGCGCAAAAACAATTGGCCGGTCGCCAGGTACAAGTTTATCTGCCTAGCGGGATGCCGATGATTTATGCCGATGCCGTCATGATAGAGCAGGTATTGATCAACCTGCTGGAAAACGCCGTACGTTACACACCGGCAGATACAGCCCTAGAGATTACCGTGGCGGCTTCTCCGCAAGAAGTGCAGATCAGCGTATCCGATCGCGGGCCGGGAATACCGGCAGGTCAGGAAGAGCGCTTATTTGAAAAATTTTATCAAACCCGTCACGAAGCGGCACAAAGTGGTGTAGGCTTAGGCTTGGCAATTTGCCGGGCCATCGTCGAAGTCCATGGCGGCCATATTCATGCCGCCAACCGGCACGGCGGCGGCGCCGAGTTCAGCTTTGTGCTGCCGCTTGATCATCCACCACCCGTACCGGCAGAGTAAGCATGGCCAAAAGTGATCCGGTTATTATTATCATAGAAGACGATCCGCCGATCCGGCGCTTTCTGCGCACCAGCCTGAGCACCCAGGGCTTTACCGTATTTGAAGCAGAAACCGGCAAACAGGGCATTATCGAAGCCGGTGTGCGCAAACCGGATTTGCTGATCCTGGATTTGGGCCTACCCGATCTGGATGGTGTTGAAGTCATCAAAGCAGTACGAGCCTGGAGCAGTGTGCCGATTATTGTGCTGTCTGCCCGTAACAGCGAACAGCATAAAATTGATGCCCTGGATGCTGGTGCCGACGATTATTTAAGCAAGCCATTCGGATTTGGTGAACTGCTGGCCCGGATTCGGGTGGCACTGCGCCATGCCTTGCGCACAGCCGAACTTGGCCAATCCGATATTTTTGTTAGCGCCAATTTAAAGGTGGATCTGCAAAATCGTCTGGTGTTTATCGATGAACAGGAGGTGCATCTGACCCCCATCCAATACCGGCTATTGACGGTACTAATCAAACACGCCGGAAAAGTACTGACCCACCAGCAAATATTAAAGGAAGTATGGGGGCCGTCTTATCAGGAAAACGCCCATTATTTACGCATTTACATGAGCCAGTTGCGCCAAAAGCTGGAGGCAGAACCCACCCAGCCCAAGCTGCTGCTCACCGAGTCTGGAGTGGGGTATCGTTTAAAGGTTTAAGTTGGGGGTAGTTGCCTAACTTTTAAGTGATTTGACCACGCATCTTCGAAGCATCCTATCGCGTTTTTAGGTCAATCTGCTTCGATGTTCCTCGATTCCACTGCGTTTCATCGAGGCTACAGCGTCTATTTTTCAATACGGTGAATAACTTTGGCATTACACCAACCGGCTCCGCCAACCCAGCATCCCCAACCCAGCCAGCATCAATAAGCCGCTGGCCGGTACCGGTACCACTGCCGGCGGCACGGCGCCCAAATTAACCGTCAAACCGCTACTGAAGGCCTGATTAAAATCAGCGGCAGACGCATAATCGTGACTGAAAATGGGGCCAGCGCTACCCAGTGGGTCGGTAATGCTGAAATTAAGGTAAAAATTGTCGCCTAATTTAGCGCCAACGATAGTAGAGATAACGAATATCTCATCATAATGCCCCACCGTAGTTTGGTGAAAATCAAAATGTATTGTGCAAGCCGCGCAACTGGCAGCGCCGCTAAAAGAGCCATTGATACCACTCAAAGCCACTTGATTCAAGTCGATGATAAATTCATCAGTATGACTCCAGTTCGCAGCGCTGGTATGCACATAATCACTGGTATTGGCATCACTAAAACCGCCCGCCGCCAATACACTGTTTACATCCGGCACGGCTGCGCCCCAGGCGGTGGAAAAATTAGTCAAGTTGGGGCCTAGTGTGTACAAATTACCGCCGGTGTTGGCAAAAGTACGGCTATACACATTGCCGGTGGACTGATCGGCGGCAATCGCAATCGATTGGATAGGTGCACCGCTAGCGCTGGTCTGCGAGGTACTGCTGGCCTGAGAACTGGCAGCGCTATCACTTTTCGCATTCGCCTGAGACACCACATCAATACTACCCAAGCCCTGTACCGCGGCATTGGCGCTGGCGCTACCCGCCACCCCCGCTCCGCTGACAATGACACCGCCGACGGCATAAGCCGATCCGGTCACCGTCGTCGCGCTTGTCGATAAATCCGCCACCTGAAGACTGGCGCTGGCATTACCGCCATTACCATCCCCGGCGCCATTAACCCCGCTCACCCCGGTACCACCATATGCCACACTACTGGCATTCAAACTGGAACCCAAAAACCCCGGCAAGCTTAAATTCGATACAGCCTGACCACCATTGCCAGACACCCCACCCGCGCCACTGGCCTGACCGCCACCACCAGCGTTTGCCGTTTGGGTGATGGTACCAGCCCCGCCGGTACTGATGGTGGCCGCATTATTCAGGATGGCCGCACCCCCATTACCGCCGGAAGCACCATTTTTACCGGCGCCACCATCGCCGCCTTTGGCATTAGCTGTGGCAACAGCCGTTGAAAGCGTATTAACGGCTGAGACGCTGACTTGCGACACGCTGCCGCCGTTACCACCAATCTGCCCTGCACCACTGCCAACCCCGCCACTACCACCGTTCACACTTGCCCCTGCCCTGACGTTTGTGGTGTTCACCGTATCGGCACTAGCCGCCACATTAGCAGAGGCCGTACCGCCCTGCGCGCCACTGCCGGTGTCATTGGAATATAGGCCGCCGCCATATCCCCCGGAGCCGCCATAAGTATAGGCAGTAAGATTCAGATTGCCGCCGCCGTTACCGGTCAAACTAAATTGATCGTTTTCCTGTGCATAAGACCCGGCTTGGGCGGTACCGCCAGTGCCTGCTGTGCCGCCGTTACCGCCATTGGCGGAAAAACTGCCGGTGAATGATTGAGCGGTGCTGTTACTTTCATTAAACACGGAAATCGCATGACCGGCACTGCCGGCAATACCGCTATCGGTCAGCCCGCCGCTACCAGCCGTCAGAGTTTGACTCAAACTCAGTGAGCCACTGGTACTACCAGTCACCAGATTATTAGCCGATACACTGGCCCCGGCACCTCCGTTAGCGCCTTGCGAAGCATCACCGCCATGGCCGCCGGTGAGTGACAGCGAAGCATTAACCTGACCGCTATCGCTGGCGGCGCTGCTATAGCCGGTCGCTCCTCCGCCTGCGCCGGCAGTGTGACCAACCCCATTAGTCTGACCACCGCGATTACCCTGAGTACTGGCTGCACCGGACACACTGTTTGCCCCAGTGCTACTGACAATACTGCTGGCAAAACCATCTCCACCCGCACCGCCGTTGGCAAACACACTACCATAGAGTGGCGTTCCACCGCCGCCGGTACCACCCTGCGAACTGACCGAACTGTAAATAGTGCCTATGCCAGTGACAGTCAAATTGGCGCTGCCATTACCACCCGCCCCACTCACAGCGCCACCGGTACTGGCGCCGCCTGTGCCGCCTGCACCTGAGATTGTCAGACTCAGATAACTGGCCTTATTGTCATTCAATTGCAGCACCGAACTGCCGTCACCACCGCGACCACCATTCAGGACGCCGCTGGGATCATAAACCGACCCGCCATTACCGCCAGTTACTCGTTGAGTCAGACTTAATGAGCCGCTAGTCTGGCCGCTAACCGAATTGGTGATGGCCTCAGCAACGCCGTCAGCGCCGTTGTGAAATTGATAACTGCTGCCGCCATCGCCACCATGAATATTGGTCAGCACACTCACAGAACCAGTATCTGATTGTCCGTAAGCCGTGGCGCTACCGGTACCGCCCAGTGTGCTGACTCCAGAGCCACCGCCGTTGGGATCATTACCGTCGGAATTACCACCCGCACCGCCCGCAGCAGCAGCACTACTATAAGCCGAACCACTGCCACTGGTAATCGCGCTGCTGGTCGCAACCGCATTACCACCAACACCCCCGACATTACCCAAGCCACCGCTGACGCCAGCCGAGCCGGAACTGCCACCAGCGCCAGCCTGGGCATTGGAGACAGCCTGAACATCACCAGAATTTTTCAGACCAATTGCCGTTGCGGTGGCAGCGCCGCCAGCCCCACCGGCACCGGCATTGCCACCTGGTGCCGGATTGGGACAACCTGAGCCACCACCACAACGCCCGTTGCCGCCACCCCCGCCCTGACCGCCATAAACTGTTTCAGAATTATAGGCATCACCAGTGGCCGCTGCCGGAGCCAGCGCGGGCGCGGCTGCGCCGTCACCGCCGACTGCCCCGTCAGCGCCATAAGCGCCGTTGGTGCCGGTTACATTAATGGTATTCGCCAGCACAACCGGCGCCTGCAACATCAGACCCAGCAATATGCCAGAGCCAACTAAACGCTTGATAATCCATTGCATGAGCTTAGTCCTGATCGGGTATAGGTAAAAAGGCGCGCACAGCCGAAACCATGCTGTTTGCGCCAAACTTTAGACCAATCAATCGACAAAGTCAACCAATAAAATACCAATAAAAATTAGTTACACTAAATAATTAGACACTATTCAGCGTCTAATTATCTCTTTAATATACAAGTAGTTATAGGATATGTTAAACGCAGTGCAGCGTATCATTCTAATATAACCATTTGTTTAAAAAGAAACTTCATAAATTTAGGCTAAATAATTACCTTATTTTAAAATGCAGCGACCACCCAGATTAAGATACAAAACCCGATAATGGCGCCTATATGGCGTTTTTATGGCTTAACGTACCAGACCAATATTTCACTCGATTAATACCGACTACTCGACTGGTTTAGACAGTTTTTTCAAAATACTTCTACTGATCGCCGCCACAAAATCCTCCGGATTATCGTATTGTTGGGCGCGAATAAACTCGACGGCAGTTTTTACCAGCTGTTTGGTTTCGGCTATTTCCTGATGTGAACGGCCACAACCCGCACAATGGCTGCCGTCTTTGGTGCATTCGTCAATACACGGTTTAAATGTCATATATCTAGCCTTGAGAGTGTCATTAAAAGCTTATTGTATGACCAAGCGGCCAAGTTTGCCAAAATCACCGCCCCGGCTCAATCACGACCAGCGATAGGCTATAATACCCGGCATCGGCCGGATGCCTGTCTTTATACTTGCTAGACATGATAGTGTTTATATCCCACAAGACCGGCTTGCAGCCAACCCTACACTAACCGCTTACCATTAGGAGCATATGGTGCATCGTGTTTTCCGCCTGTTTGGCGCCGCTACCTTATTTTTACCGGTTTTGGGCCACGCCGACCCACAATCAGCCAGTCCGGCATTGGAACCATTGGATTTGACCCACCACTGGGCCGGCTATTTCTCGCTGGCCGTGATGGTAGCCGCTTATGTGGCGGCCATGTTCGAAGAAGCCACTGAGCTGCGCAAATCCAAACCCATGCTGCTGGCGGCAGCACTAATCTGGTTTACCATCGTCCTGGTTTATCAGCAGCAAGGTAATGATGCTCAGGCGGTGGCGGCCTTTAAGGTTAATCTACAAACATATATGGAGTTATTGCTATTCATTATGGTGTCCATGACCTATTTGAATGCCATGGAAGATATGCAGATTTTTGCCGCCTTAAAATCCTGGCTGGTAACCAAAAACCTTACCTACAGGCAATTATTCTGGATTACCGGCTGGTTGGTGTTTTTTATTTCCTGCGTAGTCAATGGCCTGACAGCCGGCTTGCTGATGGGTGCAGTGGTCGTGGCAGTGGGCAAGGACAATCCCAAATTCGTATCTCTGGGTTGTATCAATATAATAGTTGCCACCAATGCCGGCGGCTCTTTCAGCCCCTTGGGCGGCATTTCCACGCTGTTTGTCTGGCAGCACGGCATGCTGGAATTTACTCAATTTTTTAAACTGTTCATCCCCTGCATGGTCAATTTTTTGGTGCCGGCACTGGCCATGCATTTTACCTTACCCAAGGACAAACCTACACTCGCAGCAGAAGTAGTTGTACTGCCGCGCGGCGCCAGACAAGTGGTGTTTTTATTCGGCATTACCATTGCCATTGCGGTAAGTTTTGACATGAGCCTGCATTTACCGGCTGCCGCCGGCATGATGGCTGGTCTGGCTCTGCTGCAATTCTATTATTTTTATCTGCAAAAAAGTCAGCGCCGCACCACTCCAGCCGAATCGGAATTTGCCCTGTTTTTTGGTGGTGGTGACAGCAACGCCAACCAGATCGAAATTGATAGACTGGATATTTTTGAAAAAGTCGGCCGACTGGAATGGGATACCCTGCTGTTTTTTTACGGCGCCATGATGGGTATCGGCGGCCTGGGTTATATCGGCTATCTGGATGCGGTATCCCATACCCTGTATGGTCAACTCAGCCCCAGTCTGGCCAATATACTGATCGGTTTGTCATCAGCATTTGTCGATAACGGCACCTTGATGTTTGCGGTACTGACCATGCACCCGGACATACCGCCCGGCCAATGGCTGTTGCTAACCCTAACCCTGGGCGTGGGCGGCAGCCTGCTGGCCATCGGTTCCGCCCCCGGCATCGGTCTGATGGGTCAAGCCAAAGGCCAGTACACCTTCAGCAGCCACATGAAATGGTGTCCGGCGATTTTACTGGGTTATTTCGCCAGCATCGGCGTGCATTTTCTGGTGAATGCGGATACTTTTTAGGGCTCAACCTACCGAATATCAATTATCGTCTCAACCCAATCAGCATATTAATGAACTCTGCGCAAATCAAAGCCCTGGCCGTATTCTCCGTTTTTATGATTATCGGCTTCGGGCCGATATCACCCGGCTGTCTAATCGGCATGTTCATCGTCCTGAAACGGCCAGACTGGTTTGCCAAGCTGATCGGCACCATGTATGCCGACTTACCGGGAGCTGCCGCACCGGGATTGACTTATACCGAAGAACAAATTCGCAGCGCCCGCCGCCGATTTTTCTTATGCCTGTTAACCCTGTTTATCCTGGATATTGCCCCGGTACCGGTGACACCCGTGATAGCTTTCGGCATTATATTGCTGCGCCCCAGCTGGTTTTACCGGGCAGTCTGCGGAGTTTACGGCAAAGCATTGACAGGTCTGTAGGGTGGGTTAAACGCGCGCTCATTAACAACTAACACAGCCATAGCCCTCCCCGCGCGTCAACCCACCGAGTTATTGATAGCGCCAAGACTTATATCCCACAGTAAAATCAGATCAGTTAGCAAATACCCAGCCGAACAGCAATAGCGGGTAACATTGCTTTAAATAGTTTTGCACAACTAACCCGCCTTACCATACAGCCTACATCCGGTTTTTCCAGTCACCCCCAGATTACAAGTAACCTTACAATTCAACCAGAAAAGGGTTGACAATCACGAGTCTGCTTTCAACTGTTTGGCCATGTTGCATGTCTTCCGAATACAAGGTTAAGCAATCGGACAGAAGGGCAGAACTGACAATCAAGCTATCATAAAAAGAAAAGCCATACCGCTCTGCCATATCCAAGCCCAATAGATGGGTTTCGACCGTCACAGGTCGAACATCGCAAACAGCACGAATAGTCGCTAAATATTCCCGAATTTCTGGATATGTCATCCCTAATTTTCGTGAGGCGACTGAGGCAAACTCATTTAGCACCTGAACGCTGATAATTCCATCTCTAGAAACTATGGCTTCAACATGGTCAGCCTGTTCTCCATCCCCAGACAACATGTACAACAGAACATTGGTGTCAAAAAAACACTTATCGTTCTTCATTCGCTTCGAGGCGATCAAACTTGAAACCTTCCGGCAACCGGCCTCGATATTTCCGAAGCCTCGCAAATAATTCTAGATGAGTCGGTTTTTTCTTAAGCTCGAAAACCCTTTCGTCAACAATATGGATTTCGATGTCGTCACCTTCTTTGAGCTGAAGCACCTCGACAACGGCGGCAGGTAAACGAACTGCTAAGCTATTACCCCATTTGGCAACTTGCATATTAGACACCCTTATTAGATATACAAAATATATTTGTATATCATTCTGGACGGGCTTTGTCAACACATACCCAGCCATATCCAGTGTTTAGCCGCCGACCTTGGGTAACACTTGGTGACGCCAACTAACAAAATGACACCCCTGACCGGGTCGAACATCAACACCCCCCGACTAAACTCAACGCCATCTTAACAAACCGTTACTTCAATTCGCTGACGCTTTTTTCGTGCTGGGCCAATGCTGAGGACGCCGAACCATGTCAATGATACTGCGGACAATAGTCAAACCGCGTTCCCGGCGCACGATAATCGTATATTCGACCAACAGAATAGAGTTTTTGCTCACCCCCCATCAACATCAACAGACTGATCACGCTGGGCATCGCAAAACTGCTGCCGGTCAATAGCAAGGCCAAAAACGCCCCACCCAGCGATAAGGGCAGCGCCACCGGTTGACTGAAGTAACCGAACAACAGCACCAACACCTCGTAGATGCACAAAATCCCAATTGTCATCGCCCCGCCAAAACTACCGAATAACTCATTCATCCGCTGCGCGTCACCCGACTCTATCATTAACGCCGAAGGGTGGCCGGCAGTAGCCTCGATGCAGCAACACGGAATCGAGGTTGTCCGCAGCAATACCGCTCGAAGTTGACACCACCCGCACAACAAATACTCAATAGCACCGCTCTATGGCGCAAAGCCAACCATTCATCGCCAGATTCAATCCCCCCGATTTCAAATTTAATTACTGCCTGATTAAATAAACCTGCCAACCACTTTCAACCGATTCAATTTAAGCGTTAAAGAATTTATCCGATTTCACAGACTGCTTTTCCAGCTAAGTGCCCTTATCGCCATGCTTAATCCAATCAACTGAATTAATGAGTAACAACTTGACTTTGGGTTAATGCATGGAACCTGAATCCGTGTTCGTTTTTTTTATAAATAGTCATAAGTCAATGATAAAAAAGGTATAATATAGTTTTTCTATAGTCACCCGTTTTGATTATGGCACGTTTTAAGCTTAAAGAATCCAAAAAGGAACTTACCTCCTATGCCGGACTATCCTTGATCGGCCAGTGCCTGGAAGCGGTCAATGTCGAAGTGATGGTGGACGGTAGAATACCTGTTTCACAGGGTATCAAAACCTCGGATTTAGTCAAAACCACTGTTGGCCTTTTAAGTATAGGCAAAAGCGACTTCGAGGCTGTTGAGCCGTTTCGTGAAGATCGTTTTTTCAAGAAGGCATTGGATGTACGTAAGGTTCCCGGCAGCGTGTGGCTGCGGCAACGTCTTGATCGTGTCAGCGGCAGCCTGCTGGAGCCGGTGGATGATCTATCGATACGACTCATCGAACGAACAGAAGCCCCAATTACGCCGCATAAAGGCTACGTCTGTCTGGACATGGACACCTTCGTCATGGATCAGAGCGGTACCAAGAAGGAAGAGGTGAGTCGAACCTATCAGGGAGTGGATGGCTATACGCCTGTCGCGGCTTATTTGGGCAATGAAGGCTGGTGTATAGGATTGGAACTGCGTCCAGGCCGCTGGCATTCATCGCTGGAGATTGATTATTTTCTAGAAAGGCTGTTTCCTCGAGTTGAGCGCTTGGTTGCACCGGGTTTGCCGTTGTTATTACGCAAAGACTCAGGGTTTGATAGCGCCAAACTGTTATTTACGGTTGCGGCTGAGAAAGAACGCTGGGCAGCCATGAACAGGCGCTTTGAATACTTGATCAAGTGGAATCCAAGACGGCAAGATAAGACATCCTGGTTAGAAAAAGCGGAAGCGGCCGGCGCCTTTGTTGAAAAACGCCCCGGTAAACGGGAAGCGTTAATGACACTGACGGTGGAACGTGCTTGGAAAAAACAGACTCGCCCCTTCAGACTGGTCGTGCGGATCATTGAACGCACGAGCAATAAGCACGGCCAGATGCTATTACTGCCGGACATTCAACTGGAAGGCTGGTGGACGAGTCTGGAGGAACCCGAAGAAACCGTCATTGAACGCTACCGCGACCACGGCACCCATGAACAATTTCATTCGGAATTCAAAACTGACCTGGATATGGAACGCTTACCATCTGGAAAGTTTGAGACCAACGACTGTCTATTGAGAATGGGTATGTTTGCCTATAATTGCTTGCGACTGATTGGTCAACTGGGCTTGACTGGCGACTTGGCGCCAATACGTCATCCGGCAAAACGACGGCGGTTACGAACGGTGCTGCAAGAAGTCATGTATCGAGCAGCCCAGGTGATCCACAAAGCCCGGCAATGGTGGCTGGACTTAGGGTGCGCCTCACCCGTGGCAAAAGTATTCGCTTATTTACAAGAGCGATTGGTGGTGCAGCCTGGCTTTGCATCAGGATAAGCGGCGCGAAAGCTGAGATGCTGGTTACGAGCTGATTCTCCGGGTAGAGAAGAAGATTGCTTGTCTTGGCGTCAGGTTTTTCATCTGGCGATGCCGGCAATACCATGGAAACGATTGATTTTTGCGACTGAGGGCTTGATGAACGGCAGTTAAATTTCGATTGGTGGTAGATTTTTTTAAAAAACGCGTCTGAAACGCGACTGCCCTCACTTAAACCGAAAGGAACACGGATTCAGGTTGGTTTTTAACAGTTGTAAACCGCCAGAAAAAACCCAAACCTTGCCTTCGGCAGATTACGACCATGCTGTTTTAAAACAGCACAACCAATGGCAAACCACTTATCAAACCTTATTCCGCATCCTGTTAAATAGTGTTGTGCCAGAGGAGTTTGATTGGCAAACCCATATAGCCAGCCTGGATTTAGCATGGCGCTTGGGCCATGTGGGCCGACCAGTGATAAAACCGGGTGCCTGGTTAAACTTAAATATGCCTGCGGCAGATCATACAGCCCAGCAATTGGCATATAGCGCCTTAAATAATTATCACCAGGGCAAGTTTCAATTAGGCTGGTTGTACTGGCTCACAGCATTGTTTTTAATGTATCGTCAGCCTCACGCAAATCCTAACCAGAAAGCCTGTATCTTAGCCTTCCTGCATTTGGCGCAATTGTTTCGGCGGGACATGATACATGATGGTGTCGGTTTAAAACGGTTTGTCCGTTATTTTGATAACCCAGTGCGTAAAATTGCTTCTGAACAGCATCGCGATCAGGATAGTTTGCATCAATTATTGGGGGAAGAAAACCAGTGGGCGGAGTTGAAAATTACCGAATGGATTGCCGATAAATCAGCAGCATTAAGATTTATCAACACCTCTTGCACACAACTTGGCAAGGGTAAACTTAACATCAATAATACTGAATTGAACAAATTTTTAGCCCGCACCCACACCTGCATTCATTTTATCCGCATACCCAGTCAGATACCCCATACGGCCAGACGCATAAAGGCGCTTGGCGCAGCCCAAAAAATCGATCAGTTTTTAAACAGTGCGACAGCTGCGCATAGTCTAATCGGTGAAGATAAAACCACGGTTTTAGATTTAACCCAACTTATTAGAGGCCTCGATGTGGCAGGTGATGAGCTGGCCACACCTACCGAAGTTTTTGCACCCGCCATTCGTTGGCTTAGACGCGAACCACTGCGTAGTTTAGGCTTTAATCACCCCCCACACCAGCGTTTACATTTAAGCATCCATGCCGGTGAAGATTTTAATCATTTGTTGGGTGGATTACGGCATTTGGATGAAACCGTGCAATTTTGCGAAATGGGCCAATATGACCGTATTGGACATGGCTTGGCACTGGGCATCTTACCTGAACAGTGGTTCAAATGCGGTGAGGTGTTTGTAACCGTTGCCGAGCATCTGGATAATTTGGTTTGGGCATGGCATCAGGCGCAGATTTTGTCCGGACTTTGGGCCAATGCGGAAGTAGTGGCGCTAAGATTGGTTGCCAGAATCAACATTTATGCACCTCTGGTTTATCCTGATTATGCCGATCAGTTAACACCCGAGGATTTATATCAAGCCTGGCTGCTGCGCCGCAACTGCCCTGTTAAATGGCGCCAATACCTAGCAACCGAAACCATACCCAGCGAACTGAAACATTGGCTTCCCGATGTTGATAAAGCTTATGCCCAACCCGATTCCACTGCATATAAGCTTAACGCCAGTTATCAGGGTTTAGACCGTTTCGGCCCGGCGCAAGAATTGCTTCAGCCAAACCAAACTTCAATCGTTCTGATAAAAAAAGGCGAACAATTACCCACTGCCTGTCATCCCTTAAACGACTGGTTGGCACCTGTTGAGCTGGATTTCATGGAAGCATTACAGGATTATTTATTAGTACGTTATGCTCAAAAAGGCTTAATCATAGAGGCCAACCCATCCAGCAATGTTTTTATCAGCCGTATCGAAGATTATCATCTACATCCGATTTTTCGCTGGTATCCACCGCATGATACCTGGTTAAAACCGGGTGGCAAATTCAATCGTTTTAATTTAAGACAAGGGGCAATGCCGGTTTGTGTTAATACCGATGATCCTGGCATTTTTCCCACAACACTACCAAATGAATTTCAGCTATTGAAAGAAGCGGCATTACATCATCACGGAATAGGCACAATGGAGGCCGAATGCTGGCTTGAAAGCTTACGCCAAGCCGGCGTCGATATATTTAGCCAAACCCATACTGATGTGATTATAAAAAAACAGGTGTGATTTTCTGATCGAAAATAAAGTGATTTAGAACCGTAGGGCGGGTTAAACGCGTAACTAATATTTAACACCTCACCGCGCGTCAACCCACTGAGCTTTTGATGACGCCAAGGCGAACATACCTAGCGCGTAGTATAGGCTCCGCGCCAAACCCAATGTAGCCTAGCTGCAGCAAAGTGGGATCGAGGTTATCGCAGCAAATAACTTCAACACAAACTAATAATACCCCTCATCCTGGATTCCGCTAACGCTGCATCCAGGCTACCTTATTTTCTGCTCTAAAACTTCAAATTAAAACTCGCCGAAAACATCGAAAAAGTATAGTTATCAATACTGCTGCCTATCCCCCCAGAAAAACCATAGCCCTGCTGACGCTGATAAAAATCAATCCCGGCAGACAGTTTCAGGCGGTTAAAAAACTCCTTGCTGAGCTGTACGCCGCCACCGATGGCGCCAAAACCGGCTAGACGATAATCGGAAGAGTAAAAACCATCGCTGGTGGGGGCCATGAATACGGTGTTATAAAAAAACGCCGAACTCTGGGTATAATAACGGGCGCGCGGTGTCAGCAGCCAGCCGTCGACTATGGGTTGCAGCCAGGACAATTCGAAAGTGTGCGATTCTATGCCCCAGGTGTCGGAATAAAACCGGTAATCGGCGTGTAAAGCCGCAGAATTCAAGGCTTCAAAATTGCGTACATAGCGAGCCAGCCAGCCGATCTGGTTATGAAAGCCCGGCCTGGCATCGTGCTTCCATCTTGAATAAGGTGTCGAGAACAACGCCCAGGGCGCGTAAGCATATTTATAGGGATCGGATAAATAACCATCACTAAACGAATAAGTAAGATTGGTCTGCACTAGCGAGTTTTTATCCAGAATCTGGGTCAGGCCTATCATGCTTTGATTGGTTTGTTTGTCCCCACCATTCCCGGAGGTTCTGACTTTAACACCGTTGATATCCTTGATTTCCCATACCTGATCCGAGGCATAGCCATAACCGGTGGACAAGGTGGTCATTTTATTATTGAATTCCCAGCGATTGTTAAGATTGAAGAAGTTGGATTCATAATCATTTTCGCTGGAGCGACCCACATCCACATCCAATGTGCCGGCTTCTGTATAGTAATAACTGGCATTTAGGTCAATGGCATCGCGCACATCACTGATCGAGGCACCGGACATACACTGAGTCAATCCGGCATGGGTGGGACCTTTACAACTGGGAGCGCCGGGTAAGGCCGGGCCTACCGGTGATGCGCCGGTAATCACATCTTTAACACCATTCAGCCTGAAACTGAGCTTGTCATTGATGGGAAGGGTGGCTGCGGCCTGATAAACATCAATTTTCATCCGGCCCCCACTTTCCGCATAACGGCTGAAATTGGTATCCAGACTATAGTTCAGAGGTGCAGTATCGGCTTGGGCACTGGGTACCAGACCCGGCAAAGCCAGTGCGGTACTGGTTAAAGCCGTCAGTATCCGGCTGTTTTTAGACGTATCAATTGCAGCCACAACCACCGCCCCCTATGCCGTAGCCGCCAGTGGCAGCTTCTTTAGAGCTATAGGTATGATGCATGATGGCTGCATCCAGGGTATTGGGTTCCAGGGCCATTTGCGGTTTGGCCAGGGCGCCGCGTTCCCAGGGCATGACTTTGCCGGCACAGGCCTGCTGAGTTAGCACAATCAGTATCAGCAAACCAACGCGGCTGAAACTGAAACCGTTAGAAATGAGCATCCTTGACTCCTGATGTTATTTTTCGCTGAGTAATTGCTGAACTTTCTGGCGCACATCCGCGCTTTCCGAGCTGTGAAAACCCAGCAATATATGCCGGACTTTGCCCTGCCGGTCGATAATGTAGGAAGAAGGCATGGCTTGCACCCCAAATAAGCTGGGACATTGGCCGTCTTCATTTTGAGCCAGGGTAATATTGACCGGATGTTTTTCTAAAAATGCCAGCGCGTCCTGGCGATTTTCGTCCAGATTAACGCCGATCACTTCCAGCCCTTCTGACTGATATTGGGTACTTATCTCGTTAAGAAACGGCATGGATTGCGCACAAGGCCCACACCAGGAAGCCCAGAAATCCACATAGACCACTTTGCCGGGTACAGCCAGTTGCAAGGCTTTACCGTCCGATAATTGTTTTAAATTACATTGCGGTGGGGTTGCGCCCACTTCAATGGCCAAGGCCGAAGTACTGGCCAATATTAAACCCAGGGTAAACCCTAAACGGTTAGACCGAAAGTATTTTGTAATCATGATGTTGTATTTGATTAAGATAAATTGTGATTATTAAACACTACAAAAAGCCCAGTAATCCCTTTAAAAACAGCTCGTTGTTGGATGTGCTAAACGCTGTCCAGCGCATCATTACAAGCTAACGACCTATTTAAAAAGGATAATCCAATATTTACGCTGAATAATTACCAATAATATTAAGCTGGTTGGCATTAAACAGGCCATTTCAAGCAATCAGGCACGCATACCCGGTTATTTGCTGGTAACAGTAAACGTGCTGTTAAACTCTACCGCGGGCGCTCCAGGCAGATTATCCACAGCACTGAATGTCACAGGGTAAACCTGATTCAACTCGGCCTTGGTGGGTTTCCAGGTCAGGGTGGCAATCACCTGGCCTTTAACTAGTTTGGGCTTGCTTAACACTGCTTTGGGCGGCAAACCGCTGGCGCTGATCAAGATTTTATTCGTATGCGGGTCAGGATTAAGGATGACTTTGTATGTAAGTGTTTTATTGACTGCAGCATTTTCCTGGCTAGGCATACTCACCGCAAAAGCCGGCGAAACTACATTCAGTACCGTAAAATTGGTAGTAAATTGCGGGATGGTCTGGGTTTCGTTAACATCCTGGGCAGTAAAACTGATATTGGTCTGACCAAGCTCATCCAGGCTGGGGGTCCATACCAGATTGGCCAGCCATTGGCCTTTCTTGTTTTTAGCGGCAGGCGTCAGGCTGGCCCCAGCCGGTAAATTGGTGGCGCTTATAATGACATTATCTTTATCGACATCGGCATCCACCACAACCTGATACGAAACCGGCAGGTTGGCATAAACAGTTTCCACGGCTTTCATGGTAGGTGCAAAACTGGGTCCGGTGGCATCAATGGATTTCAGCGTCACAGTCTGTGCACTTTGGTTGCCGGAGCCATAGCTGTTATAAACACCAAATTGCACCACAACCGGTGGGATACTGGCCGATCCCGCCGGCGCTGTCCAGGTGTACACGGCTTTGGTGTTGTTGGAACCATTTTTAAATTTGGCCCCCTTGGCTAATTTTAAACCCGAGGTATTAGGCGGGTAAAAATTGCCGGCCTGAAAAATGCCCATGTATAGATAGCTGTTATAACCATTTGGGTCGCGACCGGACAAATCAATGGTCACAGTCTGGCCTGGACTGACACTAACAATATTATTAATAATTGGTGGGGTACTGCTTAATTTTAGAATGGGGACTGCGGTTGGTTGAATAGTTGAAGCTGCCGTAACCCCATCGATGACGTTATAGGGCTCCAAAGCGACAGCCATTGCCATCAGTAACAGGCCTCCGCTGGTTCGGAATAATTTATTAGGTCGGCCTGTTAAATGAATATGCATATTTCCACAATTAAATATTAGCAAAAGGTTTCGGGGCAAATCATAGCATTATAATATGCCCCGGCTTCATCGAGTTTACTTGCTCGCCACCGTAAAAGTGGTTGTAAAATCGTCTGCTTGAGCGCCAGCCAGATTGTCAACGGCAACAAATGTTACCGCGTAACTATTGTTCAATTGACCCTTGCTTGGTTTCCAGCTCAAGGTGGAAATTAATTGTCCTTTAACCAGTTTGGGGGCACTAAGGCTGGCACCACTTGGTAAACCTTCAGCACTGATTTGCACATCATTGGTGTGCGGATCGGGGTTGACGATAACGTGGAATGTCAAGGTTTTGTTAACCACGGCTTTTTGCTGGGTAGGCATACTGGCGGCAAAAGCCGGGGTAGTCACATTCAGCACGGTAAAATTAGTGGTAAAATTGACGGCTGTTGAGGCGCTATCGTTGGCATCCTGAGCGGTAAAGGTCACATTGGACTGACCTAGTTCGGCCAGAGTAGGTGTCCAGTTTAAATTGGCTATCCAAATACCTTTGCTGTTTTTGGCCGGGCTGGTCAATGTGGCACCCGCGGGTAAATTGGTCGCGGTAATCAATACATTATCCTTATCTGCATCGGGTTTAACCTGTACCGGAAAGGTAACCGGCACACCAACATACACAGTATCCTGGGTTGTCATGGTCGGTGCAAACGTTGGACCGGTTATATCGTTAACTTTAATGCTAATAGTTTGTTGATTGTAATTGGTATTGCCATAGGTATTAAAAACCCCAAAGTCAATTACCAATGGTGCGCCACCCGATGCGCTGGCAGGCGGGTTCCAGGTAAATACGGCATTAGTATTGTCCGTACCTTTTTTAAGGGTTGCGCCCTTAGGCAAGTGATTACCGGTGAAACCGGGTGGATAAAGCATTTGATTCTGAATGATGCCCATAACGATATAGGCCTGATAGCCGTTGGGATCCGTACCGGAAAAATTGACAGTGACGGGCTGGCCTTTTACGGCGGTGATGGTGTTATTAATGATAGCGGGTGTACCGGTTAACTGTAATACCGGCACAGCCGTTGGATGAATGATAGAAGCGGCAGTAACGCCGTCTATCATGTCATAAGGCTCCAAACAAACGGCCGTCAGCATTATCATGACAGCACCGCCAGCTTGCATCAGTTTTTTGGGTTTACCTATATATGGGAGATTCATCATGTTTTACCGCTATTTAAAAACTATTCAATGTTATAAACCAGGCACTTTTGAGCTTCAGCTCAAATTATGGCAAAGTTCGAATTCCTGTTAAACAATACTGTTCTGCTTGAGGTATTTGTTAGATAGTTTAACGGGTTTATGTGACCATTATCCAAATGTAGGGCGAAGTTGTGAGGCTGGTCACAATGTTTTTTATCATCACCACGCTAACGCCGCTTACAATCGTCTTGACTGGGTGGGCAAACTGCCAAAGTTGTCGAGCCAGTCCGAAAACCGTCGGTCTCATCCAGCAAATGCGGACTGACCTGCTCTAATCCATCCGCCAGCAAGCGCCTGATATCGGCAATTTTCCAATCCGGATGCAGTTGCAGCAATAAAGCGGTTATACCGGCTACATGCGGGGTAGCAAAAGAACTGCCGGTCATAAAGTCATAGGCCTGATGTGGCACAGTGGTAAGAATATCCTGACCAGGCGCAATAATCTGCGCGGAATGATTCTCTACACCGCGCCCTACGGCGATTACCCCTTCCATATTAGCAGGGAAACCACCAGATTGATCTTTACTTGGTACCGCTGCAATCACGATAATGCCCTTAAGCAAGGCCCGGTCTATCAATAAACTCAATAAGGGATCATCCGGGCCGCTTATGCTCAAATTGATAATCTGACTATCCAGGCGTATAGCCTGATTTAAAGCCAAAGCCAGTGTAAAACTGTTGCATTGCGCGGCCAGGGCACCGGGCTGGTTAGGCCAACAGGCGCGTAATGCAAATACTTCCGCGTGCGGCGCTATACCGGCAATACCGATACCATTATCCAGTTTAGCGACTAACACACCGGCTACTGCAGTACCGTGAACATCTGCCAGATTGTGATCCGCTGGTTCTGTCGCCAGATTTTGGCTAAACTTGATTTGGCCCTGCAGATCAGGATGCGCGACATCAACCCCACTATCAATCAAGGCGATCCGCACCCCACGACCGGTGGCTATAGCGTGCAAACTGCTGATACCCAGAGATCGATAGCTGCTTTGCAAGGACAGATAGGGATCTTTTTGCGACTGGGCAGATACTGATCCCTCGGCTAACACCTTGAAGTTATTCATGCGTTGCACAGAAACAAGCTCACTATCATTTTCTAAATCCCTTATTGCCTGTTTTAGTCGGGCCTGATCGGACACTTCATAAACAACACAGCTTAAACCCAACTCTGTAACCGGCCATTGCGTGATCATTTGTAAATGGTGGCGATCCGCCAGTTCAACCGCAAAATGTCGGCTCCAGCCCGAATTGGAGTATTGATCCAACGCCCGATAACCATCTTGTGGATTAGCTGACAAGCTTCTATTGATACTTTGATCGGCAAAAGTCACCAGCAGGCGGCGATCCTCGGCGGTTGGACTGTCACCCAGGCGGTAAACTGCAGTGTTTTGGGCACAACCGCCCAGTGTTGACATCAGCCATAGCCCAAGCACTATCGGCAAAATATTCATACTCTGCTTAGGGCTGAATAGCCGGTTCGGCCAGTATGATCAAGGTTTGTCGGCGTAAAAATTCGATTGTATTGGTCATATTCCGATTGTTTTCAGTCTGGTTCAACTCTAAGGTATAGACTCCGATACTATTAGGCCCCTCAACACGATGCAACTGAGTTTGGGCCAGCAAGGCATCAATTTGGGCAGCACTTGCCGCTTGGGTAAAAACCACATGCAGTTTATCTGTAGCGGAAGCCGGAATTTGAGCTGACAGTGTGTAATAGTTATTGACTGATTGTCGCCACCACCATTTCCAAACCAGCGGCATAAATATCAGCAACACTGTGGCGGCAATAGCAAAATTGCAGCTGTGAGTCCGGTTCCGTTGCGACGTATCTGCACTATTTGTCGGCAAAGATTTAAATCTGGCCAGAATGGCGCTGATTTGCGACTGCCGGCCTGCCGGCTTATTGCGCATTTTGGTGCGCAAATCCGTAAAAGATATTTCTGCCGCTACTTTCAGGTCAGCGGGTTCATTAATCGCCACGGAAAGTTGCTGCAATCTCAATAACTCCTTTCTGCACAGCAGGCAATTGCGTAAATGTGTTTCCACCTGGCGCTGCTCATGACCTACTAGGCTTTGATTGACATACCACGGCAATAATAGCTGTATTTGCTGGTGTTGTTGTTTTGCTGCTGAAAAATTATTGGCTATATTCATGGCTATCTCTCTTGTGTTTCAGCAAAAAACTGCAGTTTTTTGCGAGCATGAAACATGCGGGTCTTGACAGTGCCTTCCGGGCAATTAAGGATTTTGGCAATGTCCTGGTAAGCCAGTCCGTGATAAAAAGTCAGCTCGATAACTGCCCGTTGCTCCGGCGACAAAACGGCCAAAGCAGTATTTAGCCAATCGGCATTTTCCTGGTGTTGGGCGGGATTGGCGCCTGGGTCACCCATGATTTCCTTTAATTCGTCGACATCGACATCCATACGCCGCCGGTTATGGCGTGACATTGACTTGAGCGCCTTGTGATAGGCAATACCGAATATCCAGGTCGATATTTTGCTGTCATGATTAAATTTATGGGGCTTTTCCCATACCACCAACAGCGTTTCCTGAATCAACTCTTCAACTGATTCAGGCTGGCGGGTCATACGCAAAATAAACCGAAATAACCTTGGGTAGTACATTTTATAAAACAATTCAAACGCCGCTGCATCTCCTTCAGCAATATGGCCCAGCAGGATACTTTCATCCATTTCGGTATCGGATTGCCTGGATAGCGATGGCTGATGTTGGGTATGGACTAAGCGCAGCATAGTTCAATCTATGTTCCTGTTATTTCTGTTTGTACCATACTCTGTATTCCTGAATAGGCTGCAAAGGTTCAAAAACAATTATTTTTTTTAGAACCCTAACGTGACTGACACCAAATACTGATTCTCCAGCGGACGAGGATAAAATTCATTCTGGTAGTAGTCTGTGCGCGGATAATCAGCCAAATGCACATCAACATAGCGAATATCAAGTGCCAGATTACGCATCAAAAACCAGCTGCCGCCCAGATTCCAGTAAAAATAGTCCTGACCGAGCGAGGCTGTCGCCTGGGAATAACCCAGGCCACCTGATAACTGCACATTATCCAATAGCTCACGGCGATAATTTAGCTCGTAGCCTGGTACGGCGGCATGGCGCTGATAGGCATCGGGCGCGAAGAAAAACCTGGCACTCAGCCCATCCTGATAATGTACAGCCGCAGAAAATTCCGCATAATCGGCATCATGGGCAAAAACTTTATTGTTATAGAAATAACCAGTCACTGATAACTCGGTACGCCAATCGGCGGACAGTGCCAGGTTGTAGCCCAGATACGGCTTGATTTCCAGTTCAGAATACCCTGGATAGGCATGATCATCAAAACTGACTTGGGAAACCCCGGAGCCCAACAGCCAGCCCGCTTCAGCCTGATAATGCAGGTCGGCCTGCACCACCGGATTACCCCGGCTTTTTGAATATCCTCGGTAAACGTATTCACTGCGAAAACTTAAATCACCATGCCAATCGGCACTCGCTGTTGCCCAACATAGCAAACACATTAGTTGGATAAGCGGTTGAATAAAATTAATGGGGAAGTTTTCTGAACGCATACTGCCATGATTTGAATATTGGATGGATACGGGTTCGATTTTTACCTAAATCCACTATTAACGCAAACATAGCCTTTAAAAAACAAATAGTTGTAGAATTCACCAGCGCAGTGCATCGCATCATTCGCCGCTAACTATTTGTTTAAAAAGGATCATGCCAAATTACGCCGAATAATTACAATTGAACCTTTAGTCAATTGGCGGAATTGACTTGGCGATGGATAAATAAATTGGCGTAAAACGGTTAAGCCAAATCGAATCGGCCTGATTACGCCTAGGGTATTGACCATCAACACCTCACCTTAGGTATAAATTTTGGAGATCCTGGCATGAATACGATAAATTATCCGGCACAAAAATCGCAGCCTACGCTAGCCTTGGCAATTACTATAGTCCTGGCGTCATGTTCAACTTTGGCAGAGGCCGGCACTGCCTTTATTCAGCAAAATCTGGTCACTGATGATCAGTCGGTTAATACCGCGCAAATTACCGATACCAATTTAAAAAATGCCTGGGGTATTGCTTATGGCCCTGGCGGCCCATTCTGGCTTTCCGATAATGCAACCGGTGTTTCCACGGTTTACAGTGTCAATCCGACCACCAATGTGGTTGCTAAAGTGGAATTGACTGTTAATATCCCCGGTGATGGCAGTATCACCGGACAGGTGTTTAACAATAATGCCTCAGCATTCAGCGGCGATGTCTTCATCTTTGTCAGTGAAGACGGCACAATTTCCGGTTGGGGTGGCGGCAGCGCAACGCTGCAGTCCGCAGCCCCCGCCAATGTTTACAAAGGCGTAGCTGAGGCAGTGGTTGGCAGCAATAGCTATTTATATGCTGCCAATTTTAGAGCGAACAGCATAGACGTAATTGCGGGGTCTAATGGCGCTCCCCTGCTGACCGGCCATTTCAGCGATCCAAACCTGCCGGCCGGATTTGCTCCATTTGACATCCAAAATCTGGGGGGTAATCTATTTGTCACTTACGCAAAGCAGGATGCCACCAAGCATGATGATGTGGCAGGATTGGGTAATGGTTATGTCGACGAATTTAACACTCAAGGCGAACTGATAAGCCGAATCGCCAGTCAGGGCAGCTTGGATTCACCTTGGGGATTGGCTATTGCCCCCAGCTCATTTGGTCAATATGCCGGCGATTTACTGGTCGGTAATTTTGGCGACGGCAAAATCAATGCCTACAATCTGTTGACTCATAACTTTGTTGGGCAGTTGGCCGCTACTAACGGTCAAGCCTTGGCCATAGACGGGCTGTGGGCTTTAAGCATAGGCAATGACAGCAGCGCAGGCAGTAGTCAAAAACTTTACTTCACCGCTGGACCGAACGGCGAGACCAATGGTTTGTTCGGCTCTATTTCCGCAGCACCGCTGCCGGCACCGCTGCCTGCCAGCTTATGGCTGTTCAATTCGGCAGTCATGGTTCTTGTCTGGTTAGGTAAGCGCAAAACTATTTAGTTTGCAGCTTAATGTCGGCATTATGCACATAAATGGTGGCGGCAATCACCGCTAGCGGCGGAATCAGCAGATTGGCCAGCGGCAGACCCAGCCCCAGGCTGGTAATGCCGCCGAAGCTGAGCATCGCCCAGCGCTGTTGCTGTAAAAACTGCTGCTGGCTGTCAAACAGCTGACCGCGATTTTCCAGGGGGTAGGCCATGTATTCCATGGCTACACTCCAGGCGGCAAACACCCCCCATAGCAGCGGCGACAACAGATTCAATACCGGTATGGCGAATATCACCAGTCCCGGTACTGCGCGCAAGCTGATATAGCGTAATCTTTTCAATTCGCCCAAAAACACCTGACGCCAAGGCAAATCAGGCTCGACCTGCGCAGCACCACTGATAATTTGCAGGGTTTTGGCCGACAAGCGGTTGTAATATGGTGCCGCCAATAAATTAGCCAACAGGGTAAAACTAAAAAAGCCCACCACCAGAAAACTAAGCACAAACAGCGGCCATAACAGCCAGCTTAACCAGGATAACCAGTCCGGAATAAAAGCATGCAGCAGACTGTTAAAGCTGTAATAACCCAGCACAAAAGCAAGGCTGAACAACAAGATATTGATCAACACCGGTATCAGCAAAAATTTGCGTAAATCGGGATGGTTTAACATTTGCAAAGCCTGCCATAAACTTTGGACGGCCAGCAAGGGTTGCTTAACAGAATTAGGTGTACTCATAAAGCCAAACTCTTCACACCGTGCAGACCGGGATTAATCACCGAACCGCGTTCGGTGACGATAGCGGTAATCAGTGCGGCTGGGGTAACATCAAACACCGGATTCCAGGCGGTAACCCGACTGTGTTCGTCCAGATAAATCTTGTGCAGTAATTCCTGGGAATCCCGCTGTTCGATTTCGATACCGGAACCATCGGCCAGACTAAAATCAAAAGTGGAGGACGGCGCCGCCACCATTAATTTCACACCATGATATTTGGCCAGCACCGCCAGAGAATAAGTGCCGATTTTATTGGCCACATCACCATTGGCGGCAATTCGGTCAGCCCCCACAATAATCCAGTCGATTTGTCCGGTTTTCATCAGCCAGGCCGCAGCAGAATCGGCCAGCAGGGTAACCGGAATGCCGTCCTGAGCCAGTTCCCAGGCTGTCAAGCGTGCTCCCTGCAGCCAGGGGCGGGTTTCATCGGCATAAATACTCTCCAATTTACCGCGTTGATAAGCGCTGCGTATCACCCCCAGGGCCGTGCCATAGCCACCGGTAGCCAAGGCCCCGGCATTGCAGTGGGTCAGGACGGCTTTGGCATCGCCAAGGATGTCGGCACCCCGTTCCCCCATCGCTTGATTGGCCAGCAAATCTTCCTGGTGAATATTGATCGCCAGTTCAGTGACTGCGCTCAAAGGTTCAACTGGGTTTTCCGCCAGCAGCTGACGCAACTGATCCAGCGCCCAGAATAGATTAACAGCAGTAGGCCGGGAGGCGGCCAGGGTGGCAATATCGGCAGCAACCCGGCTTTGCCAGTCGGCAGCCGGAAAATGCTGCTGAACCGACAGCACCACACCATAGGCGGCAGCTATGCCGATTGCCGGGGCGCCGCGCACCTGCATGGCGCGAATGGCGGCAGCCACACCCGGCCCATCTTGATACTCATCATAATGGATATGTTCCGGCAGCAGACGCTGATCCAGTACCTTCAGGCTGTGTCCGGTCCATAGCAGCGCTTGTACGGATAATTGCGGGGTAGTGCTCATGCTCGAAAAACCTCAAAAGATGATTTTGTAAATGTACAGGTATAATTGCTGTTTTTAGCAAGGAAAAGAAATATGCAAGTCGATCTTATCATTCAGGCAGGCTGGATTATACCTGTTGAACCGGCATCCGTAATCTATGAAAATCACAGTCTGGTGATAGATAAGGGTCGGATTATCGATTTGCTGGACAGTAAGCAGGCTTTGCAGCAATACCAGCCGCACAGTTTACAGGTGCTGGACAAGCATGCCCTGATTCCTGGCCTGGTCAATTGTCATAGCCATGCGGCGATGACTTTGTTATCGGGTCTGGCCGACGATTTGCCGCTGATGGACTGGCTGCAAAATCATATCTGGCCGGCTGAACAGAAATGGGTATCCGAGGCTTTCGTGCGTGACGGTACCGACTTGGCCATAGCCGAAATGCTGCGCGGCGGTACCACCTGTTTTAATGATATGTATTTTTTTCCGGAAGTTACCGCCCAGCAAGCGGTTTTGCATGGCATTCGCGCTAATATCGGTCTGATTGTGTTTGATTTTCCCACCATCTGGGCAGAACACGCCGATGCCTATATCGCCAAAGGCCTGGCCCTGCATGATGAATTGCGCCATCAGCCGTTGCTCAGTACCTCATTCGCACCCCATGCCCCGTATACGGTTTCGGATGAACCGTTGCGCAAGCTGCTGACTTTTGCGGATGAATTGAATCTGACTATCCATATGCATGTGCACGAAACCAGACAGGAAGTGGAGAACCAAATCAAGCAGACCGGAGTTACCCCGCTGCAACGTCTGAATGAACTGGGCTTGTTGTCTCCAGGGTTCATGGGCGTACATATGACCCAGCTGGATAGCGAAGAAATTGCCGCTTATGCCGCCAGCGGTGCGCATATCGTACATTGTCCGGAATCCAATTTAAAATTGGCCAGCGGCTTTTGTCCGGTGGCTGCCTGTCTGGAAGCCGGTATTAATGTAGCACTGGGCACTGATGGTTCCGCCAGCAATAACGATCTGGACATGCTGGCGGAAATGCGTACCGCAGCGCTGCTGGCCAAGGGTGTGTCCGGCAATGCCGGCGCCGTGCCTGCCGCGCAAGCTTTGCAAATGGCTACCTTGAACGGTGCCAGGGCGTTGGGCCTGGATGACGAAATCGGCTCCTTGAGCATCGGTAAAGCCGCTGATGTGGTGGCGATTGATTTAAGCGAAATTGAAACCCAGCCGCTGTTTAATCCCCTCTCGCAAATCGTCTATGCAGTCAGCCGCCAGCAAGTGCAGCATGTCTGGGTGGCGGGCCGGCATCTACTGGATAAGCGCCGCTTAACCGGCATCGATCTGGCTGAACTACAGGCCAAAGTTCAAAGCTGGCAAAGTCGGATCGGCACACCTTAAACGGCTGAAGGCTTTGGCTAATAACCTAGTATTATAGTAAACTATTAACCCAATCAAGCTGGACTTTTATGAGCGCAACAGAAAACGTCAATCTTCAGGAAATTCAAAAATTCGGCTCTCACGCCGAACGCTGGTGGGATGCCGGCGGCGAGTTGTATACCCTGCACGAGGTGAATCCCTTGCGGCTGGCGTTTATCCGGCAATATATCAATCTGACCGGACAGCGGGTGCTGGATATCGGCTGTGGGGGCGGGATTTTAACCGAAGGTCTGGCTCAAGCCGGGGCCGAAGCAATGGGGATAGACCTGAGTGACGAGCTGATTGAGATTGCCGAATTGCATGGCCTGGAAAGTGGTGTCAACGCCCAGTACCGCACCATCAGCGCCGAAGCGCTGGCAGAAGAACAGCCGGCCAGTTTTGATCATATCACCTGTATGGAAATGCTGGAACATGTGCCCGACCCGGCAGCTATCATCCGTGCTGCCGCCACGCTGGTCAAACCCGGCGGGCTGGTGTTTTTTTCCACGCTGAACCGGGTACCAAAAGCCTATTTGCTGGCGATTGTGGCAGCGGAATATTTGTTGAAAATGGTACCCAAGGGTACACATGACTACAAAACTTTTATTAAACCGGCAGAGCTTTGCCAGTCCGCCCGCCAAGCCGGCTTGCAGTTATTGGGCACTACCGGCATAGAATACAATCCGTTCAGTAAACGTTTTAGTCTGGGTAAAAATATCGACGTTAATTATATCGCCGCGTTCCGGCGCTCTACTTAAACCATGCCTGATTTTAAACTGGATTGCGTATTGTTTGATCTGGACGGCACGCTGGTGGATACCGCACCCGATCTGGTAGCCTGCTTAAACCGTGCTTTAGATGATCATGGCTATGCCCAAGTGGCTTATGAAGAAATTAAGCCTTTAATTTCCTTTGGTGCACTGCCGATGATCAAGCGGGCGGCGCCCGAGGCGGCCGCGGAACTGCAACAGCGCATCCTCACCGATATGCTGGATTATTATCAGTTGAATATCGCTACTCATAGCCGTTTTTACCAGGGGATGCAGGACACCTTGGCGCATATTGAAATGCTGGGGCTGAAATGGGGCGTGGTGACCAATAAACGTCAACGCTTTACCGATCCGCTGATGGCTGCATTGCAGCTCAGCACCAGGGCGGCCTGCATTATCAGCGGCGACAGCACGCCCTATAGCAAACCGCATCCGGCGCCTATGCTGGCGGCTTGTGAGCAGGCCGGGGTCAAACCGGAAAACTGTGTGTATATCGGTGATGCCGCCCATGACATCAGCGCCGGCAAAACTGTCAATATGAAAACGCTGGTCGCCTTGTACGGCTATATTCCGGTAGACGGTCACCCACACTCCTGGGGGGCAAATGCCATGATTGAACATCCTCAGCAACTACAGCACTGGATAAGCGCTACATTATGTCTTTAAGCAAGCAAGTTATACTCATTACCGGCGCAGGCGGCGGCCTGGGCAGTGCCGCCGCACTGGCGCTGGCTCAGCAAGGTGCCGAAATTATTCTGCTGGATAAAAGCATCCCAAAACTGGAACAAAGCTACGATGCCATCGTTGCCGCCGGCGGTCCGGAGCCCATGTTATATCCGTTTGATCTGGCTGGTGCCAATGAAGATGAATATCTGGAGTTGGCGGCAGCCGTGCAGCAACGTTATGGCAGCCTGCAAGGTTTATTGCATTCAGCAGTGGAATTCAGCAGCTATACCCCGCTGGCTATTCACAAAACCCAGGACTGGGGACATACGCTGAATGTCAATCTCAATGCGGCGTTTCTGCTAACCAGAGTATTGCTGCCGGTACTGCAAAACAGTGATCATGCCGCTATCGTATTTACTTCCGATTCAGCGGCCCGCCAAGCCAAAGCCTATCTTGGCGCTTATGGCGTTTCCAAGATTGCTCTGGAAGCCCTGGCCGGAATTCTGGCCGATGAACTGGAAGCCGGCGGCAAAATTCGGGTCAACACCCTGGTACCGGGGCCGGTGAATAGTCCATTACGCAAAAAATCCTATCCTGGAGAAGACAAAGCCGCCTTACCTACGCCAGACAGTCTGGCAGCGGTATATCGCTATTTATTCGGTGCGGCCAGTCTGGGTGTAACCGGCCAGATAATCGACGCTAAAACCTTTGAAATCTGAGGACTAATATGGCTGCTAAAGAAGTGATTGTGTTAAGCCGCGATGTCAATATCGTTACCATTCCTGACGGTCATCAAGGCACTCTGCAAAAAGGTCAGGAAGTGACTATTCATCAAGCACTGGGCAGTAATTACACTGTGATTACCGATTACGGCCACATGGTACGCATCGCCGGAGTGGACGCGGATGCCTTGGGTAAGGAAGCGCATGAAAACGAAGCGTTGCTGGATGATACCGACAGTGCGGCAGTGGAAAAAAACTGCTGGGAAGTGATGAAAACCGTCTACGACCCGGAAATTCCGGTCAATATCGTCGAGCTGGGCCTGGTTTATCAATGTGAAGCCACCCCACGCGCTGATGGCGGCAACGATGTGCATATTCAAATGACGCTGACTGCGCCCGGCTGCGGCATGGGTCCGGTCATCCAGGGTGATGTGGAAAAATCCATCCGCGCCCTGCCCGGCGTACGCAGTGTGAATGTGGAAGTGGTGCTGGATCCGCCCTGGAGCCGGGAAATGATGTCGGAAGTGGCGCAGATTCAGTTGGGATTATACTAATCAACACTAACAGCTTGCCCGGCTCCGGCTGGGCAACAGACAAAAAAAATCCGGCAAAAGCCGGATTCAGAGGGAAGCATTGCTGCGCATAAGCAAATACATGGTTCTAGAATATCAGTTAGCCAAACACTTGAAAATGTGACCAATTGCCACATGTGACAACTTGTCGCAATTGGCTAATTTTTTGCCCACTTATTCGCCAAATCCGTTATCATTGCTAATGAAGCATTTGAATGCTTCAACTTGACTCCATAGCACTAAACTATACCGTCAAGCAGCATGGATACGCTAAAGTTGTTGTGGGCAGAACTAGCCACAACACAACCCAGTTCGCATGGACCGTGAACCCTCCTCCCGTTCCTCTTGTCTGGCTACCGCGCTGTCCTGCTGTCGCGGATATTTTAATGTGCCTGGAATTTTTCCATTCCCTACATTAACTCTAAGCTTATGAAAAACATTAAAACAACCGTATTATCCTTGTTGATGGCTATCACGTTTGCCTTAAGCAGCACTGCTGTATGTGCCGAAGAAGCAGTCGGCGGCACCAGCGAAATTTTAAGCCGCATCGATAGCGCCCTGCTAGAAATCAGCAAAAGTGACTTTTCTGCCGCACAAGTGCAATTAAAAGCCGCCCGGACTGCTTCCGAGCATATTGCCGGCAATTCTGATGCAGCCAAACAGGCGCATGCCATTCTGATTCAAGGCCAGATTTCCGCCAAAAAAGGCGATATCGCCAAATCCACAGCAGAATTGAATAAAGCCAAAGAAATTTATAAATCGCTTTAAAGCAGGCTGGTTTGTCGGGTTGGGGCAGGATTTTAGCCTCTACCCGCAAGCCAGATCCCATTCCTGTATTAATATGCTCGCATGATTATCAAAAAACCACGATACTTTTGATTCCAACCAAAACTGCTAAAATTTGCGACGAATCTGTCAAATCCCCGTAATCAATAAATCTACTGCCGCCAATATCTGGCTCCGCAGTACCTCCAGTTCTGTAACCTTAGCACCCAGATTATTTGATGGAATAGCGGCTATCTCCTGCACAAGGAGCAGGTATTGCTGTTGTTGATATTCAAAAAATGGATTCAAGCGAGTAATGGGTTTTTGATCAGTCAGCTTGACAACGGGAATTACCAGCCGCCAAAAAATCGCTCTGAATATTGAGCAAAAAAGGATAACGTGCCTGGGTTTGCCTATTGGCATTGAAGTATAAGTTAAATTGTGCCATCAAAAATTCCGCAAGCTATCGCTGAAACAGCCTTCTGCTTCCACCCTCTGATTGTAATCTTCAACTGATTGTTGATTGTTGATTGTCATGTAACCATTGTTGGCGCTGCTTATCACGTATGGCTTCAATTAAAGCACTTTCAAACGTGGCGGATAAATTGATATGCAAGGCCTTGGCCAGATTCAATAATTCGCTGTTGATACTGAGATTGGCGGCTTTTTTGGCAGCATTAGGATTAAAGGCAGTTTGCAAGGCGGCTCCTTATCTGTACTTTATGCGCATTAATTATACGCAAAAAGGGGTTTGTGGCAAATTTTAGCTGCTTAGCTTGGAATCCAGTCTTTTGAGCTAAGATCATTTTCTAAGCCACACTATATTCGAAATATGCCATTGTATAAGCGATATATTACTAGGCGTGCCCTATCGACACTAATTGCGCCTCCCTAGCCATCCCGACATTCCTGGTTGATGGCCGTTATCGTATTCACCCACAGCCCCTAATCTTGCCAACCAATTGCTCATAACAGCGTTTTCTAAAAGTATTGAGGCACGTAAAATCTCAATTTTTTATCCTTGCCAAGCGGTAGAGTAATGACATAAAAATAACACCTAGCCCGCGTTTTTGATAGCTATCTATAACGACTATGGCAAATTCGGCAAGATTTGGCTGATCTTGTGACCTAATAAATCAGGCAATTCCAAAACCGGTAGGCTCTGTTTGGTTTTGCGATACAGCGATCCATGCAACATGATTATCCTTATCTTTTCGATTGACCGGCATCTTAGTTTATTCACGAATGGAAGCTGGCCGCCGCAGTCTGGATTGCACCAACCACCTCTGTGCTCTAGCAGACGAACCCCAGCCTCCAAAACAAGTTAGAATATTCTCTGCTTTGGCTAACAGCCGACTGCTGTTGGCCACCCACCTATCAGATCATTCAATGGAGAGAAGTCCATGCCGGCGGTATTGAAGAATAAGTGGCTGTTATGGTTGGTCGTGCTGGGCTTGGTGATAGCGGGTCTGCTGATTTGGCGCTGGGAACAGCGCGCTCAGCCTCTACCGGAACTACGCCTGTACGGCAATATTGATTTGCGTCAGGTAGCACTGGCTTTTAATAATAGCGAACGCATCAGCGAAGTTCTGGCTCAGGAAGGTGATAAAGTGCAAGCCGGACAGGTACTAGCCCGGCTGGACATTGCCCGGCTCACTCCCAGGGTCGCAGAAGTGGCGGCACAAACCGATGCACAACAGCAGGTTGTGCTGCGGATGCGGCATGGCAGCCGGCCAGAAGAAATTGCCCAGGCCAGAGCCAATCTGGCGGCTGCCAAGGCCGATGCCGACTACGCCGGCCTGCAATATCGGCGCTTGCAGGCTTTGACTGAGGAATCCGGGGGGCAGGCGGTCAGTCAGCAGGATTTGGATAATAGCCGGGCGTCTTTAGCCAGTAATGATGCCAGAGTGCAGTTACAACAAAAAGCGCTGGATCTGGCGGTGTTGGGCCCGCGTCAAGAAGATGTCGCCCAAGCTGAGGCCCAGTTACGCGGCGATCAGGCCCAGTTGGCGTTTTTGCGCCAGCAAATCAAGGATGCTGAATTAGTTGCGCCGGCCTTGGGGATCGTGCGCTCCCGTCTGCTGGAACCGGGGGAGTTGTCCACGCCGCAACGGCCGGTGTTTTCGCTGGCTTTGATAGACCCGAAATGGGTGCGGGCTTATGTCAGTGAACTGGATTTGGGTCATGTTCAGCCGGGTATGACAGCCCAGGTGACTGTAGACAGCTTTCCCAAACAGGTTTTCAAGGGTTGGGTGGGCTTTATTTCTCCGGTAGCGGAATTCACCCCCAAGGCCGTACAAACCGAAGAATTGCGTCCCAGTCTGGCTTATGAGGTCCGGGTATTTGTCAAAGACCCGGCAGATGCCCTGCGACTGGGGATGCCGGCCACTGTGACATTGCCGGTTGCACCATGAACAGCCAACCGGCAGCAATCATTCCCTGGCTGGTTAGCGCCGAACACACCCGAAAAACATTTATCAACAGCGGCGAATTGGTAGTAGCGTTAGATAGCATTTCTGTACAGATTGCTGCCGGCACCCTCACCGCCCTGGTGGGTCCGGATGGTGCGGGCAAAACCACTTTATTGCGTTTGGTGTGCGGTTTACTGCCTGCCGACAGTGGACATTTGCAGGTATTGGGCGTGGATGTGAGTCAGGATCCGCAAAACGTGCAATCACGGATTGGTTATATGCCGCAACGCTTTGGCCTATACGATGATTTGACGGTCAGAGAAAATTTAAACCTGTATGCCGATCTGCATGGGGTGGCGCTGGATCAACGTCAACAGCGTTATGCCCAATTGCTGGAGATGACCGATCTGGGCAAATTTATTGACCGACTGGCCGGGCAGTTGTCGGGCGGCATGAAACAAAAACTCGGTCTGGCCTGTACCTTGGTGCGTTCTCCGGAATTACTGGTGCTGGATGAACCCACCGTTGGAGTAGACCCATTATCCCGCCGTGAGTTATGGCGCATTATTCAGCAACTGGTCAAACAGGAAGGCCTGACCGTATTGATCAGTACTGCCTATCTGGATGAAGCCGAACACTGCGATCAGGCCATCGTGCTGGATCAGGGTCGGGTGTTAAGCCAGGGCCTGCCGCAAACCTTAAGCCAGACTGCCACCGGCAAGGTGTTTATGCTGCAACCCGCGACCGGGCAATTGCCACGCAATTTGCAGATGACACTACTGGATGATCCGGCGGTAGCCGATGCCCTGCCCTCCGGTGGTCTGGTAAGGGTGGTATTACGCGAATTGCCGGCCAATGCTGCCGATCCGGCGCTGGCCGGTTCCAATCCGGCCAGCAGTGTACCGGCTCATTTTGAAGATGGTTTTATGCTGCTATTGCGGCAAAATCCGGATAATGTGCCGGCTGCTGCGCCCACCATGCAAGTCTCTACCGCCCATCCCGGCACCAGCGGCGAAACCATTATCGAGGTGCGCGATCTGGTGCGGCGCTTCGGCACCTTTACTGCTGTCGATAAGGTTAGTTTTGAAGTGAAACGCGGCGAAATTTTTGGTTTGCTCGGCCCCAATGGTGCCGGCAAGACCACCACCTTCCGCATGTTATGCGGCCTGTTGGCGCCCAGTTCCGGCACCTTACGGGTGATAGGTCAGGATATGCGCTTTGCCAGGGCTTCGGCGCGGCAGCGCATCGGCTATGTGGCACAAAAATTTGCCCTGTACAGTGAACTGACGGTCAGCGAAAATCTGGAGTTTTTTGCCGGTGCTTATGGTTTACGCGGTCAGCGCCGCCATGACCGGCTGGATTGGGCTATCAGCCAGTTTGAACTCGGCGCGATGCTGCATACCCCCAGCGGCAGGCTGCCGGGCGGTTACCGGCAACGACTGGCTATGGCTGCCGCGCTGATGCATGAACCGGAAGTACTATTTCTGGATGAACCCACCAGTGGTGCCGATCCGCAGGCACGCCGGGAATTCTGGCGCCGCATTACCGCCTTGGCTGCCCAAGGCGTCACTATTGTGATTACCACGCATTTTATGGAAGAAGCCGAATATTGTGATCGCGCCCTGATCCAGGATGCCGGTCGCCTGCTGGCGCAGGGTACGCCAGCCCAGATCCGCAGCCTGGGCAGCCGGGCCGACGGCGGCAGTCCGACCATGGAAGATGCTTTTATCAGCATCGTTGAAAGCAGTCGCCGCCATGCAGCCTGATCAACATCCTGTGCGCCGGCGCATTTTCGCCTTGATTCTCAAGGAAAGCCTGCAAATGCGCCGCGACCCCAGCAGCATTGCCATCGGGGTATTAATGCCGGTCATGCTGGTGTTATTGTTTGGCTATGGCTTGTCGCTGGATGTTAAAAGTGTACCGATGGCTATCGTCATGGAAGCGCCTAGTCCGGCAGCCACCGAACTGATAGCCGGACTGGAGCTGTCGCCTTATTTTCGGCCGCGCCGGGTATTGACCATGCCGGAAGCCCTGGAACTGATGAATCAACGCCAGGTGGATGCCATTTTACGCTTGCGTGCGGATTTTGACCGGCAGCTGGCGCTGGGTAATGCCGAGATAGAATTACTCCTGCACGGAGCTGATGCCAATTATGCGCGGCTGGTGCAGGCTTATGCGGAAGGGGCTATCAATCAATGGGCGCAGCGGCGCTTTAATGAAGGCCAGCCCAGCATTCTGGGGCCGGTCAAAATTGAAGCCAGACTCTGGTATAACACAGCAAATAACAGCCGCTACTTTTTGGTGCCTGGGCTGATTGTGCAGGTGATGACCCTGATTGGTGCTTTTCTAACGGCCCTAGTGATGGCACGGGAGTGGGAGCGCGGTACTCTGGAAGCCATGTTTGTTACACCGGTGCGGGTCGGGGAAATCATGATAGGCAAAACCGTACCTTATTTTCTGCTGGGCCTGTGCGGTTTGGCATTATGTCTGCTGTCGGCCAAGTATTTGTTCGATGTCCCGGTGCGCGGCTCGGTAGCTTTGCTGGCGCTGGCATCCATGCTCTATCTGCTGGTATCTTTAGGCATAGGCCTGCTGATATCCTCGGCGGTAAAAAATCAGTTTATCGCCAGCCAGATTGCGGTGCTCACCACGTTTTTACCGGCCATGATGCTGTCCGGTTTTATGTTTGACCTGCGTAGCCTGCCGGTATTTGTACGCATGATTACTTATTTAGTGCCGGCCAGGTATTTTGTCGATTTACTGCAAACGCTGTTTCTGGCCGGGGATGTCTGGGCGGTGATTTTGCCTAATACCGCCGTGCTGATTGCTATGGCGGTATTCTTTCTAGGCTTTGCCACCCATATTACCCACAAACAACTGGAATAAGCCAATGCTGGATGTATTATTACGGATTTTGGCCTTGATCAGAAAAGAATTGCTGGCGGTACTCAAAGACCCGCGCAGTCGACTCAGTCTGTTTGCGCCACCGCTGGTACAGTGTTTTATTTTTGGTTATGCCGCCACTTACGATTTAAACAATGTGCCTTATGCGGTACTGGATCGGGATCGCAGCATCGCCTCCCAGCAATTGCTGGCCAAGTTTGACGGTTCCGGGGTGTTTAGACGTAGCGCCGATTTACAAAATCAGCGCGATATCAGAGGGCTGATAGAAGACCACAGCGTGTTGCTGGTCATCCAAATCGAACGTGAATTTGAACGGGAGTTACTGGCCGGCAGGCCGGCCAGCATCCAGTTGATCAGCGATGGTCGTAACTCCAATACGGCAGCCACCGCCAGCGGTTACGTCAACAGCATTATAGACAGCTTTAATAGTGACTGGCGGGCCGCTCACAGCATGACGGCTATGCCGGTAAAAGTGGTGAGCAGATCCTGGTTTAATCCTAATTTTGAATCACGCTGGCACATGGTACCGGGCATGATCGCGTCACTGACCATGTTGCAAACCATGATGCTCACAGCGCTCTCGGTAGCACGCGAACGTGAACAAGGTACTTTCGACCAGTTGCTGGTTACTCCCTATACGGCTACGGAAATCATGGTGGGCAAAGCTGTACCGTCCATGCTGATAGGCCTGGTGCAGGCTAGTCTGGTGCTGCTGGTGGCTCAGTTGTGGTTCAGGATTCCGTTTGCCGGGTCTTATGCTTTACTGTATTTGGGCTTGAGTACCTTTTTGCTGGCGGCGGTAGGTATCGGTTTGCTGATTTCTGCCGTTTCCGCCACCATGCAGCAAGCCATGCTCTATAGTTTTATTGTGCTGATGCCGTTTATGCTGTTATCCGGGCTGACCACGCCGGTGCGAAATATGCCGGACTCTTTACAAATTGTCACGCTGATCAACCCACTGCGCCATGCCATCAGTCTGGTGGAACGGGTTTATCTGGAGGCCGCAACCCTGCCCATGCTGAGCCAGTACCTGGTGCCATTGCTGATGATAGGCATTGTCACGCTCAGCGGCGCCGCACTGATGTTTCGTTACCGCTTAAGTTAATAGCCATGATAACTTACCGCCCCATGCCGATCAGATCGTCCACATCCTGCCTGCGGCTGCTGCCGGCACTATTAGCGCTGAATGCCTGCACCACCGGCCCGGATTTTATCAAACCGGACAGCCCCGGCCCGCAGCAGTGGACGGCGCTGCCGTCTGTCGGCTCTGCCGCTATAGACAGCAGCGCAGTGAGTAAAAATTGGTGGCAAAAATTTAATGATCCCATCTTAAGCGCCTTAATAGAGCGGGCCTTAAACCAAAACTTAAGTTTACGCAATGCCGCCACCCTGCTGGCGCAAAGCCGCGCCCAGACAGGGATTGCCGCTGCCGATCAATTTCCGCAGCTCAATGCCAACACCTCTTATACCCGTATGCAGGCCAGTCAAAAAGGGATTTTGAGTCTGGCCAAAACCCTGTCGGGCGGCAGCAGTGCCGGCACGGCTGCCAATGGCTCGGGCAGCGGCTCGGCTGCCGGCGGCACAGGCGCCGGTGCAATTGGGGTGCCGGCAGCCGGGGTGCAACCGTTCAGTCTGTATCAATACGGTTTTGATGCTTCCTGGGAGCTGGATTTATGGGGACGGGTACGCCGTGAACAGGAGGCCGCTGCTGCCGATCTGCAAGCCACTCAGGAACAGCAGCACGCGGCCCAATTAAGCGTAATCGCCGAAGTGGCCAAAAATTATATTGAGTTACGCCGGCTGCAGGCCAGTCGCACCCTGAGTACAGAACAGCGCGATCTGGCCAGTCAACAGCATGAACTGATTAAACTACAGGCCAAACACGGCGTGGTAACCGCTATTGAAGTGGAAAACGCGGCGGCGGCGCTGGCCGAGGCTGAGGCCGCCCTGCCTTCACTGGCACAGCAGATCAGCCTAAGCCTGAATCAGCTTAGCCTGTTGCTGGGCGAGCAGCCCGGCGTATTGAATGCCGAATTAAGCGGCAGCCAAGCCCTCCCTAGCCTACCACCGCGACTGGAGCTGGGTTTACCTGCTGAGTTGGCCCAGCGCCGCCCGGATATTCGCGAAGCCGAAGCCCGCTTGCATAGCGCCCTGGCCGATATCGGCATGGCGCAAGCCGATTTTTATCCCCGCTTTACCCTATCCGGTAGTACCGGCTTGCAAGCCTTGCGCCTGCGGGATCTGGGCAATTGGTCGGCCTGGCAATATGCCATCGGCCCATCCATCATGCTGCCGATTTTTCAGGGTGGCCGTTTGGAAGCTACCCTGGAATTGCGTCAGGCCCAGCATCAGCAGGCTGCGATTGCCTATCACAACACCCTGCTGGCCGCCTGGCATGAAATTGACAGTAATCTAGCGGCCTATCAGCAGGCTCGCCTGCGCCTGCAAGCCTTGCAGGCCGGTGTTAGCGCCAATCAGCAGAGCCGGCAATTACAACAGCAACGTTTTGAACAGGGGTTGATTACCCGGCTGCCGGTATTGCAGGCCCAGGCTAGATTGCTGCAGGCTAAGCAAACCGAACTGGATACCATCAGCTTAAGTGTGCTGGATTTAATTGCGGTTTATAAAGCGCTGGGGGGGGGATGGGTGGAGGTGGAGTGATAGGCTGCCTTGGTCGGTGGTTGGTATTTTTGGGTCATTATTCAGGGTAATGTAGTCTGAACCTTTTAAATAGGTGGTCAGCTTTGAGTGATGCGCTGCACTGCGTTTAGCACATCCTACTGGGGCCTGGGTTGGATTGAGGTTACGGGCTGATTGGGGGGATGGAATGATTAATGCGCCTTTTGTGTCGGCACAGGCTGTTTTGGGTGTTATTCAGGGTAATTTTGCATGACTTTTTAAATAGGTGGTCAGCTTCGAGTGATGCGCTGCACTGCGTTTAGCACATCCTACTGGGGCCTGGGTTGGATTGAGGTTACGGGCTGATTGGGGGGATGGAATGATTAATGCGCCTTTTGTGTCGGCACAGGCTGTTTTGGGTATTATTCAGGTTAATGTAGTCTGAACCTTTTAAATAGGTGGTCAGCTTTGAGTGATGCGCTGCACTGCGTTTAGCACATCCTACTGGGGCCTGGGTTGGATTGAGGTTACGAGCTGAATGGGGGGGCTGGAATGATTAATGCGCCTTTTGTGTCGGCACAGGCTGTTTTGGGTGTTATTCAGGGTAATGTAGTCTGAACCTTTTAAATAGGTGGTCAGCTTTGAGTGATGCGCTGCACTGCGTTTAGCACATCCTACTGGGTCCTGGGTTGGATTGAGGTTACGGGCTGATTGGGGGGATGGAATGATTAATGCGCCTTTTGTGTCGGCACAGGCTGTTTTGGGTATTATTCAGGTTAATGTAGTCTGAACCTTTTAAATAGGTGGTCAGCTTTGAGTGATGCGCTGCACTGCGTTTAGCACATCCTACTGGGGCCTGGGTTGGATTGAGGTTACGAGCTGAATGGGGGGGCTGGAATGATTAATGCGCCTTTTGTGTCGGCACAGGCTGTTTTGGGTGTTATTCAGGGGTAGTCTGAACCTTTTAAATAGGTGGTCAGCTTTGAGTGATGCGCTGCACTGCGTTTAGCACATCCTACTGGGGCCTGGGTTTGAGGTTACGGCTGACTGGAATGATTAATGCGCCTTTTGTGTCGGCACAGGCTGTTTTGGGTGTTATTCAGGGTAATGTAGTCTGAACCTTTTAAATAGGTGGTCAGCTTTGAGTGATGCGCTGCACTGCGTTTAGCACATCCTACTGGGGCCTGGGTTGGATTGAGGTTACGGGCTGATTGGGGGGATGGAATGATGGTTTTTATCGCGATTGCTGCGCCGCCTGAGGCGGCGCAGGGTATTTTTATACTGAATCAGTTTTTGTACTGGCCGGCTTTAAGTTTATCTTCGTATTCCTGAATGATGTTTTCCATTTCCACACTGTGGAATTGCAAAGCCGGTTCGCTTTGCAGCATGGAGGACAAGGTACCCTTGGTCTCGTATTGCTCCAGCAATTCCTTGCCGGATTGATAGAGTTTGATATTGTGCTCGGTACAGGAAGTCAGTTGCTGCTGAGTGGCTTGCTGAGTATTTTTCAGATTGGTCAGTTCAGAGCTTAACTCATTTTTGGTTTGCGTCAGCTGCCTGATTTTGTCAACCGCCTCTTGTAACTTGGTATTGGTTTTATCCAAATGGTCACGCGCATCATTGGTGCTGTTTTTTTGCGCCGCCAATTCACTGCCCAGTTGATCTTTCGCCGCTTCAGCCGAAGCCAGAGCCTTGCTGTGATCTTTTTTCAATTGTTCCAGTTCGCCGCTCAGTTTGGCGGTTTCGGTTTTGGCGGTATCGCGCTCCGTGGTCAGGCTTTTTACCATGGCCTGCAATTTAAGTACTGCGCCATTATCGCCCTTGGCATTATCACGCGGCGCGGCCTGAGCCACGCCGGCGCATAAACCGGCCGTCAAAAATAGAGCTATAGTCAGTTTGCTAGTTATATTCATATAGGCACTCGCTTAAAAGCGGGTATTAAGATCAAGCTGCATAATATCCAGACCGTAACGCGGACCGGTGATCACATCACCGCTCAGCCAGCGGCCAGTCAGCCAGACGTTTTTAACCAGCGCATAGTTACCGCCCAGCATCCAGCCTTTGACATTAGTACCACCGTTATGGAAATCCGAATCGGTATAAGCATCCAATACTGCATCGCGTTCTACGTAGCGATAACCGGTAAACAGATTCCAGTTACCCAGGGTATTGAGTTTGCCCCAGCCGAAATCGACTTTAACCTGCCAGGCATTGGTTTTGCCGGCATAATCGGTACCGTAGTTGGCCAATACCACCGATTTGTTGGGATTGAAGCCAACGTTTTTGGCGTAATCGGCGCTGAATTTGACATGTATCGGCGAAAACACCGCCAGGTCATACAGCATATTGATATCCAGAATTTTGTAATCGGTCGCCAAACCCACCAAGCCGTTTGGAGTACCATCATTGGCATTACAAATACTGACCAAACTGTTGCCGCCCTGCATAAACTGCGGCGCGGACTGATTCTGATCGCCAGTATTATTGGCGCACAAACCGGCACCAGTCCGGTTCAATACCGCTTTCAGATTTTGATAGTCGTAATAAGCACCGCCGAATTGCAGGGTGTCCTGATTATCAAAGCCCCATTCCAGACCGGTTTGACCACCAAACATCCATTTGTCTCTGGCGCTTAGGCCGCTGATCAGATTGGAGGTCTGCATCGGGAATATACCGGCAGTAGCATAAACCACCGGCCCTTTACCACCGATATCATCACTCAGGTCGCCTTTGCTGCCCAGCTTGTTACGTACCGTAGCAGATGCGCCCTCGAATGATAAATCCTCATCCCACACCACTTCGCTGCCGGCGGTAAAAAACGGGTTGGGGGTACGGCCAGCCATCGCGGTTAACCAGTTAAATTTATTATTGTCAAAGGCGTTATAGCGCAGGAAGGCTCGATCCAGAGCAAACTGGTACTGGGCGCCGGTATTACCCAGCGATTGATTGGTAGATACCGGGTTAGGCGTATTACCGGTTGCCAAACGGATGCCGGCATCCAGGCCATTGGCCACTTCGGCATCAATAGACAAGCGGAAGCGTTCCCGTGCCATATTACGATTCTGGGTGGTATTCATAAAGGCATTAGCCCCGGCACCGGAAATACCATTAGCACCATTGAAATTGTTTTGCGAGTTAATGGTTTGCCAGTTGATAAAGCTATTAGCCTGATTGTAGTCCGCCATAAAGTTGGACTGCTCTCTAAGGCGCATATCGCCGGACAGTTTGAAGCGTTTAGTCCATTCCGGTAAGGCGTTAGGCAAACCCCATTGTTCGGTTTTGGCTTTTTGCAATACATCATCAACCACCTGATCACGCAACTCAGTACGCACCTGTTGACGGATTTCATCCTTAACAAAGTCCGGCACATAAGCCACCCGCACTTCATCAGCCGGGACGGCTTCCCGGCTTGCTGCTGATCCTGCAGTGGCCGTTACTACACCAACACCTTCTTTACCGACCGCCGCTCCTGTCGCAACTCCTGCTGCGGCGGCGGCAGCCGAAGCCGCAGAGGCTGAAGCAGCGGCTTTGGTATCCAACGCTTTACTGTCGGCCACTTGTTTGGCAGCATCAACCTCGGCCTGTTTGATCATATCTTCGGCCATTTTATCGGTGAGGATACCCTGTTTGACCAGTTGTTTGATCAGATTGACCGTGGTATTGCGCAACTTCAGCAACTCTTCCTTTTCACCGGCATGTGCCACACCGATCAGCCCGGACAGCGCCACAGCGGCTATCAGCTGTTTATTATTCCTCATTTCTGTTCCTGTAATTTTTAGACACGTGATGTAATTTTCAATTTAATCGGTTGCTGCATACCGGGTGGTGGTGGCTCGGCGACTTTTTTCAGCTTTTCCAGTAATTTATTCAAAAGCTCGTCTATATCCGCATCATTACTGCCCTTGCTCAGTTCAAAGCGTTCCACGCTGCCATCGGATTTCACCCAGATCTTGACGATGGCGGTATAGCCTTTACGCCGCAATTCATCGTGATTGGACAGCAAACCCATAATGTCATTTTTCACCAGTCCGCCGTACCAGGCATAAGGATTGCCACCGCCGAACAAACCGGTGCCGCCTTTACGGGCAGCCAGACCAAAGCCATCGGAACCGGCAGTCCCCTCGGCATCCAGACCGAGATCGCGGGCCGGCGCTTCATCGGGCGGCGTTTCCGGCTCCGGCTCGGGTTCCGGCTCCGGTTCTTTGATTTTTTCCTTGATTTCCGGCTCAGGCGGCTTTTCCACCTTAGGTGGCGGTGGCGGCGGTGGCGGCGGTTTTAACAAGGTAATCGGTTGAATTTTTTTCTCGTTTTTGGCCGGTTTATGGTCCATAAACATATGAACCACCGTATAAACCGCATAAATCGCCAGAATCGACAGCACACCGGCAATAATTTTCGGGATATAAACCCGGAAATGTTTGTTTTGGCTCATGGTTAAACTATTTCACCAAGCTTTGCGTGACCAAACCCACTTGGGTAATATCCAGCTTGCCCAGCAAAGCCAGAATCTCGACAACGCTTTGATATTGAACCGTGGCGTCACCTTTCACCACCACCGGCAATTCTGGATTGGCGGCTTTATATTGCAGCAGAGTTGATTCCAGTTGCTCCATAGTGACCGGAAAAGTATCCAGAAAAATGGTACCTTCAGCGGTAACGGTAATGGCTTTGGTCTGGGGTTTAGCCAAACTCGGGGTATTGCTGGCTTTAGGCAGATTGACCTGAATACCCTGCACTGCGGCAGTGGTCATCAGAATAAATACCACCAGCAACACATAGGCAAGATCCAGCATCGGCGTAACATTAATTTCGTCGTACGCGGCATTTTCTTCCTGGACTTTCATATTTTCTAGTTACTCTCTATAAGTGGATAGTGGTTAGCAATCAGCTATGCTGTTCAGCCAGTTTGGTGACAAATTCATCGACAAATACCTGCATATCTGCAGAGATCACCTTGATTTTGCTGCCCAAATAGTTGTAACCAAACAGCGCGGGAATCGCCACTGCCAGACCGGCCACCGTAGCCGTCAGCGCCGCAGCAATACCCGGCGCAATTGAATTGACGTTAACTTCACCGCTGACCGCAATCGCCGCAAAAGTAATCATTACCCCCACCACAGTACCCAGCAAACCCAAAAAGGGGCCACCACTGATGGCGATGGTGAGCAACACCATTTGCGAATTGAGTTTTTGCAACTCCCTGACCATCACCCCATCCATAGAGGCCTTCACTGCATTTAAAGCCTGAGCCGATAACACCTGGTCATAACCGCTGTTAACCCCTTTACCCAAACGTTTATTCATCTCCTGGACACCTGTATGGTAAACACGGTAGATGGAAGAGCCGGCAAATTCAGCATGATTACCGGTTAAAGACAACAACAGCGGTGAAGCATCATAATCGGCCTGATCTGCTTCATCAGCATGATCCAGGCTGCTGATATCCTGATTACCCAAAGCACTAAAAGCTTCTTCAAATTTTTTGTTTTCCTTGGCAGTCCGGCTCAACACCATCGCTTTGGCTATCATCACTATCCAACTGATCAGGAACATCACCAGCAGAATACCGATGATTACCCAGCCGTCCACAGTCACGTTATTCAGCGTCGAGACAAAATAAGATTCACCGCCCTCTTCGCTGTCTGGGGTTAAATCTTCGCCGTAATTGACCGGCGCGGTATTTTGGCCTTGCATCAAGGCGGCAAATTGCAGCGCATTACCATCCAGCGTGGCTTTAGTCAGACTCAATTCATCCAGAGCGCCGATAAAGCCGTGGCTGCCGTCCAGAGCAGCACCGATAGCAATGTCGCCATCCAGTACCGAAACATCGGCAGGCAGAATGCCAATTGCCTTGCCATCCAGAGACAGGGTAAAACCATTACTGGCCGCAGTAACCGCCAGATTTTGCCAACCGGCCAGATTCAGGCTCACTGGGCTGACCAGTTCCTTACCGCCGACTACTAATACCGGGGCTTGACCTCTAACGGACAAAGTTAGCTTGTCACGTTGAAAAATCACCGCATCACTTTGCGGTTGATCAATTTTGACCCAGACTGATAAAGTCCAGCCGACTGAAGTTTGCAGATCTATTGAGGGGCTACTGGCTACCCGGATGGATTGCGTGCCGTCAAAACCAGCAGCATCACCTACCGCGCCACCCGGTACCGTGGTACTGGTCACAGCCGACGGTTGATTGGCGTAAGCCGTGGCATCCTTGACCGGACCTTCTGAAAAATGATAATCCAGCATTTGGCCAACTTCATAAATGGCAGCCGGTTCGGAAGCATCTACTGCTTTGGGATTACCGTAATACATCCAGAACGCCGGCTCAGCTTCAGTGGCCAGATCTTTGGGCAATTTCACCCAAATCAGCGCCATTTCATTAACAGTATCGATTTTCTCAATGTAAAACTTCAACGGCGTTTTATCGTCTACACTCATAAAACGCAGGTCTTTGCCTTTTTCACCCAAATCTGTGAAATAAGTAAAATTACCGGTATGCAAGCGCACCAATGCCAGCGCATCGCCCGGTATTTTCACGGCATCCTGCTGCAATTTTTGTACATCGATGGTAATTTTCTTGCGGTAACCCCAGTCATCATTCCACCAGGCTTGCGCTAAGGTAGGCATCATTAACAGTGCGGCCAATAAACAAACGATCCGTTTCATCTTTTCTCTCAAAAATCAAAATATCTAGGCAAATTATCGCAATGGTTCTTTACAGTAATATTACGAAGCGCAGATTTTGCGTAAATTGGCGGGATTATTGGGAACTTATGGCCGTAATTGCTGAACAGAGTTGAAATCTGGATGGTTTCGGGCTAATAGTGCTTGGTGATAGCGAACATCTGCCTGGCGTTTGGTACGTCGCAATACGGCTATCGCCTATTACCGCCAGTTCTACGCAGAGTAATTTCGGCCAAATACCCGCGAAGTTTTGGTGGCTTGCCTGACGGCGAAGCCACCCTACATGGCTAACACCAGGTACCTGCGAAGTATCTTATCGCGTGTTTAGGTCTATCGGCTGCGATGATCCTCGATTCCACTGCGTTGCATCGAGGCTACGGGTCGCGATGATGCAGGCTATGGTTTACCCTGCACAGCCTTGGTGGATTGCCTGCGGCGAATCCACCCTACATGGCTAACACCAGGTACCTGCGAAGTATCTTATCGCGTGTTTAGGTCTATCGGCTGCGATGATCCTCGATTCCACTGCGTTGCATCGAGGCTACGGGTCGCGATGATGCAGGCTATGGTTTACCCTGCACAGCCTGGGTGGATTGCCTGCGGCGAATCCACCCTACATGGCTAACACCAGGTACCTGCGAAGTATCTTATCGGGTGTTTAGGTCTATCGGCTGCGATGATCCTCGATTTCACTGCGTTGCATCGAGGCTACGGGTCGCGATGATGCAGGCTATGTTTACCCTGCACAGCCTTGGTGGATTGCCTGCGGCAAATCCACCCTACATGGCTAACACCAGGTACCTGCGAAGTATCTTATCGGGTGTTTAGGTCTATCGGCTGCGATGATCCTCGATTTCACTGCGTTGCATCGAGGCTACGGGTCGCGATGATGCAGGCTATGTTTACCCTGCACAGCCTTGGTGGATTGCCTGCGGCAAATCCACCCTACATGGCTAACACCAGGTACCTGCGAAGTATCTTATCGCGTGTTTAGGTCTATCGGCTGCGATGATCCTCGATTTCACTGCGTTGCATCGAGGCTACGGGTCGCGATGATGCAGGCTATGTTTACCCTGCACAGCCTTGGTGGATTGCCTGCGGCAAATCCACCCTACATGGCTAACACCAGGTACCTGCGAAGTATCTTATCGCGTGTTTAGGTCTATCGGCTGCGATGATCCTCGATTCCACTGCGTTGCATCGAGGCTACGGGTCGCGATGATGCAGGCTATGGTTTACCCTGCACAGCCTTGGTGGATTGCCTGCGGCAAATCCACCCTACATGGCTAACACCAGGTACCTGCGAAGTATCTTATCGCGTGTTTAGGTCTATCGGCTGCGATGATCCTCGATTCCACTGCGTTGCATCGAGGCTACGGGTCGCGATGATGCAGGCTATGTTTACCGGAAATTGTCAATGTAGTTGTCGCCTCGACGTTTAAATCTTAAGCGGCATTTTTGTTCTGAGTTGTCTCCTCTGTATTAGGTTTACTGTTAGTCACTGGCTTATCAGGATTAAGGTGGACTGCTTGGATGCAATCCCAATTCCGCGTGTTACCAGTCCATCGCTTCGGGTTTCGATCACGGGCAGCCTCATAAACGGCTTTACGCTTAACCAGTAGGCCTTGATCTAAGCCTTCATGGCGTTGCGCTGGCGTGACAAACCGGATGGCGCTGTGGCGATGCTCGTGGTTGTACCATTCCACCAGTCTCGTTACCCAGTCACGAGCATCCCGTCACCTTTGCAAACGGCTTTAACGGATAGTTTGGCCGGTATTTTAAGGTCTTAAAGAGCGATTCTGAGTAAGGATTGTCGTTGCTAACCGAAGGCCGACTTAACGAGGGCATGACACCGAGTTGTTGCAAGGTTGCCAGCATGGTAGCCTTTCATGGGGCTACCGTTATCAGAGTGCAGTATCAGCTGTTTGGGCTGTATCCCCTCACGATGGCACAGGTCACGTAACAATTCGCCTGCCAAGGTACTGCTTTCCTCTTCAAACACCTGCCAACCCACGATCTTTCGGCTGAAAATATCCACAAACAGGTAAAGATAGAAAAACTGTCCACGGATTGCTGATGGCAGATAGGTAATATCCCAGCTATAAAGTTGGTTAGGTACGGTGGCACAGAGGGCACGCGGTTTAGTGCGGGATTGAGCAGGGCGTTCACTGCGACGGTGTGCCAATTGGTTTTCTGCTGCTCGCAGTACGCGATAGAATGTCGATTCAGAAGCCAGATAGCGGCCTTGATCGGCCAGCCGAGGTACGATCTGACTCGGCGGCAGATGCCCAAATTCATCGGAATTGGCAACAGCCAACACCTCGGCTCGCTCCATGACGGTAAGCTTATGCGGCGGTTGATATTCACGTAATAATGGACGTTGATCACAATGAACGGTCTCACCGGTCTGCCAGCGCTGCAAGGTGCGTTCGCTTAAACCCAGCACTTCACAAGCTTGGGCTTGCCGCGCACCCGCTATTATCGATTCATTCAGTAAAACAATTACTTGCTTGCGCTCTTCGTGGGCATCATTCGACCTCTCCCCCCAAGAGCGCTCGGAACTTTTTTTGCAGAACCAACAGCGCGGCGGCTTCTGCTAAGGCTTTGTCTTTGCGTAACAACTCTCGCTCCAGGGTATGAATTTCCGCTTTTAGGGTATGCACTTCACCTTTTTCAGATACGCCACCCTGACGACAGAATTCAGCTTTCCACTGCTCAAGCTGATGAACGAATAACCCTTGTTCACGGCACCAGGCATTCAAGTCTTCCCCGTTCAAGCCATAAGATTTCTGTAACGCTGAGAGACGTTCTTCAGGACGCCAATCATCAGGGCGTTTCGATTTCGACGGTAGATCTCGGGAGTTATGCAATTTAGCTTTTTTCATCCATGTTTTTAGGGTTTGCCAGCAAACGTTCAAGTCCTTCGCAATATCCTGAATCGATTGGTCGTTTCCACGGTTGTAAACTTTTCTCAGAGCTTGCTCTTTGAAGTCTTCAGAATACCTTGTATATGTTTTCATCTCTAATCTCAAATTTTATTGGCTTTAAAAATTTGAGACGACAACTAGTCTGACGCGGGGGGTTACCCTGCACAGCCTTGGTGGATTGCCTGCGGCAAATCCACCCTACATGGCTAACACCAGGTACCTGCGAAGTATCTTATCGCGTGTTTAGGTCTATCGGCTGCGATGATCCTCGATTTCACTGCGTTGCATCGAGGCTACGGGTCGCGATGATGCAGGCTATGTTTACCCTGCACAGCCTTGGTGGATTGCCTGCGGCAAATCCACCCTACATGGCTAACACCAGGTACGGGTACCTGCGAAGTATCTTATCGGGTGTTTAGGTCTATCGGCTGCGATGATCCTCGATTTCACTGCGTTGCATCGAGGCTACGGGTCGCGATGATGCAGGCTATGTTTACCCTGCACAGCCTTGGTGGATTGCCTGCGGCAAATCCACCCTACGGTATGAAGCGGGTTAACGCTTAATCGCCAAAGCCCAACAATTCCACGCTTAACAAGCCCAGTACCGAGTTTTTCATAGAGCTATTTTTACCTTTGGAGTCATCCTCAACCGCGGATTGGGCAATTTGACTGACGCTAGCACCCAAGTTGCTGCTGCCGGTCAAACCGGCGGCCAAACTGCCGGTAGAGGCTTGTGGTACCCCGGTGCTGACACCGCTGAAGGAAATATTCTGCGCACCCAATACCGCGGTGGCGGAAATGGTGACGTTCTTACCGGCGATACCCGCTTCAGCCGCGTTAACCACCCCTTGCGGCGCAAACAGATAAACGTTACCCGGCACCAGACCCTGAGTCCTAATCCCACTGCCGGAAACACTAGGCGCCTGGGTATAGACCAGATTACCGTCAATGTAAGAGGCTGACAAAGGTGGGATGGACAAGGCGGATTTAGCGCCTTTACCGGCATCGATATTGCCATGTGAAGACCAGAGCAGAATATCGCCACCATCCAGGGTAAACACCCGGGAAGTATTGACCAGGAAGTCTTGGCCCACTAAAGCATTAACTGCGCCCTGGCCTTGGGCGATGATACCCAGTTGGCTGGCTGCTTTAGGCGTATCAAAACCCACCGCCACCGCCAAACCGGCATTGACCAGGCCACCCGGTGCCAGCAGATTGATATCGCCGCCGCTCTGGGTTTGCAGGGTACTGAAGTACATATTGATATCCCCCAGCCAGCTACCGGTACTGCGATTAAAGAAAGCATCCAGCGCCGCATAGGCCTGATCATTACCAAAAGCTTTATCGGAAGCCGAGGCACCACCGTTGATTCTGATTTCACTGAGCAGCACAGGCAACAGCAAATCGTTAAGCTGGCCTTGCAATGCCAGGGTTTGATCAACCGGCAAGGCTTTAAAATCAGTCAGCGCTTGAGCATCGGTAGTATAGACATAGCCGGCTTGCTGCTGCATAAAATTCACGATCAAAGCAGTGGCTGCCTGATTGCTGGTATCAAATACCGGCAGTAAGGCCTGGAACTGGCTGATCGCTTTAGTATAAATATCAAGCAAGGCCTGAGCGGAACCATTGGACTGTAATTGCTGCTCGTTTTTTTGCAGGAAAGCGATATAGTCTTTCAGCTTGGTTTCACTGTTAATAAAGTCCGAATAGCTTGGTGTAGTGCCCTGTAAGCCGGCCAATACCGTAATATTGGCGCCGTTATTGATATCGGCCACATAAGCACCTGGCGCATCTTTAGTGGTTTGGGTCAACAACGCCCCGGCAGCAAGCGCTTGCAAGGGCTTTTCGTTCAGGGTCACGGTATTACCGGAGATAGCGGTAATAATGGTGTTGTCGGCCAAACCAGTACCGGTCAAATGCTCACCCACCAGCAAGCCGCTGGCATCAAGCAGTTTTAACTGATAGGAATTAGTTGAGGCTGCCGCCTGGGTAAACACATTGGCGCTGGTATCGGCAGTTGAAAACACAGTACCGGCGGCCAGGGTCTGGCTGGGTGCGGCACTTAAAGTCACAGTATTACCATTGATAGCGGTAATCAGAGTATTGCCGGCTAACCCGGTACCGATTAATTGTTCACCCACCACCAGGCCTTTGGTATTGGCCAGGGTCAATTGTTTGGCATTGCTGCCCTGGGTAGCGGCACTGACGTAATATGGCCTGATCAAGGCACTATTGGTTTCCGCAGCACCACTGGCGTTATACACGTTGCGATCACCGATGGTAAACACCCCGGCCGCCGCGCCCAAGTCTACATTACGCCCAGCTTTTAACAGTAAATCTCCCGGCCCGGCCACCGAAATTTGCGGCGGCACCCCCAAGCTGATAATTTTGCCGGTATTTGGCGATAATTGCAGCGGATAAATCAAATCGCGTCCGGCATCGACAATCGACACATCGCTGTTATGGATATTCTGAATACTGATATTGGCATTGCTGATGTCACGCCCGGCTTTGATGATAGTCAATTTCGGTATATTGAAACCAATATCGTGGATATCACCCGACTGAGTGGCAATCACAGCCGGCAGTAAATCATCGATGTGCAGCGGCATATTGGATGCATCAACCGCATGAATGGTAATATCTTTGACGACGAGATTTGGGGCATAAGCTGTGGGCAAAGCTCCGGCAGTGGCATTAGGCGCATAATCCAGCATCCGTAAAGTTGCCGGATTTACGGAATTCGCTGAAGTGATATTCTGTTGGGCATAAACATTCAGCTTAGCGGTGGATGAGGGAAACAAATTGATATTATTGTTCAACACCAAACTGCCGCCGAATGCGCTGACCTGCAACGAGGCCGGGAACACATTGGCTAAATCGCTACCACCTGTCAGAATGATATCACCAGCCAGTGAACGCAGGGACAAGGCGCTAGCATCAGTATAACTAAAGAAATTAACGGCTTTTTGCAAATCACGGATATTGGCTTGCAGATGTGAAACACCATTCATCATCGGATCGGCGACTCCAGCCAGTTGCACACCAGTCACGGCATTGACATTAAACTGAGTATCACCGGAATATAACTGCGGGCCACTGGTCCAAGCGCTGCTGACCGTCACCGCACCACCGGCATTAATATCGGCTATGCCTTTACCAAGGTAATAACTGCCGCCCTGAATATCGCCGCCGGCACTAACCTGTAAAGTGCCGCCACCCTCAATATCAATCACATTGCTGGTAAAACTGGCCAGAACAGAAGTTGGTTTTGTTGTGGTCGCGCCCACCGGTTTACCGGTGGTCGGCATGGCCACTTCCAAGTTTTGAATATTGCCCGAGGCTTTGATACTAACATTACCACCACCAAAAGAACCGATATTCTGGGTAAAAGCCGGGGCATTGTTGCTATTAACCAGTTGATTGCTTGAATTTGTATAACCCAGCGCCACACCCCAGGCGGTAGGGATAAAAATAGCCGGATTTTTATGCAGGGCCGAACTGTCGCAACAAATACGCAGCAACCAGTCGTTATAAGTGGTACCGCTATAAGCGCCATTAATATTGCCGCCTGCCGCCAAATCCAGATTACCGCCATTAATCGGATATTCGACAAAGAAATACTTGCTGACCTGGCTATCGGTCAAATGACCATAAGGATTGGAGGTGCTAGCCTGGCCGGCACTATAAACCGTACCATTGCCCATAATATTGATATCACCGCCGGCGTTGATATGGATATTACCGGTGCCGGTTCTAACTTGAATTTGGCCGCCGCCGTCTGCTACATTGTCGGCATTACCGATGGTGACATTATTGCTGGTGCCGGACACCCGATTAATATCGGCGCTTGCCAGATCGGCGCCGGCCGACAAAGTAAACGACCAGGATTGATCGCGCATTAACTGGTCAGTCACGGTCATGGTGCCGCTAGAGCCATCGGCATTGATGAAATTACCCGAGGTAAAGCCATCGGACAGCGAGTTATTAAAGGTCAGGGAATTACTGGCGCGTATCACCAGATCGCCAGGATTACCGTTATAGCGCCAGGTGGATAAATCCCATAAATCGGCCAGAGTCAAATTACCGGTGTAATCAATTTCCACCCCAGGCAGCAAAGTAAGTGCGGCGTTTTGAGCGGTCAATGCAGAAATATCGGCATTAGCCATAAAAGTCTGGGTGGCCGCCTGAATCGCGGCAATCAGCGAGGCATCTATCGTGCCGTCCGCACCCGGACTGGTATTGAAATCGGCATTGGTATACACCTTGACCGCTTCGGCATTAAGGGCAGTATAGCCGGTCAGGGTGGCATTCAGAGTATGAATATTAATACTGTTGCCATCCTGCAGCGCACGCAGGGTCACACTACCGCCTTGAGCAGCATTAACACCGCTGACATCGACCACAGCGCCACTATTCAGCACGATGGCTCCAGTGGTACTCGACGCGGCTAATGAGGATAATAAAACTTCGCCACCTTTACCCCAGACACTAGTGGCGGTCAAATTGCTGCCTTTATCCAAAGTGATGGTGTCGCCGGCATAAAGCTTAATACTACCGCCGTTAATATCGCCCACCCGGCTGCTATCGACGGTAATCACTGCGGTGCCGGTGCTGAGATCAGCACTAGGTAGGGAGCTTAAAGTGATAGTATTGCCGGAAATACCGGTGATCGTGGTATTGGCCGCCAGACCTGCACCTAACAAATATTCGCCAACCTTCAGGCCAGTGGTATTATCCAGCGTCAAAGAATTCGGTGCCGTTTGACTAATACCGGTAATGGTATGAGTATTGCCCAGCGCGGAAATATCGGTAATAGTAGCTCCAGCCGCAATTGCCGAGTTGGGTGTGGTACTCAAGCTGACATCATTACCGGATATTTTAGTAATCACGGTATTGGCCGCCAAGCCAGGGCCGCTTAAATAATCACCCACATGCAGACCGCGGGTATCGGCCAAAGTCAGCACATTGGCGGCATTGACGGCCGTGGTCTGATAAGCACCGCTAACACCATTGGCATTGATTTTGCCACTGATTTCAATTTTATTATGATCCGCGACCAAGGTGACCGCTTTGGCATTAATATCCGTGGTGGAATTAATATCGGCAGCGCGGCTCCGGAAATCGATAATATTATTGATACCGGCGTTTTTCAGCACCGTCATTAATTTATCAAAGCTGGAATCGCTACTAAAGGTGGCCACATCAAACTGAGCGCTGCCCCCAGATGCTTTAATAGAAGCAGTGTCGGCAATGCTGACCGATTGTTCAACTGCATTGAGCAGTAAATTACCGGCGGCTGCCGTACCGCCACCACTACTCAAATCCACCTTGGCGTTACCCGCTACAGTAACATTGCCATGATCAGCCGTAGCGCTTAACTGCCCGCCAGGGGTATAGTCCACGGTATTGGCATAAGCCACCGCCCGACCGGCCAAATCGATATTAGCAGACGAACCGATACTGACATTGCCGGTGCTGCCTTTAGCCTGCAGAGTCAGATTGCCGGACGGCAATAAAGCATAGGCATTAAAGCCAACGCTATCGGCGACAAAACTCATGGTACCACCCAAACCGGCAGGTGTTGCTGAACTCGCGGCACCGTTACCATTGACATTCAGGGTATGACCGCTGGCATCCAGGCTTAATTTGGCACCGGAATTTGCAGTCAGATAGCCGGTAGTCAGTGTGGTATCGCCGGCCAACGTCAAATTGCTGGTACCACTGGCAGTAAAGCTGTTAGTTACAGTCAGATTAACGCTATTAAAACCGTTAATAGCCATATTGCCAGGTCCTTGAATGTAATTAGTGGCCGTCAAATCCAAGGTACCGTTTCCGGTTCCTGCACTGCCAGCCCCTGCATTGTTCAGGTTTTCCAGAGTCAGGCTGCTGGCTTTGAACTTAACAGCTTGAGGCGTAGTGGAACTAGTGGTGTAACCGGAAATACCGCCGGCATTAATCACCAGTTGATTAAAATTCAGCGGCAGCTGAGAGCCGTCACTGCCCAGTATCTGGTTACCACTACTATCTTCTGCGCCGACATTACCGTAAAAGCTGACATTACCCCGACTGTTTAAAATCAGCTGATCGACATTCAGGCCGGCTAATTGCTGATTACTTAAATTCAGTGCATTCTGCAGGGCAGCACCGCTACCGACATCACCGATATTGATATTACCGGCGCTTAGGTACAGCGAACCGCCATGCATGACGATATTACCGTCAACCTGAGTCGATAAGGAACTGTCCAGCAACATGGATTTGGTGGCGCTTAAAGTAGCGTTTTTATCAACTGCCAACTGGCCGCTCTGGCCGGGCGTGGTGCCGTAATAAACCCGGTTCACCGCCAACTGCTGGTCGGCAGACAATCTAAGCAAGGCGCTATCGCCCAGCAAATTGAACTTGGATTCACCGGTATTAACAGTGCCGCTGGCGGTTAAATTGGTGCCGCTGTTGACCACCACTTTATCGGTGGCCGCCGCCACCAGATCGGTCAATTTTAAATTGACGCCACTATCAAATATCACCTGCTGGGCAGTGACCGCCAAATTGGTAGCACCATTGATCAAGGCGGTATTGGTATCGGTAATGGTGGTACCGGTGCCGAGATCAGTGGTAATGGCCTTGCTCAGCGTCACCGTATTACCGGAAATACTATTAATAACCGTACCATCGGCAATACCTGTGCCTTTAACCACATCACCCACGGCCCAATCCACGGTACTGACCAAGGTCAAGCTGGTGCTGCCGGAGCTGGCCGGAGCGATTAAAGTAAAGCTATCTTCATTAGTGGTGCGGGTGCCACCCAGGAATAAACTATCCACCTTGAGATTATTCAGGTTACTGTCCAGAATTTGCAAGGTATCGGGGGCCGGTGTCGCGCTTAAACTGCTTACCACTTCAATATTATCGGCAGCAATATCCATACTTGCGCCGCGGCCACCTGGAGCTGCGACATTAATAGCGCCATCCAGGGTCAGCCCCTGTTGAGCGGCGATGGTAATCTGGCCGCTATCGACCGGCAGCAAAGGTGTGGCTGCGCTATTGGTCTTGGCTTTGGCGGCATAGAAATTTTGGGTCAGCAGGGTTTTGCTGGTCAGATAATCCAGGCCGGAGGCAATATTGGCGGCCAAAACCCCCTGATTAGCCGCTTTCAGCGCCGTTTCCTGGCTGGTCAGCGTAGTGCTGCAACTACCGGCACAATACAAATCATACTGCGGATGGTTAAGCAACAGCTGGGCCGAGGTTTCTACCTGAAAAGCGCTGGTGCGGGCATCCTTAACCGCAGTGCCGGCCAGGGTCTCATAACCGGAGACTATTGGCAAACCACTGGTACTGTAGGTGGTGACACTGCGATCTTGAGAATTGGCTTGCGGCGTGATCAGGTAAGCACCGGGCAATAAGGCATAATACGCCGGTAAAATAGTATATTGTCCAGCCGGCAAGTCCGCACTGCCCTGCAAATAAACCTGACTGCCCTCGGCATAAGCAGTACCGGTGGCGGCATTATTCCAAGTGAGCATGGTAGCCGGATCATACGGCGCCAAAGCCGAGCCCAGAGAAGGAATCACAGCAAAACTGCCGTCGTAAGAACTGCTGCCGGGCTTCAGAAAATCCGGAAAATCGCTGGTTACCGGTTTAAATTCGGAACTGAGCAAATCCCCACCACCGGATAAATCAACGGTACTGCCTTTGACCTGGTCGATAACCGGCGCACTCAAGTTAACTTGTTTGGTCGGTGGCGTGGCAATAATCAAGTTCTGGCCGTTATCCAGCGGATACAACCAGTCCAGTCCACCTTGTACCACCCCAAACGGAATCACTAGTCCGGCGGCAGAAACCGACGTCAGGCTGTTGGCCCCCAAGGTCAGCTTTTGGCTGGCCTGCAGATTAATCGTGCCCAGCGGGGCTTTAATCACGCCGCTTTGATTGATGATCGGGGCCTGGAAGGTGATACTGCCGCCAGCTGACAAGGGTGAGGTATCGGTATTGCTGCCAGTGATATTAATTTGCTGGTTGGCGCCAGTAGTTTGAAAGGTAAAATCAGTCAGTGTGGCGGGATAAATCTGACTGGCCTGCAGATTAATAGTGGCGGCAGTGACCATTTCGCCAAGAAAATCGCGGTCAGTGAGTAGTGATACGCCTAAGGTTCTTAAATCATGAGCGCTATTCAAACTGATATTGCTAAAGCCGTTCCACTGTGAAGCACCTTGCAGTTGGGTCCAAATTGCATCAGACTCAAACACACCGTTGCCGGTGGTGGCGGTGCTGCTGACACTGCGGGTAGTAGACGAACCCAGAGTAATATATGGACTGGTCAACTTCACGGTATCGCTGGTTTCCCCGGCCAAGGGCAGCGAATTAATAATCGGGCTATCGATAGTGATATGGCCGGTCGCATTTAAATCCACGTTACCGATAAAATTGACCTGTCCATTTACCTGGCCTGTTGAGGTAGAGGTATTGGATGGCACTACCAAGCTGACATCGGCAAAACCGCCGGCCATAATGGTGTTGGTGCTAAGCGTGGCCTTACCTTGCAAATTAAGTTGATCGAGATTGCTGCCAAAAGCAGTTCCATTCGCCAGCACCCGGCCAGCATCCTGTTCAACATTAATGGTGAGGGATCCATAGGAGAAAGTGTCGGCTATGGACGCCGTGTCACTTATATTACGGTTAAAATTATTCATAGTCACGGTCAAACTACCGGCCTGAGTAGTCGCCGATCCGGCAAAGGCTTTAAAAGTGCCATCCAGTACCGCACCTTCTGCGGCGGTAATCGAAACTTTACCGGCATTTGAACCGACATCAGTGAGATTAGTGCCGGCATTATAGCCAGTAGCGGTCTGCTGGGGGATGGCCACTTGAGCATGGGTACCGGATACATCCAGTAGCGAACCTGTTTCCAGCACCGCATACCCGCGCTGGACGTTAATATTGATGGCGCCGCCATTCAGCACCACACCGGTTTGCCGACCCAAACCATCAGCCGGATTCAGTCGGGTATCGCCGGTGGCCAGCAGTTTGGCGTGTTGACCTAACCAAACCGCTTGAGTGGGATCATAAGCCAGCGACATATCGGGATTGATGGTCAGATTAATCTGGCCGCCGGCTGCATTTAGAGTGCCATCGACAAAAATACTGCCCTGGCTGGTCAAATTCAGGGTAGAGGCATTATTGAGCGTGCTTTTATCCAAAACAATGGAACTGCCCTGGGCGATATTTAAGGCAGAATCACCGCCGGTTAAACTCAGTTTCACGGCCTGACGCTGATTTTCCGGTAGTAACACCACACTGCTGAAATCACGGATGGAACTGCCGGTAGCCATGCTGTGAAAATTACTGTGTAATAATAAATTTTCAGTTTTTAAATTCAGCTTCGCATCACTTTTAACGCTAATATTGCCAGTATTACTACCAATATTGCCCTTCAAATTGATAGTGCTGAATCCCAGTTGCTGGGCAAAATCAAAATTGTTGTGGCTGACACCTAATACTAAAGCTGTGGCGGGATCGCCGGTGCCGGCCGTGCCGATCACCATATTATTGCTACCCAGAGTCAAGGTACCACCCTGATTCATACCATACGCCGATAATCCACCGGCCAATTGCATGATACCGCCATTATTCGAGGCACTTTCCAAATCTATGCTGCCGCCGGCGCCGCCAGTCAAAGCCCCTACAGCCGAGACCCAGCCGCCGCCATCGGCTTTAATTTGAGCGCCGGATGGCAGTTTAACCACATCATAAGCATTAAAATTAACCGAACCGCCCTGGGTATATAAGGGTGCTGTCGGCACCAAGCCAGGCTGTTGCAATACCGCCTGCTGATCATTGATCCAGCGCCCGGACACATCAACTACCGCTTGTTTGCTCAGCGTGATATCACCAGTAATCGTGGTTAAATTAACCGCACCCCCGGCAGCATGAATACTGCCGTTGATGTTGATATTATTGGCCGATACGCTTAATTGACCACCGGCTTGCATATTAATCTTATCATCAGCGGTAACCAGCACATTAGTTGTCGTTTTAACTGAGACGCTTTGCACGCCGGAACCATTCAATAAACCGGCATCCAATATCAAATCATTTGGTTTACCGGTATTGGCGTTTTTAGGGAAAGCACTGGTCGGGGTAAAATCGACAAAATTTTGGGCAGTCTGAAACTGCACATTTTGTACAGAATTAAGGGTGGCCAAATCAATATTAAAACTGCCGCCATTGGGGGTATTGGCCAGCGTGCGCTGATTGGCTCCACTGTTGGCACCTGCCGCCAGCTCACCATTCCAGGACAAGGCTGAAGTAGTGATATTCACCGCACCGGCATTGGCGCCCTGAGTATAGGCGGTTCGATAAGTACCCGGCGCAGCCTGATCAAATACATTCCAGGTTTGGGTCACACCCCATTTGGTATGGGCTTCGGTAATCTGACCATAGATGCCGGCATAATGCTGATTGGGATCGGCGGCACTGATATCCACCAATTGGCCGAAATCGTTAATCAGTTTGGTGGTATGCACATAACCGGCCTGATAATCCACAGAACCGCCGGTTATCGACAGTTTGGCGTTATTATCGACCAACACATCACCACTAGAAGTCATGTCAATCTGACCGCCGACGGTCATGCGCTCATAGATACTGCGCTGGATATTGGCGGCTGCCTTGCTGGTATCGATGATACTGGTATTAACACTGGTATCCACCCAGACGTTGGCGCCTTTCAAAACACCGGTCAACTGTAAGGGTGAATTGCGCAACTCATAACTTTCTACCGAAATTTCGGCGATATTGCGGTTGGCGGCCACTTTCACATCCTTGAGGCCGGACACATCAATACTGGCTTTGCTGTCCATAAAAATCCGGCCACTGTGACCCTGAGTCGGATCCACCAAATCATCAGTAGCGGTAATGCTGACCTTGGCACCCGGCGCAGTAATCGCGGCATTGCCATTCAGCGCCACAGTATTGCTGACAATCTCAATAGCGGACTGCGGCTTGACGGCTGAATCCAGGGAGGAGCCGCCAGCGCTATCGGCATTTATCTGGGTCTGGCTGCCAGCACCAAACTCAACACTGGAGGCCTTATTATTACTGTCTATGGTGGCAGCCGGCGCAATCGCAGTCGTCACACCATCTAGCGACTTGTTGGTACCGTTGGTAAGACCCTGAGCCGCCTGGAGGCGGATAGAACCGTTGACATTAACTGAGGTGGTGGCATTAACCCGGCCATCCTGATTGACGGCAAAACCGGCCAGCGTGACATTACCCTGGCGCACAGCCACATCGCCGGCATTAGTGACTTTACCGCCAGTGCCCACCTCGACCAATAAGCCGTTCCAGGCCGAACCGCCAGCCGGATTATTGGCCTGTAAATAGACTTTATCCTGACTGGCGACCAGCAAAATCTGGCCTTGCACCCCGGCAGACAAGCTACCGTTATTTTGGACATTGGCACCGGCGACAATAATGCGGCCACCGTCAGCGGCTTTGATTTGCGCACCCTTGTTAATATTAACATTGCCGGGCGTTTGACTGGGATCGGCATTATTAGCCTGATCAAAAGCCGCCACACCTTTGCTGTTATAGGCATCGACTATATTGCTGTTCTTGAACACATCATCGCTGACATTCATGGTGCTGACCACCACACTATTGGCATCGATGACCGCGCCTTTCTCAAACACGAAACCGTTCTGGTTATACAGATAAATCTGACCGTTGGCGGTAATATGGCCCAAAATGGTGCTGCCATTGGCATCGTAAATCCGGTTCAGCGCCACGGCACTGCCGTCCGGCTGCACAAACTGCACGGTATTGTCTTTACCGACGTTAAAATGCTGCCAGTTTAAAATGGCTTTTTCGGAATGCTGATCAATCACCAAATTATGGCCGTTATTAGCCAAATGGTTGCTGGCATCGCCGTAACCCACCCAGGGCAATGCGGTACCATCCGGCAAGGTAGCGCCGGCTACCGGCAATTCGGCGCGTACCGGTGTGGGTGAACTAACAAACAGACCACCCACCACCACAATCCGGATGCCGGCCACCAACGGTTTCAATTGGAAAAATTGATCCGAAACTTTACGGTTTGAAGATTGAGGTATTTTGGGCATCACTAAAGCCTTCTGCAGATTTAACATTTAAACTAAAGAATTACTCAGCGTAACGCTACATCATCCTTTATAAACAATCACTAGCTTAGAATGATGCGCTGCACTGCGTTTAGCACATCCTACAACCAGCTGTTTTTTAAAGGGATACATGGACGCTGAGTAGTTACAAACTAAAAAAAATTACCAGGGCTTGATTAAAATTCGGTGGCTACACTAAAGTGCAGACGCGGTTCGCCGCTTTTGACCACGGTCAAAGAGGTAAACGGAATACCGACATCAAAATTGCCCATCAGCCGTTTCCAGAGCTGGAAGGACAAGCCCACCCCGCCGCTGCTCAAATCGTAGCCCTTGGGATTACCGGCCAAGGGACTTATCATCCAGCCCTTGCCGGCATCCAGGAAGGCCAGGATTTTCAACTTGTTAACCGCTTCCCAATCGGCCGGGGCCAAATGTGGGGAATGCAGTTCCACTGAACCCAATACGCCGTGATCGGCCAGTGCCTGAGTTTCAAAATAGCCGCGCACTGTGGTTGCGCCACCCAGCGAGTATTGCTCGTTACTGATCAAAGGCGAATCGGCGGCCTGTCCGGAGAAATGGGTACGCACTTCCATACCCAAAGGCAAATCATGCTGGTATTTAAAATCACCGGTCAGGTACATATAGCCGGCTCTGGATAAATAACGTTTGTTTTCAAACTGGGCTTGATTATTAACCAGACCGGAAACCCCAAAATGCAAGCCCAAATCCAGGCTGCCGAAATATTCTTTAGCGCGAAAATTGCCGCTGTATTGCACCAGAAACGGCATATATTCGATAGGCGTGAGGATACCTTTGGAGTTTTGCAGATGCAGATCTTCCTTAAAACTTTTGTAGTCGGCACCTAAGGTGGCGCTGTGAAAATAACTTTCCAAGCCCTGCATGGGTATGACATAGCGGGCGCCGTAAATACTACCGTTACCAATTACCGATAAGGCTCCGGCATTGGCAATCTGGGAGCTGGATGAAGAGGAAACCGTGTAAAAAGCTAAACGTGAGCCGCTATCCGATAAAGGTATCGCATAAGTACCGGCCCAGACATCCACTTCTGCGCTGTTTTCCGGTGACACCTGATACATCACTGAAGCACTGTGCATTTTTTGCCAGAGATTATCGTAATGTAAGGAGTTAACCAGTCTGAGCCGTGAGGTGGTGGAAGTATTACGACCGTTTAACTCTACCCGGCCATGCAAGGGCATTTCATCTTTGATTTTTAAATCCACTTCCAGGGTGCCGGGTGTGTCACCGGCGCGCAGCACCGGCTGAATTTGCCGATCCGGGCTTTGGGCAATCAAATCGGCCAACTGTTTTTGCATTTTGGGCAGATTAGGTACATTGCCTTCCGCCAATTCCGGCACCCCGGCCTTGATGGCGCCCAGCGAGAAATAACGGGAATCTTTGACGCGTAAGCGACCGACCTTGCCTTCCATAACCTGCAGATAAACAATGCCGTTTTTGACATCCTGTTCCGGTATATCCACTGCTACGGTTTGATAGCCCAGGCTTCGATATTGCTCTTCCAGGGTCGCCCGGGCTTTTTCGACATCATCTATGGTTTTTTTCAGCCCCAGAAACGGATAAATCACCCGTTCCAGCAGCTTTTTGTCCAGCACGGTATTACCTTTGATCCGCAACTCCAATAAATCGAAACTGCCGGATGGCGGCTGTTCCTGAGTCTGGGGCTGAGAGTTAGCGGCCTGCTGCTGGCGGGTAGTCTGCTCGGCTGGATCGACGGCTACTTCGACTTGCTCTGGGGCTACCGTCTGAGTCCAGGCTGATTCGGCATAAGCCAAGGACAGCGCTGTGCCTGCCAGCCAGATGATGGGGCTAAGGTGTTTAGTCCGGTGTAACTGCATGTAGGATAAATCGGCAAATATTGAGTGCAGCCATCCCCTTGACAGCTACCAAAGCGTAATTATAGTTAGCTAACATTAAGCTTTTATGACAAACATGTGAATTTGAGTTGAAATACCGGCGATTTAGCATAAGGGGTTTTTACTTCGTGCTCAGACGAGTCGCGATGGCTAAGCACCGGATAGACTGGGAGGTTTTGGTGGATTGCCTGCGGCGAAGCCAGCCTACAACGAAAAAAGCCAACCGTCCGAAGACGGTTGGCTTAACAGCGATGGTCATCCCTGACCGCTAATCGGGATTGCCCCGATTAAATCAGCTTACAGCGAGAATGAAGGAGCATCGGTACCATCGTTGTACGGAGTAGGTACGCGGCAGTTATCAACTGTAGAACCATTTGGTGCCAAAGAGAATACGTTGATAGGACTGGTTGCATTATAAGTAGCTGAACCGGTAGTGATTGGGTACAAGCTTGGGGTAGCCAGATAAGCACCGTTACCAAACGCGTGAGTCAAAGTGGTGTTCAGAGCGCTTAACACTTCTGGACGAGCTGCTTTGGCAATCAAGGCATCACGCACAGCCGCTACATCGGTAGTGACAGGATGACCACCAACACTATTGTATTGGAAAGTATTTTCCGCCCAGTCATGATATTTGCCGGCAACTACGTTAGCCAAAGTTGGGGCAACACCGTCAATTTTAACAAACTCGTAGTTGGCATTGGTTGTTTGCTCCAGGGAGTTCAAGCCCACAGCCCAACGTACACCGCTAGTAAAATCACCAGCAGCATGAGTGCCGGTAGCCAAAGCGGAAGATGAAGTTGCGGTATCCAAGGCTTTTAATGAAGCATTGACGTTACCGGCAGAAGAAGCTTCATGAATGACATAACCTTCAACGCCTTCGCTTTGACCAACATCATTGGCAGGCAAAGTTACGCCGGCAGCAGTGGTATCGCAAGGATAGTTCAGGAAATGAATGCCATGTTGAGCTTGAGTACCGGAACCATTGGCACGGCGTACGATATGAACACTAGAGGCAAATGGTGCATCAGCCGCGTCATTAGCAGAAGCCCAGGAATACAAACCTAAACCGGTGTTGCCAACTTGGATCAAATCCCAGTCGTATGCGACGCCAGTGTGCAGCGCAGCGATAGTGGCTGAAGACAGGCTAGGCAAACAGGCTTCTGTGTGCTGACCCGCGCAACCTGCTGCCAAATAACCGGTTGCGATTTGAGCTTGTTGCAGTGCGTTAAACAAATGAGAAGTTACTTGCTCGCCGAAAACAACAGTAGAAGTTGATTTAACGGTGATTTTAGCCAAGTCGCTAGCTTTAATGGCAGAAAAAGGAGTGCCATTGATGCTGCCTGCAGTGACGTTCAAACCAACGAATTTACCTGGATCAACGTCAGACACACCCAGGTCAGGAGTGGCGTTAACCAGAGTAGAAGAGCTGCACAGTAACTGAACGGTAGAAATACCAGCAACAGTAGAAGTGCCGTTATCAGTACAGTTAGAGTTGGCGATGTTCAAAAAGCCAACATTTTGTGGGTTGACGATAGGAGCTACACCGAAATCTGAACCACCGGCACTGCGTTTGTGGATCAGCAGATGAGCTTTGGCAGAGGCCAGAGCAGTGTTGCTAGGTTGTTTGGTGCAATACCAAGCATCATAGTTTTTACCGGCAGCGTTAGTACCGTTGTTATCGCCCCACCAGTAGATAGGTTGGGTGGTATCACACAATTTATCAGCAGCAGCCAAAGTAACACCAGAACCAGCAGTACCGGTGACGGCTTCTTGGATGTAGGTACGTTGAGCTGAAGCACCGCCGATATACAGAGTGGTGGTAGTGCTTGGATCAATGGTTGGACCGGTTACTGCGGCTGCTTGCGCATTGGCAGAAGCCAGAACAGCCAGAATCGCTGTACTTAAGATTTGCTTTTTCATAATTGTTTCCCGTTTTTTATAAATTCGCTAAGAGTGGTTATATCGGCATTAAAGCAGCTAAGGCCGTTTACGCCGATATAACCCGATCAATTAAACCGCTTTACGACGGTTCAGACCCAGCAGACCCAGCAGGCCTGTGCCGAACATCCACACTGCAGCTGGTACTGGTACAGCAGAAGCAGCAACAGGTGTAAAGGTCAGGGTGTTGCCGCTCAGGCTAAAGGTACCCAGATCGTTGTTGTGCTCGGTAAAGGTTTTGTGGATACCTGAACCAGTTGTAGTACCAGTAATATCGTAGAAGTTACCGGTAGCGCCGAAAGCAATACCGGCATTAGCTGAAGGAATACCAGCAAACAGGTTGGCGAATGTAGATGATGAACCTGGTGCAATTGCCCAGCCACCTTGGTCAGCAACAGCATCAGCTACCACAACGCTGTTAGATGTAGCCAAGCTAGAGTTAACACGACCTTCTAACAGTTCAACACCGAAAGCTGCAGAGCTATACAGAGTTCCAGTCGGAATGATTGCACCAGTGCCAGTAGTAGTGGCTTGGTAATCAGTTTTGGTAGAATCGCCTACACCCCAAACAGCATTGCCAGTATCCAGAGTTGCTTTAAAAGCGTTCCAGGTAGAATCTTGGCTCAAATCGACAGTGATAATAGTTGTATCTGTTTTCAGAGAAGCCAAAGTCAAACCAGCAACTGCAGCCAGATTCAGGTCATAAGTTTGTGCATTGGTTGCATCATAGACTTGCAAATAAGCATCACCGTCATTCAACAGTGTTGCTTGCGCAGAGCCGGCAGTAGCCAGAATGGCAACAGCCAACAAAGATTTAGAAAAGTTCATATATTACTCTCCGAGTATTAAAAAAAAGTACTACGTTATTAAAAAATACAAGCTCAAAACCATTGTTATGGCTATCCTCAAACAACATTCCCTGTCCAAATAGCTGCAGGTTTTGACCGCTTATCACTGATCACCATTAGAGGTGTCCACATCCCCCGCTACCATAGTGAGCATATATCCAACTGACTCCCTAACATCTTCCCTTGCTTTATCCCTGTGCGTGCCGTCCCTGTTCCCTGTATGTCCATGCGTCATCCTGGCGCCCGGCATCCCTGCCGCTTAATTCCCTTGCCCTATCCAGGCATCTCTTCCCTGCTCCTTAAGTTCCCTGACGCCGTCCTGCGTCTGCCATCCCTGAGGTCTGTCCCTGCCGTTCCCTGTATCCAAATCTCGGCCATAACGCCGCAATACTTTTGGAATTATCCAAACTAAATGTTTTTTTTTCGTGACACGTATATGACAGTCTGCAGAAATGTAATACACATGTATTACCTAGGCGTTTATGCCTGCCTGCTGCTTATCGGTAAGCAGTCGCGTCAATTCAGTTAAAAACTTGCTTGTGAGCAAAGCACTTTGTTGTAGTTGATTATGCTGAGTTATTAAGAAAATTCCGTTACATGACAATGACATTCGCTAATTTCGTATTACATGTGTAATACAAATAACGCCGCGTTTGGTATGGTCTTGGCCGGGTTTGACATGGTTTTGTTATAAATCTGTAACATTAATGTTTTACGATTAGCGGATGGCATGGCGGTTTAACCGCCAGATGTATTGCTGCTGCAATCAAATGGAACCTGCATTGAACGATAACGATCTATTTTTAAACGATAAAAAACACATAGTCTCGATGCGACTAAACAATACCGATCGGCTGGCGGTGCGCTCCACTGCTGCCCGGTTATTTGTTCGCGAGTCGGAACTGTATCGATTTGCTGTGTTTCATATGATGCACAGGCTGAGTAAATTGCTGGATGACACTTGTGCGGGTAGCGATCTGCTCCCGCTGTTTTTGGAGTTCCGCGAAGAGCTGAATATCAATTTAGGTTTAAAAAAGAATCAGTTATTCAAAATTTTCAACGGCAAAAACACCACGCCGGATAAATTTGTGGCCATGTCTGATATCGAATTATTATTGTTACCCCACCACGCTGTACGTCAACGCCTGATGCAAACGCAGGAAGCCGCTGCCTGCAAACAGGCCAATACCAGCGAATGGCTGGAAGATTATCTGCGCGTCAAATACCAGCTCAGCAATACATCCAGCGAAGCGGACAGCGCGGAATAAGCCTGCTTCAGCCCTTACCCCTTCTCCCAGTGTGCCTTATCTGGACAAAGCAGAGCGGCTGCCGTTATGCTTAGTCGTTAACTACAACACTCCGGGCAATGTCATGACTTTAACCCCTGCTTTATTTCCTGCATTAATTAGCGCCATTGCTGAGACTATTACTGAACAGGCCGATGCCGTCACCGAACTGGATCAAGCCATCGGTGATGGCGATCATGTGTTTAATCTGCAGCGCGGTATTCAGGCACTACAGGCGGCAGCGCCTGAGATCAGCGGCCTGGACTGGCCGGCGGCCTGGCAAAAAATCGGCATGCTGTTAATGTCTTCGGTGGGCGGTGCTTCCGGGTCTTTATATGCCACTTTATTTATTAATCTGGCTAAAAACAGCAAAGACAGTACCTTGAGCGTCGTGGAGTTTGCCAGGCTGTTCGATTTGGCGGTTACTGCCGTCAAACAGCGCGGCAAAGCCGACGCCGGTGAGAAAACCATGCTGGATGTGCTGATTCCGGTGGCTGTTAAGCTGCAACAGGATGCGGCTGCCGGTCTGACTTTGGCGGAAATTTATGCGGATGTACGCGCCAGTGCCGAGGCCGGTGTGGCTGCCACGCGTGATATGTTGGCTACCAAGGGCCGAGCGTCGTTTTTGGGGGAGCGCAGTATTGGTCATATTGATGCCGGGGCTAAGACGGCGCAGCTGATGATAGCGGCGGTTAGTTCGGTTTTGGCGCAGGCGGGGGAGTAGTTTAGTATCCTGTTGTAAATGCGAGTGGTTTTGGTCACGATTTTAGTTGGTGGTGCGGAATAAGGCTTTATGATGCGGTTCGTGCCTCACCACATCCTACGGGGTGGTAGGCATGATAATTTAAGCCGAAAAACAAAGCTTTATTTTGTAAGCTATTAATTTTGAAACGCTATATCGAAGCCAGCAGCGAACCGCATCATGCCTTAAATAAGGGATAACCTTAACCATGACTGATTACCGAAGAATTTATATACCCGGCTCAACTTGGTTTTTTACGGTCAATTTGGCAAAGCGGAAAGGCCATCAATTATTATTGGATCACATTGAAAATTTACGGGGATCTTTCATCAAAGTTCGTAAAGATCATCCATTTAAAATTATCGCCATTGTGGTTTTGCCTGATCATTTACATTGCATATTATCCTTACCAGAAGGCGATAGCGATTTTTCTACCCGATGGGGTTTAATAAAAGCTGATTTTTCCAGAGGTATCGCAAAAGGTGAGAGTCTATCGAGCAGTCGAAATAAACGTGGCGAACGCGGGATTTGGCAAAGACGGTTTTGGGATCACCTGATTCGCGATGAAAATGATTTATATGCGCATCTTGATTATATTCATTGGAATCCCGTTAAACATGGATTAACCAAAAATGCCGCCGATTGGCCATATTCCAGTTTTCAGCGCTTTGTTAATGCCGGATTTTATCCAGAGAATTGGTGTAATCTTAACCACAATTTTGAGATTGATTTCGGCGAATAAGGCTTTATGATGCGGTTCGTGCCTCACCACATCCTACTGGGCTGTTGCACTAGGGATGTGGGATGGAATCCGGTTAAACAGGGATTAACCACAATTTTGAGTTTGATGGCGGGGAACGAGGCTTTATGATGCGGTTCGTGCCTCACCACATCCTACTGGGCTGCTGCACCGGGGATGTGGGATGGAATCCGGTTAAACAGGGATTAACCATAATTTTGAGATTGATGGTGGGGAACGAGGTTTTATGATGCGGTTCGTGCCTCACCACATCCTACGGGGCTGTTGCACCAATGATGCGGGATGGATTGCCGTTAAGCAGGGATTAACCATAATTTTGAGTTTGATGGCGGGGAACGAGGTTTTATGATGCGGTTCGTGCCTCACCACATCCTACTGGGCTGTTGCACCGGGGGTGTGGGATGGAATCCGGTTAAACAGGGATTAACCATAATTTTGAGTTTGATGGTGGGGAACGAGGTTTTATGATGCGGTTCGTGCCTCACCACATCCTACTGGGCTGTTGCACCAATGATTTGGGATGGATTGCCGTTAAGCAGGGATTAACCACAATTTTGAGTTTGATGGTGGGGTTTCACAAAAGAACGCAATATGGCGTTTATGCGGGTTTTATTAATGTAACCATGTTATCTTTCGTAGCCTCGATGCAGCAACGCGGAATCGAGGGTGTCGGTTGCCAATACCAGGCTGGACAGGGGGCTATAGTAAAACGCCAGGCACCTTGCAAAGCTTAGCTGGATGGCCTGGCGGCGAATCCAGCTTACTGGTTTTTTAACAACCCCAGCGCAAGGCGGCGGTGTTGACTGGGGCATCCCAGTATTTCAGCAATTCCTCATCCAGTAAGGTAAGGGTGATTGAGGCGCCGGCCATGTCCAATGAGGTGGTGTAGTTGCCGACCAGGGAGCGTACTACTTTTACGCCGCGCTGCTGCCAGTATTGCCAGGCCAGTTGGTAAAGCAGATGCAGTTCTATCAGCGGGGTGGCGCCAAAGCCGTTGACATGTAATAACACTTGCTGGCCGGGTTGGGGCTGGAGTTCCTGCTCCAGGCTGTGGGCCAGCAGTTGGCTAATTTGGCTGGCGGATTGCAGTTTGATGGTTTCCCGGCCATGTTCGCCGTGGATGCCTACCCCCAGTTCCATTTCATCTTCGGCCAGATTAAAGGTTGGATGACCCAGGGCCGGAACGGTACAACTGCTTAAGGCAACGCCGATAGAGGCTGTGGCCTGGTTGACGCGCTCGCCCAGGGCCTGACAGGCTGCCAGATCCAGGCCGGCTTCGGCGGCGGCGCCGACAATTTTTTCCACAATTAAGGTGCCTGCCACGCCGCGCCGGCCTATGCTGTGGGTTTTGGGTAAGGCGATATCATCGTTGACCAGGACGCTGGCATTGGCTATTTCCAGCATTTCGGCGGCCATTTCAAAATTCATTACATCGCCGGCATAATTTTTGACTATAAACAGCACACCTGCGCCGTTATCCACTGCCTGTGCCGCCGAGAGCATTTGATCGGGGGTGGGTGAGGTAAATACCTGGCCCGGACAGGCGGCATCGAGCATGCCGTAGCCGACAAAGCCGCTGTGCAGGGGTTCATGACCGGAGCCGCCCCCGGAAATCAAGGCGACTTTGCCGGGTTTTTTAGTGTTACGGCTGATAAATAAAGGCTGGGTATGCAGGGTAAGGATATCGGCATGAGCGTGGGCATAGCCCTGTAAACTGGTTTCCAGCAGGGTTTCCGGGGTATCGATAAATTTTTTCATAGCGTGTCTGGGCGAATTTTGGCTGAGGAAGTTAAGGCCTGGGTGACTTCGCGGATATCTGCCATGACCCAGGTCGGCGCATAATCTATATTTTGCAGATCGGCTGTGGTGCTGACTCCGCTTAACACCAGCAAGCTGCGGATGCCGGTGCGTACTGCGCCGAGTATATCGGTATCCAGTCTATCGCCTATGGCAATGGTAGTGGCCATATCGGTTCCCAATAATTCCAGGGCCTGTTGATAAATGATCGGCTCAGGTTTGCCGATTATGGTAGGGCTTACGCCGCTGGCCACCTGCAATGCCGCCAGGATTGCGCCGTTTCCATGGGTAACGCCACGCTCGGTAGGCAGGGTGGTGTCACCGTTGGTGCCGATAAACTTGGCGCCGGCGCGTATATTTAAGGTGGCGGTAGCCAGCTTATCCCAGGATAGTTCCCGGTCCAGGCCGCTGACCACCAGATCGGCACCCTGCCCTGGCCCGGTTTCATACAGCCCGGTTAAGGTAAACCCTAAGTCCAGCAAGGGCTGACGTGCGCCTATGCCGCCGATGACGAAGACTCTGGTTTGTTCGGGTTGATATAATTTGCTTAGATATAAAGCGGTTGCCATGCCGGAGGTCAGGACTTCCGGTAACGCCACTGTCACGCCCATGCCGGCCAGTTTTTCGACGTATTGGGCGGCGGTCAGGCTGGCATTATTGGTTGCCAGCACAAAGGGCAGGTTTAATTGGCGCAATGCGGCAAAAAATTCTATCAGTCCGGCTTGCGCCTGATCGCCATGCCAGAGTACGCCATCCATGTCTATAATTAAGGCGCGGATATCTGTAAAAGTTTGCATAATCGGGTCTCGGTGAAAAAAGTAAGATGCAGGTAGTCTGGTTGCGCCGGACAGCTCGGCAAGCGGAAAAGAATTGCATAGAATGGCGGGTGGTGTCTAGGCTTTAGGCAAAATATTGGTGGATTTTGCTTGCAGCGGTGAGACTGTTGTTAACACCTTTTTAAAGGCTATGTTTGCATTTTGGTGCAAGCGCACAGGGCTCTGTTGAATTCCGCTGACCTTGGTTTGATTAAGGCTACGCTGCGATTCCTCGATTCCACTGCGTTGCATCGAGGCTACGGTGGCGTTGACACTGGCTATAGAAGTTTTGGTGGTTTGCCTGCGGTGATTTCACCCTGCAGGGCTAATTAATTTTTATGCCAATAGGCTGTTATATCAAGAATTTTTAGGCATTTATATTATGTGTTTACTATTTTCCTTGACTAAACGCCTGTTAATTAGTTTAATAAGCGGCTCTTAGCGCCCAGGTAGCTCAGTCGGTAGAGCAGAGGACTGAAAATCCTCGTGTCGACAGTTCGATTCTGTCCCTGGGCACCATGATTGTTATTAAATAGCGCCCAGGTAGCTCAGTCGGTAGAGCAGAGGACTGAAAATCCTCGTGTCGACAGTTCGATTCTGTCCTTGGGCACCATGCTTGGCATGGATAAAAGTATAACCCCTATATGGGGTTTTTTATTTTGTGGCCTGCACTTTCATAAAGCCACAGAGTTTTATTTAGGGAAGAGCCAGAGGCTCTTTTTTTTTGGGTTAAATTAGGCGAGGCGTTAATGAAACAGGCTCCAGAGCATTTGGTGACTTTGCTAGAACCAATTGTGGAAGGCCTAGGCTATGAATGCGTGGGCATTGAATACAATCCTCATCCGCTGCACGGCATGTTGCGCATCTATATCGATAGTCCAGACGGTATTTTAGTGGACGATTGCAGTAAAGTCAGCCATCAAATCAGCGGTGTGCTGGATGTGGAAGATCCTATTCAAGGCAATTATCAGCTGGAAGTGTCTTCCCCAGGCGCAGATCGGCCATTTTTTAAACTCAGCCAGTTTCAGGCTTATATCGGCAGCACGGTCGCCCTGAATTTGTTTAGCCCCGTTGATAAACGCAAAAAAATTACCGGACTCATACAGGCCGTGGAAGGTGAAGAGATTCTGCTCGTTGAAGGTGAGCGGTGTTTTCGAATTCCCTTTGCGGCGATCAGCAAGGCACGCTTGGTGCCCGAGTATTTAATTAATAAAGGAGGTCGCAATGGCAAATAAAGAAATCTTATTGGTAGCAGACGTTTTTGCTAATGAAAAAGAAATCGATAAAGAGATTATCTTTCAGGCCATAGAATCTGCCCTGGAAGCCGCGACTGTCAAACGTTACGAAACACCGATCAAAGCCAGAGTGGCCATTAACCGGCAAACCGGGGATTATTTGACTTACCGGCGCTGGCAGGTTGTGGAGCCTAACCCGGACATTAACGGTGACGTGGAATTTCCCGGCACCCAGATTTTGCTGGAAGCCGCGCAAATCGACGAGCCGAACCTCGCTGTGGGCGATTATGTCGAAGAAGAAATTGAATCCGTGGATTTTTGCCGGATTGCGGCGCAAACCGCCAAACAGGTGATTATCCAGAAAGTACGGGAAGCCGAGCGGCGTAAAATTGTTGAAGCTTATCAAGACAGAGTAGGCGAATTAATTACCGGTGTGGTAAAACGTCTGGAAAAAGGCAGTGTCTATCTGGACTTGGGCGGCCATGTGGAGGCTTATATTGCCCGTGAGGACATGATCCCTAAAGAACCGATCCGCATGGGTGACCGGGTGCGCGGCTATTTAAAATCGGTGCGTTCCGAACCGCGCGGTCCGCAATTGTTTGTTAGCCGTACTGCTCCGGAATTGTTGACTGCGCTGTTTCGTCTGGAAGTGCCGGAAGTTGGCGAAGGTCTGATCGAAATTATGGCGGCCGCCAGAGACCCAGGCTCCAGAGCTAAAATTGCGGTGAAAACCCATGATCCGCGTCTGGACCCGGTGGGGGCTTGTGTGGGTATGCGCGGTTCCAGGGTGCAAGCCATTTCTAATGAACTGGCCGGCGAACGGGTAGACATTATTTTGTGGAACCCTAATGAAGCCCAATTTGTGATCAATGCTTTGTCTCCGGCTGAAATTCAGTCTATTGTGGTGGATGAAGACAAGCACAGTATGGAAGTGGCGGTACCTACCGACAATTTATCTCAGGCTATCGGTCGTGGCGGTCAGAATGTGCGGCTGGCCACGGAATTGACCGGTTGGGAACTGAATATTCACGACTCTGCCAAGACTGATAAAAATCACGATGAATCCATCGCCAAAGCCAAAAAAGAGTTTATCGAATTACTGGATGTTGATGAAGAAATTGCCGATATTCTGGTTGAGGTTGGTTTGAGCAATATTGAAGAGATTGCTTATATTCCGGTGAATGAAATGCTGGAAATCGAGGGGTTTGACTTGGAATTGGTGGAAGCCTTGCGCAGCCGTGCTAAGGATGCTTTGTTGATTAAAGCCATTGCCTCTGAAGAAAAAATCGAGACTGCTGAGCCTAGTGCCGAGTTACTGGCTATGGAGGGCATGAATGCCGAACTTGCCAAGGGTTTGGCCGGCAAAGGCGTTGTCACTGTGGATGATCTGGCCGAACAGGCCATCGACGATATTATAGAGTTGCCAGGCCTGAATGAAGAACTGGCCGGTAAACTGATTATGAAGGCTCGCGAATCTTGGTTCGCTGAAGACAAGGCCTAAGGCACTGGAGGATACTAGACTATGAGTGATAAAACAGTACAGGAATTGGCGGAAGTCGTCGGCATCCCTCTCGACAGGTTTTTGGTGCAGCTAAAAGAAGCGGGCTTAAGCGCCGATGCAGCGGATGATGTGATCAGCGAAGATGAAAAACTTAAGCTGCTGGCCCATTTGCGCAAACGCCACGGCAAACCGGATAGCCAGCAGGAAGATGCCGGGCCTAAACGCATTACTTTAAAACGCAGTACTAAAACGGAATTGCGCCAGTCCACTACGCCCGGCACGGCGGCAAAAACCGTTAGTGTTGAAGTGCGTAAGAAGACGACCTACATTAAACGGCCGGATATCGGCCAGCAAGCAGCTTCTGTTGATAGTGAGGCAGACAAACAATTGGCCGAACTGGGTCAGGCAAGCGATGTAGAATCAGTATTGCAAACGGCTGCGGTCGAAGCTATTCAAACTCAGGTAGAGACCGGCACTCAGCAGGTGGAAGCAGCTGAAATTATTGCTGCCGCTGCTGATCTGTCCTCCGATACCGGCATAGCACCAGTATCTGCCGCTGAAGCACCTGCTATTGAAACCCCGGCCCCGGCCCCAATTGAGGCTGTGCTCAGTGAGCCTGTTAGTGAGGCTGCTGCCCCAGCCGCTGTTGAAGCGACAGTTGCAACCCCTGCCCCGGCAGCGGTAAGCAAAGAAGAGCAGTTGGAAATAGAGCGTAAAGAACGCCTGGAAGCCGCTGTACAGCGTAATGCTGAAAAGGTTAAAAAGCAGGCTGAAGCCAAGCAACAGACTTTGCATAAGAAAAAGCAGGAATTCAAACCTGCTCGCGGCGTGACTGTGGATTTGGATGTGGAAGGCCGTAGTGAAGCTGGGCGTCGTGGTAAAAGTAAGAAAAACAAGCCGCGTAAGGAAAAACCGGAATTCGAGATCGGTGGTCAGCCGTCCCGGCATAAATTTGAAAAACCGGTGGTGCCGGTGGTGCATCAGGTAACGATTCCGGAAACGATTATCGTTTCCGAACTGGCTGCCAAAATGAGTATTAAAGCTGCCGAAGTAATCAAGCATTTGATGAAATTGGGCGTGATGTCTACTATCAACCAGGCCATTGATCAGGAAACGGCGGTGATTCTGGTGGAAGAAATGGGTCACACCCCTGTGCCGCAAAGTGAAGATGACTTTGAACAGGAAATGCTGGCCGAGGTGAAAAGCGAAGGCGATAACCGTAAGTTACTGCCTAGAGCGCCTATCGTTACCATTATGGGTCACGTTGACCACGGTAAGACTTCTTTGCTGGATTACATCCGTAAAACCAGAGTGGCTGCCGGCGAAGCCGGTGGTATTACTCAGCACATTGGTGCTTATCAGGTTAAAACCGATCACGGTGCGGTGACTTTTCTGGATACTCCGGGCCATGCGGCGTTTACCGCGATGCGGGCCCGTGGTGCGGAAGTGACTGATATTGTGATTGTGGTGGTTGCTGCCGATGACGGGGTGATGCCGCAAACTCGCGAAGCGATAGACCATGCCCGTGCCGCTAATGTGCCGATTATTGTCGCTCTGAACAAAATCGATAAAAAAGAAGCCAATCCCGATAAGGTGATGCAGGAACTGGCTACTTTGAATGTGGTGCCGGAAGAATGGGGTGGCGATGTGCAATTCCTGAAAGTTTCGGCCAAATCCGGTGAAGGTATCGATGAATTAATCGAAGCTTTGATCGTACAGGCTGAGGTGCTGGAATTGAAAGCGCCTGCCGAAGGCATAGCCTCGGGTATCTGTATCGAATCGCGCCTGGATAAGGGCCGTGGCGCGGTGGCTACCATTCTGATTCAGAAAGGTACTTTGAGTAAAGGTGAGTTTGTGCTGTGCGGTCATGAATATGGCCGGATTCGGGCGATGTTTGACGAGAACGCTCATGCGATCAAGTCTGCCGGCCCTAGTGCGCCGGTGGAAATTTTGGGCTTGTCCAGTACGCCGGATGCGGGCGATGAGTTTCTGGTGGTGCAAAACGAACGGATTGCCAGAGAACTGGCGGCTCACCGTGAAGATCGCAAACGTTCGACCCGCCATGCGGCTCAACATGCCGCCAAACTGGATGATGTGTTCTCCAGAATGTCGAACGGTGAAACGCTGACTCTGAATCTGGTTATTAAAACCGATGTGCAGGGCAGTTTGGAAGCGTTGCGTGAATCGCTGGTCGGTCTGTCCAACGACGAAGTGCAGGTTAAATGTATTTACGGCGGTGTGGGCGGTATCAATGAGGGTGACGCGAATCTGGCGCTGGCTTCCAGTGCGATTCTGATCGGCTTTAATGTGCGTGCCGATGCGGTGGCCCGGAAACTGATTGAAGAAAAAGATATTGATCTGCATTATTACAGCATCATTTATGAGGCTATCGACGAAGTAAAACGCGCGATCAGCGGTATGTTGGCTCCGGAAATTCAGGAGAAAATTGTTGGTCTGGCCGAGGTGCGCGATGTATTCCGTTCACCAAAATTCGGTGCTATCGCCGGCTGTATGGTGATTGACGGTTTCGTGAAACGCAATCTGCCTATCCGGGTGCTGCGGAATAATGTGGTGATTTATGAAGGCCAGCTGGAATCTTTGCGCCGCTTCAAAGACGATGTCAATGAGGTGAAAATGGGCATGGAATGCGGTATCGGCGTGAAAAATTACAACGATGTCAAACCCGGTGATCAAATCGAGGTGTTTGAACGCATTGAAGTGAAAAGGGAGCTGTAATATGCCCAATGATTTTGGCCGCAGCCAGCGGGTGGCTTCACAAATGCAGAAGGAGTTAGCGTTGATTCTGCAGCGGGATGTACATGATCCGCGCCTGGGCTTTGTCACTATTAATGAGGTGGTGCTGTCCAAAGATCTGGCTTCTGCCAAAATTTATATCACGGTGCTGAATGGCGATGAACGCGCCAAACAGCGCAATGTGGAGACTTTAAACGAAATGGCGCCGTTTATTCGCCATGAATTGGCCAAGCGCATGAGGTTAAGACATATTTCGGTGCTGCATTTTTATTATGATCATTCCTTTGACACGGGTATGCGGGTGGCGGAATTGTTGCAGGAAGTGAATAATTCCGATTCAGGTAATGGCCAAGCGTAAATCCGGTCTGGATATCCACGGTATTTTGTTGCTGGATAAACGTGAAGGCGTTTCTTCCAATCGGGCTTTGCAGGAAGTCAGACGGCTGCTGAATGCCAATAAAGCCGGTCATACCGGCAGTTTGGATCCTTTGGCTACCGGACTGTTGCCGCTGTGTTTCGGTGAGGCGACCAAGGTGTCGGGGATGATGCTGGATCAGGATAAACGTTATCAGGTTCGGGTGCGGCTGGGGGTGATGACTGATACCGGTGATGCGGAAGGTCAGGTGATTGCTGAAATGCCGGTTCCGGCGTTTTCTGAAACGACTCTGGCAGCCTGCCTGGACAGCTTTATCGGCGAGATTGATCAGGTGCCGCCTATGTATTCGGCTTTGAAACATCAAGGCCAAAAGCTGTACGAACTGGCCAGAGCGGGGATTAGTATAGACAGACCGCCCCGGCGCATCAGTATTTATGCTTTAAACTTGCTGGATTATGGCGCGGATTATCTGTGCCTGGATGTGAGTTGCTCGAAGGGGACGTATATACGCTCGCTGGCGGAAGATATCGCCACTAAATTGGGCAGTTGCGGTACGGTGGCCAGTTTACGGCGCAGCGCAGCCGGTCAGTTTGATTTAAGTGCCGCTTATACTCTGGAGCAATTGCAGGCTATGCGCCCGGAGCAGTTGCAAAACTGTTTGATTGATGTGGATGCGCCTTTGGCGGATATTCCGGCGCTGCAATTATCGGCGGCGCAATGTTTGTGTATCAAACAAGGCCAGCAGATTACGATGTCGGCCGGCTTGCCGGGTTTAGTCAGAATTTACTGTGAACAGGACTTTTTGGGGTTGGGTGAATTGCTATTAAATGGTAAACTAGCCCCGAAAAAATTATTTAATCTGGATAATCAATTACATTAGCAACATAATGTTAAATGATTTATGCAGAGCACTGTCTCACTGGCTTCTACACCCTATTGTGGATGCCGTGTTTATCCGCCGTCATTTTGACGGCTTTCTTTTTACTTAAAACTTGATAGGGATTAACCATGTCGTTAACCGCAGAACAAAAACACGCCGTTGTAGCCGAATACCGCCTGTCGGAATCAGATACCGGCTCTACTGAAGTCCAGGTTGCTTTACTGACAGCCAACATCAATCAGCTTACTCCGCACTTTAGTACGCATAAAAATGATAACCATTCACGCCGCGGTTTGTTGCGCATGGTAAATCAGCGTCGTAAATTACTGGATTACTTGAAAAACACTGATGTAGTCCGTTATCGCTCACTGATCGAACGCCTAGGCATCCGTAAATAATACCATCCGTTACCGGTATAGTCCGCTATGCCGGTAACGGCCGCCATCTCTTCCAAACAACCCAAAGCAGGAACCTTATAGTGAATCCTATCAGGAAACAATTTCAGTACGGCGACCGTCTCGTCACTTTAGAAACCGGTGAAATCGCACGTCAAGCCAATGGTGCAGTGGTGATTGATGTCGAAGGCACTTCCTTGCTGGTCACAGTAGTCAGTAAAAAAGAAGCCACCGGCGGCGATTTTTTCCCGCTCACCGTCAATTATCAAGAAAAAGCTTTTGCCGCCGGTAAAATCCCTGGTGGTTTTTTTAAACGGGAAGGACGTCCCAGCGAAAATGAGACCTTGATATCCCGACTGATCGACAGACCTATCCGCCCTCTGTTTCCCGAAAGCTTTACCAACGAAGTTCAGATCATCGCCACTGTGGTGTCGCTGAATCCTGAAGTGGATACTGAAATCCCGGCTTTGCTGGGTGCTTCTGCCGCTCTGGCGGTTTCCGGCCTGCCTTTCAACGGCCCGCTGGGTGCAGCTTGCGTTGGTTATATCGACGATGCTTATGTGTTAAACCCTTCCCTGCCGGCTCTGAAAGAATCACGTTTGCAACTGGTGGTTGCCGGTACTGAGAAAGCGGTATTGATGGTGGAATCGGAAGCCGATCTGCTATCTGAAGATGTGATGCTGGGCGCGGTATTGTTCGGTCACGAGCAATTGCAAACCGCTATCAATGCTATTAAAGAATTTGCCGCTGCTGTGACTGCTCCAGAATTCAACTGGTCTGCCGCTGCCGACAATGCCGAGCTGAAAGCGGCTGTCGCTGCTGAAGCGGAGCAAAGTATTAAAGCCGCTTATCAAGTGGCGGAAAAACTGGTCAGACAAGATCAGCTTAGTGCTATTCGTAGCCAGGTGGTGGAAAAACTCACTGCCGATGGCTTGTATACTGAAAAAGAGATTCGTGGTGCTATTGAGCATCTGGAATACGATGTGGTGCGTAGCGCGATTCTGGTTGACCGCAAACGTATTGATGGCCGCGATCTGAGCACGGTGAGACCGATCAGCATCAGAACCGGTGTTTTGCCTAGAACTCATGGTTCGGCGCTGTTCACCCGGGGTGAAACTCAGGCGCTGGTGGTTGCCACGTTGGGTACCGACCGCGATGCGCAAATCATTGATGCGCTGGCCGGTGAATATAAAGATCCGTTTATGCTGCATTATAATTTCCCGCCGTTCAGCGTTGGCGAAACCGGTTTTGTCGGTTCGCCGAAACGCCGGGAAATCGGTCATGGCCGTCTGGCCAAACGCGGTGTACTGGCTGTTTTGCCTAATATGGCTGAATTTCCTTATGTGGTGCGGGTGGTTTCGGAAATTACTGAATCCAATGGCTCCAGCTCTATGGCCAGCGTATGCGGCAGCAGTTTGGCGTTGATGGATGCCGGTGTGCCGATCAAAGCGCCGGTAGCCGGTATTGCTATGGGTCTGATTAAGGAAGGCGATAATTTTGCGGTGCTGTCGGACATTCTGGGTGATGAAGATCATCTGGGCGATATGGATTTCAAAGTGGCCGGTTCCGAAAACGGTATTACTGCGCTGCAAATGGACATTAAAATCGACGGTATTACTGCCGAAATTATGCGGGTTGCGCTGGAACAGGCTAAACAAGGCCGTTTGCATATTCTGGGTGAAATGAATAAGGCTTTGTCCAGCACCCGTTCGCATATGTCCGATTTTGCGCCACGTATCATTACTTTCAAAATCGATCCCAGCAAAATCCGCGAAGTTATCGGCAAAGGCGGCGTAACCATTCGCAGCATTACCGAACAAACCGGTGCCAGCATTGATCTGAACGACGATGGTGTGGTCAATATCGCTTCTGTGGATAAAGCTGCCGGCGAAGAAGCCCGCCGCATGATAGAAGAAATCACCGCTGAAGTTGAAGTGGGCAAAATCTACGAAGGGAAAGTGGTACGCCTGATGGACTTTGGTGCTTTCGTGACTATCCTGCCTGGCAAAGACGGCCTGGTACATATTTCACAAATCTCCGATGAGCGCGTTGAGAAAGTCAGCGACAAACTCTCTGAAGGTGATGTGGTTAGAGTGAAAGTGCTGGAAATTGACCGTCAAGGTCGGGTCCGCCTGAGCATGAAAGAAATCGACAGCGAATAAAACCTGTCCGGGCTGAACCGCTCAGCGGTTCAGTACCAATAAAACCCACACCGCAAATTTTGCCGTGCGGGTTTTTTTTTGGCTAATAATCGGTCAGTCTTAAAAAATTGCCATCGCATCGCCATAACTAAAAAACCGGTAGCGCTGGGCAATGGCGTGGCGATAGGCGGCCATCACCGGTTCATAACCGGCAAAAGCTGAGATCAGCATTAACAGGGTTGATTCCGGCAAATGGAAATTGGTCAACAAGGCATCTACCACTTTAAACTGGTAGCCGGGGGTGATGAACAGACGGGTATCGCCAAAACCGGCCTCTAGTTCACCGCCGGCTGCTGCTGATTCCAAGGCTCGTACCGCTGTGGTGCCGATGGCCACCACCCTGCCCCCACGCGCCCTGGTCTGCCTGACTGCCGCTACTGTGGCAGCGGATACCTGGAAAAACTCCTGATGCATGATATGTTCGGCCAGATTTTCCACTCTTACCGGCTGAAAGGTGCCGCTGCCGACATGCAGGGTGACATAGCTTTTGCCGATACCGCGCCGATCCAGCTCGTCCAGCAGGGCTTGATCGAAATGCAGGCCGGCGGTTGGTGCCGCCACTGCGCCGGCATTCTTGGCAAATACGGTCTGATAGCGTTCCAGGTCGGCGGCGGTATCGGCGCGGGTAATATAGGGCGGCAAGGGTATATGACCTATTTCGGCCAGCAAGCTTAATAAGCTTTGCTGGGCCGGAAATTCCACCAGGAATAGATCATGTTCGCGGCCCAGTACCCGGCAGGTCTGGCCGTTGCTTAATATTAATTCGGCATCGGCTTTAGGCGCTTTGCTGGCTTTGATATGCGCCCAGGCTTGCCGGTTGTCCACCACCCGTTCGATCAGCATTTCCACCTTGCCGCCGCTGGTTTTCTGGGCATACAGCCGGGCCGGTATCACCTTGGTGTCGTTAAATACCAGTAAATCCTCAGGTTTAAGTAAATCTATAAAGCCGCTAAACCAGGCATCCTGCCAGCTGCCATGGTGTTTATCCAATTGCAGCATGCGGCTGGCACCGCGCTCAGCCAGGGGCTGCTGGGCAATCAGGTCAGCCGGTAAATCATAATTAAAATCGCTTTTCTTCATTTCTGCTTATTTAGGTTACAGGGGCATAGTCAATATCTGACTATTTTAAACGCTTGGCCTGATCTGGCCGGGGTATTTATCCAGCAGATCAGCAACTGGGTGGTTGAACGGCCTGCTGCACCAAACGGCTTAATTCGTTAAACAATGTTGTCCGCACACTGGTCTTGCGCCACACCAGGGCGATATGACGATACGGGGCTGGTGCGGCGAAGCGGAGGTAGCGGATGCCGGCTTCGTCGGGCCGGACGGCAATTTCCGGCATAAAAGTCATACCGGCACCGGCTTTTACCATTTGTCGGAGGGTTTCCAGGCCGGTGGCGCGTAAATCCTGATGTTCGTCGGCACCATTGATCCGGCAAACCTGCAGGGCCTGACCGCGCAAACAATGACCTTCGTCCAGCAATAATACTTGCCGGCCGGCCAAATCCACCTGTTTTATCTTTGTTCTGGCGGCCAGAGCATCAGTGCTGGGCACTGCCAGCAAAAATTCATCGCTAAATAACAAGCAGGTTTCCAGACCTTCTTCTGCCAGCGGCAAGGCCAGCAAGGCCGCATCCAGTTCGCCATTTTTTAATTGCTGCAGCAAGCCGTCGGTTTTTTCTTCCACCAGGATCAGATGAATACCGGGCAGGTTCTGCTTGATCAATATCGCCAATTGCGGAAACAGATAAGTTGATAAGGTGGGAAAGCCGCCCAGTCGCAACTTGCCGGCCAAGGGGTCTTGGGCATTTTCCGCCAGCGCTTCGATCAGCTCGGTTTCCTGAATAATGCGCCGTGCTGAAGCAATAATGGCCGCACCGATAGGGGTAATCAGCACTTTTTTATTACTGCGCTCAAAAATCTGCACCCCCAGACTGTCTTCCAATTTTTTGATTTGCATACTCAAAGTCGGCTGACTGATAAAACAGCGTTGGGCTGCCTGGACAAAACTGTGCAGGTCGGCCACTGCTACCAAATAATGTAAATCTCGCAAGTTCATGACTTAGTGTATAAATAGACGCAATCTATCGTTATTATAAAAACAATCGATTTTATTTAGCAACAATCCGGTTTTAGACTATCAGCGTACCAAACAAAACCAGCAGGCACTGCCTGCAAGCTACTTAATAAAAAACTGGAGATTTCCATGACTGTAAACGTACCTGATGTAATCTTTAAAACCCGTGTTCGCGATGAAAGCCTGGGCGGTGATAACCCGTTCCGCTGGCAGGATGTCAGCAGCAGCGATATTTTCAGCGGCAAAACAGTGGTGATTGTGGCGCTGCCCGGTGCTTTCACACCAACTTGTTCCAACACCCATTTGCCGGGCTATGAGGCTAAATATCAAGCGTTTATCGATCAGGGTATCGATGACATCTATTGCTTGAGTGTCAACGATGCCTTCACCATGTTTCAGTGGGGCAAACATCTTGGCATCAGCCATATAAAAATGTTGCCGGACGGTAATGGCGACTTTAGCAGAGGCATGGGCATGCTGGTCAAAAAGGAAAATCTGGGCTTTGGCTATCGTTCCTGGCGTTATGCCATGCTGGTAGAGGACGGCAAGATTATTAAACTGTTCAGTGAACCCGGTAAAGCCGATAATCACCCGGAAGACCCATTCACCATCAGCGCTGCCGATAACATGCTGGCTTATCTGCAGCAGGCTTAATCACCCGACAGACCGGGCCTGTTCAGCCCGGTCACTTTTATTCTGACGGAAAAATCCCATGACTGACTACGATGTTGATTTATTTGTAATAGGTGCCGGTTCAGCCGGGGTTCGGGCAGCGCGGATGGCCGCCGGCCTGGGAGTTAGGGTCGCGATTGCCGAAAATCGCTACCTGGGCGGCACCTGCGTCAATGTCGGCTGTGTGCCGAAAAAACTGTTTGTCTATGCCGCCCATTTTCAAGAAGATTTTGCCGCCGCTCCCGGCTTTGGCTGGTCGCTGGGTACGCCGAAATTCGATTGGTCGGTGTTACTGGCCCATAAAGACCGGGAAATTCAACGCCTGCAAAAAATTTATGCCGGCCTGCTGGAAAATACCGGTGTGCAAATCATCAACGGCCAGGCCAGTCTGGTGGATGCCCATACTGTCAGGGTGGGTGAACAGACCTTTAGCTGCGAACGAATTCTGATCGCCACCGGGGCCTGGCCGGCTATCCCGGACATTCCGGGCCGCGAACTGGTGGTGAGTTCCAACGAAATGTTTGCCTTGCCGGCACTACCCAAACGGGTGCTGATCGTCGGCGGTGGTTATATAGCCGTGGAATTTGCCGGTATACTGCATGGTCTGGGCGTTGCAACCACGCTGTGTTATCGGGGAGACCGCTTACTGCGCGGCTTTGATAATGATATCCGCGATTTTCTGGCCGAGGAAATGCGCAAACAAGGCATCGACATTCGCCTCAATACCGATATCAGCCGGATTAGCCAAACTGCAGATGGCTTGCTGGCCCATTTCGGGGAGAATCAGGCCATCGCCGCCGATCTGGTGTTATATGCCACCGGCAGAACCGCCAATACCGCCGGTTTGGGGCTGGAAGCGGTCGGCGTGGCGCTGACCGATAAAGGCGCTATCCAGATAAATCCGGCTTACCAGACCAATATCCCGTCTATCTACGCCTTGGGTGATGTGGCCAACAGCTTCAATCTGACTCCGGTTGCCACCGCCGAAGCCACGGCTTTGGTCAACCAGCTGTATGGTCACAGTGCCAGCCCGGTTGATTACGATCATATCCCCACCGCCGTGTTCAGCCAGCCCAATATCGGCACAGTGGGTTTAACTGAAGCCGCCGCCCGCAAACGTTATCCGGACATTGATGTTTATAAATCGGTATTCACGCCGATGAAACACACCCTGTCCGGCCTGAATCAGAAGACCCTGATGAAATTGGTGGTCGAACGCAGCACCGATAAAGTGCTGGGAGTACACATGGTGGGTGCCGATGCCGGCGAAATTATCCAGGGTATGGCCATCGCCATCCGCGCCGGAGCCAGCAAAGCCGTGTTTGATTCCACCATAGGCATCCACCCCACCGCTGCCGAAGAGTTTGTCACCATGCGCAAACCGGTTGCTAGCGGTTTTGCTGGATTGCCCGACGGCGAATCCAGCAAAACCACAAAAAATGCCAACTAATCGAATTACTTAATGGTGCCGCGTCGTTTTAAGCCAAGCAAACCTAACAAGCCGGTGCCAAACAAGTAGATTATATTGGCTTCCGGTACGGCGGCAATGCTGCCGGGGCTGACTGCCCATACCGAAAACTGGGCGTTCTTAAAGTTGATATCCTGGAAGCCATTGTAGCTAAGGAAGTTCCATGCCAGGTAAGGAGTAGGTGCCAGGGAAGGATTGGCCGTAAACTCCGTACCAGACCAGTACGCAAGGGATTGCACATTGCTGAACGGACCAGAGGGAATGGGATTGGATGCTGTGCCACCTAATTCGTTGTAAAACAGCTCACCTAGTTGACTGTCGGTTTGGTTGTAACCATATGATGGAACCGTATCTGGAGTCGAGGGTAAAGCCCATTGACTTGAGCCGGCATAATGCTGGGTATCCAGGTAATTGACAAACGCCAGACCAGCCCACCAGTCTACCGTGCCACCACTGCCAAAATCAGCGGCAGTCAGGGTGTAAGTGCCGGTAGGATCGAAACCATTGGGGGTATCATGGATTACCCCACTACTGGCATTGATGATCGCAGTGACGATATTATTGTAACTGGTGGATTGATAAGCGCCTTCCCAACTGCCTAACAGGTTGGCATCTCGAGTCCAGGTGGCATTGATGCCGCTGTCGTAAACCCCTAGGCCGCCGCCAGTGATGTATAAATTAGCTTGGGCATTTAGGCTGTTGAGGCTCAACAGCATAGTGGCAGTCAATAGGATTTTCCCGTGTTGCATGTGTTTTTCCTTGGCTCGTGTGTTTCAGATTGATTATAAATTTGGTAATTATTCAACGTAAATCTGGAAGCGTATCGCGCGCGATTGATACGCATCACTGCGTTCAGCGCATCCGCCACCGTATCCGGCAAAATAAGATTGGTGGACACTAGACTTTAGTATGCCTCAATAAGAATAACTTGGGTTTATAGGGGCTAAGTGTATGTACGCTGCCGAACTCTAGCATATTAGCTAATTATTTCACAATAAGTTTTGGGGACAATTTTAGGCATTATTCAGCGTAAAGTAGCATGATCCATATTTAAACAAGTACTTAGCACCGAGTGATGCACTGCGTTTAACACATCCTACAACTGCTTGTTTTTAAATTAATAATTAGCACAGCAGTTAGAATTAATTCAGTTATGATCAAATATCTGTTGACAATAAATAACAATGATAATTAAGATAACACTGTTAAGTAAATTAATGGTGTTTATGAGCATTTCCGAACGGCGGGAGCGGGACCGCCTAAAAATCCGCAACAAAATCTTGGATGCCGCACGCGAACTGTTTGCCACCGAAGGCTATGATGCTGTGACCATGCGCAGCATAGCCGGGGTGATCGAGTATTCCGCTACCACCATTTATCTGCATTTCAAGGACAAAGACGCATTGATACGTGAGCTGTGCCGGGTGGATTCGATGGCTTTGACTCAAGCCGTGCAAAGCGTCGCCACTGAGCCGGAGCCGTTGGAACGGTTGCGTAAAATAGGCATGGCTTATGTAGCGTTCGGTATCACCCACCCCAACCACTACCGGCTGATGTTTATGAGCAACCGCCACTCCGAAGTCGAAGAACTGGCGGAAATGGGCCATGGCAATCCGGAAACCGACGGTTATCTGCTGCTGTTGAACACCCTCAGCGAAGCCATTGCCCGGCAACTGCTGCTGCCGGAACTGGCAGATGCCAACTTGCTGGCCCAGGCTTTTTGGGCCGGCGTGCATGGGGTCACCGCGCTGCATATCACCAAATATGGCGATCCCTGGATCGAGTGGTGCAGCGTAGAAGCCACTGCAAACTTAACCATAAATGCAATGATCAGAGGAGTGCAACGATGAGCCATGCCAACACCCTATTCCAGACATCAGATCGTCCATTAGGCACGGGTAAGCAGTGGTTGAGGGTGGCTATACTGTTAGCCGGCAGCATTTTTCTGGCCGCCTGCTCCGAACCCGACACCACAGAGCCGGCACCCAGGCCGGTCAGGATTACCGATGTGCAATTTCGCCAAGCCGCCATCACCGCCCGTTATTCAGGTGAAATCCGCGCTCGCCATGAAAGCCCGCTGGCTTTTCAGGTTGGCGGCAAACTGCTCAAGCGTCTGGTGGACGTGGGAACCGCCGTCGAGCGCGGCCAGTTGCTGGCAACTCTGGATCCGGCTGATGTCCGGCTTGACGAAGCCGGAGTATCGGCACAATTGGCGGCAGCACAGGCCGAGCTGGATCAGGCCAACAAAGATCTAAATCATCTTAGCAATCTGCAGAAACAGAACCTAGCCAGTCCGGCCGCTGTGGAGCGTCGCCAGGACCAAGTCCGCACCACTGCTGCCCGCCTGGCAGCGGCACGCGCCACGCTGGGCAGCTATGCCCGCAAATCAAATTACACAGAACTGCGGGCTGAGCAAGCCGGCGTTATCACCGCAGTCGATGCCGAACCGGGGCAAATCGTTGCGTCCGGTCAAAGCATCGTGCGGCTGGCCCAAACCAATGAACAAGAAGTTGTGATCAGCGTCCCGGAAAATCGCTTGCAGGATCTGCGTGCCGCCAGCTCAATCAAAGTCAGTTTATGGGCCTATCCTGAGCATTTCTATGTCGGGCGACTGCGGGAGGTTTCCCCTAGCGTGGATCAGGTGCTGCGCACTTATACGGTCAAGGTATCGATACCCGGCGCTGATGCGAACGTGGTCATGGGCATGACCGCCACCGTGCAGGTGGAAAGAAACGAGCCACAACCCGTGGCTTGGCTGCCCTTGACTGCGCTGACTCAGCAACACGGCCAACCGGCAGTGTGGGTATTTGATAAACAGACCAGTACCGTCCAGATCCGTACCGTCACCATGGCCGGTTATGACGAGGCTAACGCCAAAGTGCTGGGTGGCATCAGCGCCGGCGAAGCGGTGATTACTGCCGGCGTCCACAAACTGATCGCGGGACAAAAAGTGCGCATCCTGGGAGCAAATCCATGAAACCCCTGAATTTGTCCGACTGGGCTTTACGCCATCAGTCTTTTATTGCCTATCTGTTGGCCGTCACCATCCTGATGGGCGGCCTAGCCTATTTCAGCTTAGGCCGGGCTGAAGATCCGGATTTTACCATCAGGACGATGATCGTCACTGCCGAATGGCCGGGCTCAACAGCGCGGGAAATGGAACAGCAAGTAACCGACCGCCTGGAAAAGAAACTGCAGGAGACACCCTGGCTGGATTTTGTGCAGAGCTATTCCGAACCGGGCCGCTGTTTCATCTTCGTCAATCTCAAGGATTATGCCCCCAATGCCCAGGTACCCAATGCCTGGTATCAGGTACGTAAAAAACTGGCCGATATCAGCAATACCTTGCCTGAAGGTGTGCGTGGGCCATTTTTTAATGACGAATTTGGTGATACCTACGGCACTATTTACGCCTTTACCGCCGATGGTTTCACTCATGCCGAGCTGAAAGATAATGTCGACGATGTGCGCCAGGAACTGCTGAGAATACCCAATGTGGCCAAGGTGGATTTGATCGGCGTGCAACAGGAAAAAGTCTATATCGAGGTTTCACACCGCAAATTGGCCACCCTGGGTCTAGACCCGATGATCATCGTCCAGACCTTGCGCCAGCAGAACGCCATGAATCCAGGCGGCAGCGTCGAGACCGCCAGCGACAAGATCTATCTGCGCATCAGCGGCGACCTGAAGTCGGTTGAGGCGATCCGCGAAATCGGCATCGTTGCCAATGGCCATCAATTCCGGCTGGGTGATATCGCCAAGGTGTATCGCGGCTATGCCGACCCCATCACGCCCAAATTTCGCTATATGGGTGAGGATGGCATTGCCATCGCAGTATCAATGACCAAAGGCGGCGACATTTTAGCCTTGGGCGAACAACTGTCTGCGGAAATCGCCCGCCTGTCAGCCAATCTGCCGGTCGGCATAGAAGTGCATCAGGTATCTGATCAGCCGCGCGTGGTCAAACATTCGGTCAACGAATTCATGAAAAGTCTGGGTGAGGCGGTGATCATTGTGCTGGCGGTCAGCTTCCTGTCGCTAGGCTGGCGCACCGGACTGGTGGTGGCCTTATCCATTCCGCTGGTATTGGCCATCACTTTCCTGGTGATGAAAATACTAGGCATAGACTTACAGCGCATATCGCTGGGCGCGCTGATTATCGCCTTGGGACTATTGGTGGACGATGCGATTATCTCCACCGAAATGATCGTGGTAAAAATGGAACAAGGCTGGGACCGGATCAAGGCCGCAACCTTTGCCTATACTTCCACTGCCTTTCCGATGCTGACCGGCACCCTGGTCACGGCAGCCGCATTCACCCCGGTCGGTTTCGCCAAGTCCTCAGCCGGTGAATATTGTTTCACCATTTTCGCTGTGGTCGGTATTGCCCTGCTGGTGTCCTGGCTGGTAGCCGTTGTCTTTACCCCTTATATCGGCTATCTGATTTTGCCGGATGTACACAGCGACAACATCCATAACGAAGCCGATGTTTACAGCCGGGGCATCTATCCGCGCTTTCGGCAACTGATAGCCGGGTGTTTGCGCCACCGGCGCTGGGTGCTGACCGGCACCGCCTTATTATTCGTACTGGTCATGGGTGCGTTCCGTATGGTCGAACAACAGTTCTTCCCCTACTCCGACCGCCCGGAAATACTGATGGATTTATTGCTGCCCCAGGGTTCATCGATTCTGACTACAGAACGCGAAACCAAGAAAGCCGAAGCCCTGCTTAAAGATGATCCGGACATTGTCAACTTCGTCAGCTATGTCGGCGCCGGCTCGCCCCGCTTTTATCTGCCACTGGATCAACAACTGGATAGAAATAACTTTGCCCAGTTGGTGGTGTTGACCAAGGATCTGGCAGCCCGCGAACGAGTGCTGAGTCGTTTGCGTACCGCGCTGGACAACGATTTCACCCTGCTGCGGGTGCGCCTTAACCGGCTGGAGAACGGGCCGCCGGTGGGCTTTCCAGTGCAGTTCCGGGTTTCCGGCCGCGACATAGCCCAGACCCGGCTTATTGCCGATGAAGTAGCCAAAATCATGCGCAGCAACCCGCACACTCAAGATGTGCAGTTGGATTGGGGTGAGCCAAGCAAAGTGGTGCGCCTGAACGTGGATCAGGACAAAGCCAGAGTATTGGGTGTCAGTTCCAGCGATATTTCCTTAGTGCTAAATACCATGTTATCGGGATATAAAATCACCGATTACCGGGAGCGTAACAAATTGATCGAGGTTTTGGGGCGTGGCGAAGCTGACGAACGCAACAATCCGGCCCTGATAGAGGAAGTGAATATTCAGGCCCGTAACGGTAAATCGGTGCCGCTCAGCCAATTGGTGCACAGCGAATACGGTTTTGAAGAAGGCATAATCTGGCGGCGCGACCGGTTCCCCACCTTTACGGTTAGGAGTGATATCCGCGATAACACTCAGGCGCTGGATGTGGCTGCGCAAATCGAGCCTTTGCTAGCACCCTTGCGGGCCAAATTGCCGGACGGCTACCGCATCGAATTAGGCGGTGCGGTGGAAAGCAGTCAAAAAGCCCAAGCCTCTATCAATGCGGTGATGCCGGTCATGCTGTTCAGTTTAGTGACCTTGCTGATGATGCAATTACAAAGCGTCAAACGCACCGCGATGGTGTTATTGACAGCCCCGCTGGGCATGATAGGCGTCACTGTGTTTCTGCTGCTGTTTAAGGTGCCGTTTGGCTTTGTCGCCACCCTGGGGGTGATTGCACTGTCGGGTATGATTATGCGTAACTCGGTGATCCTGGTGGATCAGATTGATCAGGATATTGCCGCCGGCGTCCGGCCCTGGGATGCCATTATCGAAGCCGCCACCCGCCGCTTGCGGCCTATCCTGCTCACTGCCGCCGCTGCAATTCTGGCCATGATACCGCTAACCAGCAGCGTATTTTGGGGGCCGATGGCGGTGGTGATCATGGGCGGTTTACTGGTGGCCACCGTATTAACACTATTATTCCTGCCGGCCCTGTATGCGGCCTGGTTTGGTATAAAGGAGCAATGAAGATGCTGATTTCATTATGCAAGCGGCAGCGCATTCAACGGCTGGGAACGGCCAGCCTCACGGCTTTACTCAGCGCCTGTACGGTTGGGCCTGATTACCATGCCCCCCAACCGGTCATGCCTGAACATTGGCTGGAAACCACAGCGCCGGCTGCCGACGCCGGCTCCGATTTAAGCGCATGGTGGCATGGTTTTAACGACGAGCGCCTGAATCGTTTGGTTGAACGGGTATTGCAGAACAACCTGGACCTGAAGGCAGCCACAGCCCGCATCCAGACCGCCAGAGCCGAACGTCTGGCGACCGATGCCAAAAGCTGGCCCACCATCAATGCGTCCACCGCTTATCAACGCCAACGCATCAGTCCCAATGCGTTGCTGGGTGCGCTGGGTTCGATACAGGGTGGCAGCCAGACCAAGAGCAGCAGCCTGCTGTCAACGCTGGGGCCGATCGGCCAACCATTCAGTCTGTTCCAGGCCGGTTTCGACAGCTCCTGGGAACTGGATCTGTTTGGCAGTATCAGCCGCCAACAGGAAGTAGCCGCCGCCAACGCCGATGCCATCATCGAGAATCTGCATGACGTGCAGCTCAGTCTGGCAGCCGAAACAGCAAGACTATACCTGGAACTAAGCGCACAGCAGGCTCAGCTGGTAATAGCTGAGGATAGAGTAAAAACCCAGACCGAGCTATATCGGCTGGCCGCCGCCAGTTACCAGGAAGGCATGGTAACCGCACTGGATGTGCAGCAGGCCAAAGCCGAACAGGAAACTGCTGAAAGCAGCCTGGCACCACTGACCGCGCAGCTCAAAAACACCAGACATGCGCTGGCGCTATTATCAGGTTTACCACCGGGAGGGCTGGAAACTGAGCTGGCCGGTGTTCCAGCAGTAATTCCTATGCCGCCTGTGATTCAGCCCGGTATGCCTGCCGATCTATTACGGCGCCGGCCAGACATCCGTCAGGCGGAACGCTCAGTGGCATCTGCTTCCGCCGCTATCGGCGCAGCGGTGGCCGAAATGTTTCCTAAGCTAACCCTGACCGGCACGGCGGGATTCCAAAGCCAGGATTTGAGTAATTTTACCAATATGTCCAGCGGTTTTTACGGTTTTGGCCCTCGCCTATCACTGCCGATTTTCCAGGCCGGGCGGCTGAAAGCCAATGTCGAAGCCCAGGAAGCCCGTCACCAGGAGGCCTTGGCGGCTTACGATAAATCGGTACTGACCGCGTTAAAAGAAGTTGAAGATGGTCTGGCAACCATACAGGGTGAACACAGCCGCCGGCTGGCCCTGGAACAAGCCGAGCAAACCGCCCGGCAAGCCGCAGAAACCGCCCTGGCCTATTACAGCGAAGGCGAAACCAATCTGCAAAGTGTGCTGGATAGCCGCCGGGTTTGGCACAATGCCCGCGAACAGCTGGTGCAAAGCCGCTCGAACTGGGCTACCGCGCATGTGGCTTTATTTAAGGCCTTGGGCGGGGGGTGGTGATTTCAGGCTGAGGGGCTCGCCGGTCATGACCGGCGCAGCTAAACCTGATAGTCACTGTAGCCTCGATGCAAGGTAGTGGAATCGAGCAACATCGAAGCAGACCGACCTAAAATCCGATAGAATGCTGCGAAGATGCTTGGTCTAATCACTTAAAACTCAGTGTAAGGTTTCGCGGCACTTTTTTAAACAAGTACTTAGCTTCGAACAAGCCATCCTGATCGGCGCTAGAAACCCGTTATTCTGGCCAGAACTCAGAATTCATGATCTGATCAAAGCTCCACGGGCAAGATTCAGGAAAACAATCTAATCCAGTTTCCTTTACCGCAATACTAATGGCATCAGACCATAGCAAATCCCACCAATCAAGCTGATCAAGATCGGACTTAAGGCTTGGAGTTTCCTTGAAACACCCAGCAATTCCCCGCCGTTGTTCCTTAATTGTCCGTCGCCAACTATTACTTTGGTAACCAACCTGATATTGCCATTTCAGCAGATGAGCCAATAACACAGCCATTCGACTTTTTAGTTCGCGTCGCTCACTTTTTCCCACGTCTTCAATCTCATCCGCAATATGTTCAAGGTCGAGCAAGTCAAAGCGGCCAGAACGAATAAATGCCGCTTGTTCATTGGCCCATGCTATTACGTCGGTTTCGTAGTTATGCATCAATAATGCCCTCGTGTGTCTCAATAGGATGAAGACCCTTTTAGAATAGTACTTGGACGCCAATAAAACAACTAAAACAACCCTATTGAGACAGAAAATGTGTCTCAGCAGAACGACTGATATGGGTATCTTAAATGGTATACTGGCGGCACCCGGCCAGTTTGAGACGGACAGATTCTCTGACCAATGGTAAATCAAAGCTTGATAGCTAACGTTCAATACAATACTATCTGTCCCAGAAATGAAGAACTTTGGCACAACTTTTCACTGCTGATAAATCAACGGCTTGTGTGTGCCATAAATCAGTGCCAAAATAAGGCATGAAAATTGGCTATGCTCGTGTCTCAACCGAAGACCAGAATCCAGATTTACAGCTTACCGCGCTAAAAGCGGCGGGATGTGATCGCATCTTTACGGACAAGGCCACGGGTGCGAATGTCAAACGGCCTGAATTGACCAAATGCCTCAAGGCTCTAAGTAAGGATGATACGCTTGTCGTTTGGAAGCTTGACCGCTTAGGACGGTCGCTACATGATTTGATAAGCCTCATGGATGAACTAAAATCACGAGGGGTAGCCTTCCAGTCCGTAACCGAAGCCATAGACACCAAAACCCCGACTGGTCGGGCTATGTGGCAAATGGTCGGGATACTGGCAGAACTTGAACGCTCTCTTATTCAGGAACGGACAAAAGCGGGAAGGGCGGCGGCGGTTGTTCGTGGCGTGAAGATGGGGCGAAAATCAAAGCTAACCCCACAACAGGTTGAACACGCCAAAAAGCTGATCGAACAAGGTGAACATCACGACATGGTAGCTCGATCTCTAAACGTATCGAGGCGAACACTTTACAGGGCATTGCAGAAGAAAATATAACACCTGTTTAGTTTCTAATTTAAGTAACTTATCTCTCTGTACACGACAAAACGCGCCACTTAAATTCTGAGGGTTATTTTCCCAGACCGACTTCGGTCATAATCGATCATAGTCGGCGGACATAAAAACAAAATCCAGAATCGAAGCATCTCATCAGCCGATTTAACCGTTTTCAACAAAAAGTTATTCAGCTCGTCTAGCCCATAACGAAACAAGCTACATTCCGGGCGACCGTGTTGTTTGATGGTTAACGGCTTAACGGCTCGATGTTTCCATTCCCCGACTTTATGGGCCCAGCAAAAAGCAATGGCTTGGAGCGCCATGACTTTCTTAATCCGATAATACCGGGTCAGCCGGGTATCTTCTAAATGGAAGCCGCGCCCTTTCAAGCATTGGAACAGGTTTTCAATTTGCCAGCGCTGGCCGTAAACTTGAATCGCCTGAGCCAAGCGCCGGTTACTGGCCAACACTAATAGCTCGTTGGTCTCTAATTTTAAGGCGTTCAACCAAACCCACTGATCGCCAATGCGCTGTCTTTTCCTCAGTACGCGCTGCTCGCCCACCTTTAAATCCCGGAATAGGGCTTGAACGGGCTTTCCGGCGTGGCGGCGATTGGTCAGTAACTGATTGTCTTTCATCCGAATCAAATACGGAATGGTATGGTCTGTTAACCATTGCCACCACTGATCGCCAATAAACTCCCGGTCAGCCAATACGCCTTGAATGCCATGCCGACCAAACTGCCGGATGAAGCGTTGCAATAAGGCGATTCGTTCACGCTGATTGGAGTTACCCTGCTTATTCAACACCAACCAGTACACCGGCACCGCCATGCCTTTATAAGCAATCGCCAGGGTGAGGATATTCAGATTGGCCTTTCCCCATTTCCAGTTAGTGCGATCCAGAGTCAAATAATACGACTGGCCCTTAAAATCAAACAACTGCATGATCAGATGCGCCACGGCGTCATAATCAAAAACAACGGTTTGAAAAAAACGCTGAAGCCGCCTGTACCGGGACTTTAAGGTCGCCTGTCCACCAAAATTCACCGCTAATTGCGTTAAATTCATGTGCCTGGATTGGATTAACGCCAGTAACAGACCGATAAAACAATCTAAACGGCGCTTGCTCCAAGACACATGGTCTTTTAAAATCGCTCTAAGCCCATCGTTTAAGTCCATGTTCACCCCCTTTTTTAGTCATTAGAGAGTGAAACAGATTTGCGATGGGCTTTCAAGTCATAAGCTTAGATCATCTTCTTTAGCCGGTTTTTAGGTTTTGTCCTCTGTACACGACAAAACGCGCCACTTAAATTCTGAGGGTTATTTTCCCAGACCGACTTCGGTCATAATCGATCATAGTCGGCGGACATAAAAACAAAATCCAGAATCGAAGCATCTCATCAGCCGATTTAACCGTTTTCAACAAAAAGTTATTCAGCTCGTCTAGCCCATAACGAAACAAGCTACATTCCGGGCGACCGTGTTGTTTGATGGTTAACGGCTTAACGGCTCGATGTTTCCATTCCCCGACTTTATGGGCCCAGCAAAAAGCAATGGCTTGGAGCGCCATGACTTTCTTAATCCGATAATACCGGGTCAGCCGGGTCTCTTCTAAATGGAAGCCGCGCCCTTTCAAGCATTGGAACAGGTTTTCAATTTGCCAGCGCTGGCCGTAAACTTGAATCGCCTGAGCCAAGCGCTGGTTACTGGCCAACACTAATAGCTCGTTGGTCTCTAATTTTAAGGCGTTCAACCAAACCCACTGATCGCCAATGCGCTGTCTTTTCCTCAGTACGCGCTGCTCGCCCGCCTTTAAATCCCGGAATAGGGCTTGAACGGGCTTTCCGGCGTGGCGGCGATTGGTCAGTAACTGATTGTCTTTCATCCGAATCAAATACGGAATGGTATGGTCTGTTAACCATTGCCACCACTGATCGCCAATAAACTCCCGGTCAGCCAATACGCCTTGAATGCCATGCCGACCAAACTGCCGGATGAAGCGTTGCAATAAGGCGATTCGTTCACGCTGATTGGAGTTACCCTGCTTATTCAACACCAACCAGTACACCGGCACCGCCATGCCTTTATAAGCAATCGCCAGGGTGAGGATATTCAGATTGGCCTTTCCCCATTTCCAGTTAGTGCGATCCAGAGTCAAATAATACGACTGGCCCTTAAAATCAAACAACTGCATGATCAGATGCGCCACGGCGTCATAATCAAAAACAACGGTTTGAAAAAAACGCTGAAGCCGCCTGTACCGGGACTTTAAGGTCGCCTGTCCACCAAAATTCACCGCTAATTGCGTTAAATTCATGTGCCTGGATTGGATTAACGCCAGTAACAGACCGATAAAACAATCTAAACGGCGCTTGCTCCAAGACACATGGTCTTTTAAAATCGCTCTAAGCCCATCGTTTAAGTCCATGTTCACCCCCTTTTTTAGTCATTAGAGAGTGAAACAGATTTGCGATGGGCTTTCAAGTCATAAGCTTAGATCATCTTCTTTAGCCGGTTTTTAGGTTTTGTCGTGTACAGAGGGTTTTGTCGTGTACAGAGAACTTATCTTTAAAATTTTTTTAAAAAACTATGGAGGCGAACTAACTGATTAATACAACAAACAACAAACAACATCATTCATATATTCTTATTATCAGTAAATAATATTTTATAGAGTATAATTTACTGATAATAAGAGTTTACTATTAAAATTAAACAAGAAAATAACTCATGAAAAATAACTTTATATTAATTCTTTTTATAGTTTTTTTTAGTGGCTGTACGGCCATACCTATTAGTGACATTACTCCTGTATTAAATGATGCTGGAAAATGTAACTCAAAAAAAAGTCTTACGGCTACAAATGTAGATAACTTTGTCTATTTGCTACCAGCATCAGTTCAAGAAAAAACTGTAAATAATTTAAATGCCGTTAAAGGAAAAACTGTAAATAATTTCACTGATTATTCTTCAAGAATTTCTTCTGCTAAAGAAAAATTGCCAGACAAACTAAAAGACAATTCTGTTGTTAATGCAATATTTTCTTTAATGATAAAAACATCCGCAAAATCTCAACTTGAAGTTGCGTATAAATCAGGTTTATTCGATAAAAAAGACGATAAAGGAAATCTCATTCCTTTAATTGATTCTGATAATAAAACTGTTATCTCATATGATGCAGAAAAAGCTAAAATTGACTCATACTATGTTCCGACTTATTTATCGCATTCCGAATTAAAAGACTTTGCGAATTTATTTACCAGTGAATACAAATTAAGCACATCCTCAAATAAAACCACTAATAAAGGCGATGAATTTATTAAGTATTTTGTTGCTTATTATGAAGGTAAATTTGTTGATAGATTAGGGCGAAAAATTCAGAAACCGCAACTATTTAGCGGACAAACCTTGCCTATCTCTATTAATGCAAATGATACAGATATTGCCAATGCCATCACGGTTTTTCTTGAATATGTGATCGATTTAACTGATCCAACTCCTGTTATTGGTAATACGATAATTCCTGATGAAACAACAGAGTATTATGGCCTGACAAAGGATAAACCAACTGTACTTATTAATCCTAACGCACCATATAGAAAAATAGAAGACAAAGGTACATGTGGTATCAATCAAGAAACAGTACACCTTTTGCAAGATGTAGCTAACTTTGCCAGTGATGAAGCGGCTACGGTTAGTGGGTTAGTAACTCAAAGCAGTGGTGGTATAGGTGTTTCTCTTGGATTTTTTGGGAAAATTTCTATCGGAGATAATCAAACATTAGGGACAATCGTAAAATCTGCCGCATCTAGATTAGCTTTAAGAGCTTCATACGCGTCAGAATATTGGATATTGGATAGCATTGTACATAAAGATAATTTTACGGCTATGGACTATATTACCAACTAGTTAGTCAACAAAAATTTAGTCTATTTTTCTATCGGCTATTACCATCTTTACTGAAATAGGTGGTAATAGCTACTTTAAAATTGAGAAATAACTTGATAGCTCTTGCTCTGTAGTTACTTTCATAGGTTCACCCCTTACTGGCTTTTGATTGCCTTCAAAATTATAGGTCGCTCGGTTTAATCGGCTTGATTTGCTGCTGCCTGAACCGTCTGAATGTCTTGAGTTTCTGCATTTCTTCTTCAATGACCCTACTTTGCGCGGCACTGGCGGCGGCTTGCTGCTTTTTGCGTAGATGGGGTTTAAGGTGCAGTGGAACGAATAACCAGGTTAGTGGTTAAAGTAAGTGGATTAATGGCCAAATTGAGTGTACTCAATTTGGCTAACTATAAATCAGCTAGCCAATAATGCAAAACGCAATGTAATTTGGCTACTTCCTTTTTGACTATCTAAATTGGCTATATGTCAGGGTATGGCATTATCTGCTTTTATCAATCTCAATTGGGCCGTTTTAATAGATAAACTTATAAAGCGCATCATAATAGACGCTAACTCGGTTATTCGTTCCACTGCACCTCAAACCCCTGGTATAAGGGGGTTGTTGAACAGTAGTGCAATAAAGCAGTCATTGACGCCGGCAAAATTCACGGTGTTCTGATCGTCAAAAATCGACCCTAAGCGGCCTGATCGGACAGTATTTAGGCTGGCAGCTTAGTTTCTCATTGCAGACCGACACAAGATAGGCTGATCGCTGTCAAAGAGAATTCCAGAGTTTATTGCTTAGATGCGTGTTGTTTGGAATGATATAGTTTCCTGTATGTTTTTTAGTGTCGTATTTTTCAATACCAACTGGGGTGTTGAATTATAACTTGTCTATAAAATCAATTATTTATGAATAAACAACTGGAGTTATACGACAAATGCACTGGATTATTGGACATCTGATGTCGTATACATCACGTTGATCAACATACCCGACAGTTATGGGCCATTTCTGGATTTTGACTAAGCGCTGAAAAAATGGTACTAAAGCCGCTTTGCAGCTGTCGCATAACGGAGTTAATGACGAACAGCTGCAAAGCGGTTTTATCTGGAAAACGAATTTCAACGCTTTAATTCAAGGCCAAATGCACCCAATTTGAGGATGTCCCGTATGGCGTTCAACGCTTCATTGAAAGGTACAAGTCAGAGTAAATTAATCGCATTGCTCAAGACTCTTGAGCTGACTTGACCTTTAATTCAAACGTTAGGCCTCACAGGCACGCCAGCGAGTCACCCGACTCATTTTTCGCTAGACTGCTAATAGTAGGGGAGAGACGTCCATGACAGAGGCCCATGCCTTCTATTTGGTAAAGATTGCAGAAAGTAGGTGGGCAGACAAGCTTCTGGACGGTGAAATATTCATGCGCCCATTGTCAGACTTCGCGGACATCGAGAAACGCCCAACTGCAAGTGACAATAGCTTTCGCGGCGACATTAGGGAAGGAATCGTCCAGAGTTTTGCCGATGTCAGGCCAGGAACTCCGTTCTTTCACGATGTCTTCGGCAGTGATGCGGATGCGATAGCCGGAGCGGGGTTCATTTCGCTTCAGGAGACCTTGGTCTACTCGATGTACTGCTTAGAGTATTCGGCCTCAAGGGGACGCTTCGTATCACCAAGCATCGAACTACAACAATTCGGTGACACCGCGATCATCGTAACTGACCCAAGACAGTTCATACATCGTGTATTTGAAGGCTTGTACCATAGAACCAAGAACGAATACTGGGCCGGCGCCAAGCGTGTCACCTACGATGTAGAGCTGTCGCTGACTGCGACCTATGACGGATTCTCCAAGCTGCCGCGTTATGCTTGGCAGAAGGAGTTTCGGTTCGCAGTTGATCTGAATGAGGGGAAGATTGATCCGGAGTCATGGGAGAGCATGACTGACTTCGCGCGGCTAATGTTCATTAACCAAGGTGGTAAGGTGGCGACAGATGCAAACAGGAAGCCACTAAATCTGAACATCGGCTCAATCCGAGACATTTGCGCTAGTGTCTCTACCGCCGAACTGTTGGAGCTCAGACTACCAGCGTCTTTGGCGTCGTCGCCTCCAATGGTCATTCCAGCGCTTATGCCTCCGCGGCGACCTTCCGTCCGCCCGCTGAAGCCACTAGTTCAACTTAAGGCCTCCAGTTCATCGAACTCCGGTGAGGCCTAATCGGGTAATAGCGAGTTTCTCTCTCGCCCTCCCCACACCACCTAGCATGCGGGTCCGCACTAGGCGGTTGAAACAGGGTAATGAAAACGAACCCACTGATCTTTGATCGACACCAAGCCCTCGGCTTTTAACCACTCGTTGTTCATCGCCATTTGCGTAATCGGTGTCCGCGACATGGCGTAAGGCCCTTTCGAGCTAACACCGGTTTTGATCGCTTCCTTTAAGCTGACGCCCAGACTGACCAGATGGCTAATCTTGGTTCGCGGCCACCGCCACTGTTTCCAGTAGCAGCAGCGCATGCGCCGCCGTAGCCATTCATCCAGTTCGGGCACTGGTCGGTAATATTCCGATAACGCAAAGTAGTTCATCCAACCCACGATATAGCGGCGCAATTCGCGGTAGCGGTAAGCTAGGCTGACGCCCCACGAGCGCCCAGTGAGTTGTTTGATGCGATGTTTGAAGCGGTGTAGCGCTTTGTTGCATATTCTGGCTCAAGTTGAACACCCATTCCGGCCCAATCTGAACACCTATTCTGATTTAATTTGAACACCGATTCTGGTTTCAAGCTGAACACTTTTCTGGATTTTCCAGAATCGGTGTTCAACATGCCAGAATAGCTGTTCAAGTTGCCAGAATCACACCTAACGCATTGTTTATCAAACCAGACTATTCTTTCCGCCCTTTTTGGAAAGGAAATGTCAGCAAAGAGAACAACAATGCGAAATTTAAGAGAAGTCCTTAGGCTGAGTTTCAGCGCCGGATTAAGCATCCGAAAAATCAGCGCCAGCACCAAAATCAGTGTCGGCAGCATCCAAAACATCTTAAAGCTGGCCGAAAAGCTGGCTATATCCTGGCCGCTGCCGGATGATTGGGATGATCAAACCTTAGCCCTTAAGTTTTATCCTCGTTCGGATGCCCGGCCTTCTTCCAAATACCAGGAACCGGTCTGGATAGACATTCACCTGGAGTTGAAGAAAAAAGGCTTAACGAAACAATTGCTCTGGGAAGAGTATGCCCAGCACTATCCGGGGTAGTGTGCACATAGCTGCAAAAAGCGCCACGTAATTTCGCAGCATATGCCTCCTCACGCTAAAATGACTCTCAAAAAGCACACCATCCTACATTTTCGGTGTGTTACAAGGAGAATTTGTGAAGTGGCACTGGAACGAAGACGAATTGGAGATGCATTGGTCATTATCGGTCGCGGAAGCGGCATTGCTTCCTGGCCGCACGGATAGCGGCAGACTTGGATTTGCAATTCTATTGAAATTTTTTCAATTTCAAGGTTTCTTTCCCGACAGTCAAAAAGGCATACCGCACGAGATTGCTGTCTACCTTGCGCATGCAACCAATTCGGCGGTTGCAGATCTGGATATTTACGAATGGGATGGGCGCACCGGCCAGCGGCATCGCAAGAAAATCCTGGGCTTTCTGGGACTACGTCGCTCATCAAGTGAGGATTTGCAGAAACTGCGCACATGGTTGACCGCTGAAGTCTTGGTGCTGGATGTTCCATTTGATCGATTGAAGGAATTGGCTGTTGAGTGGTTCGCCCGACAATCGTTGGCACCGCTTGATCCCACGCCATTAGAACGGTTACTTCGATCAGCCATTCATGCTTTCGAGGCTGAGCTATTCCAATCCATCGCTAACCTGCTAAGTTCCGAAACCAAGACATCGATAGACAAACTATTGACGGTCGAAGAGCCAAACGTCAAGGATGAAAATGGTGCCGTCGAGAAGACTTCCATCGTCAAAGACGACGATCTTGGTTTGTCGCACCTCAAAGGCGACGCTGGCCGAATCGGCCTGGATAGCGTGTTGCAGGAGCTCGCCAAACTGTCCAGAATTCGTAAGCTTGCGTTACCGAGTAAATCATTGGCTGCGCTTCCCATCAAATGGTTACAAAAATACTGTCGCCGAGTCAGCACCGAGTCAAGTTGGGAATTGCGACGGCATCCGCCGGAAATACGCTATGCCTTGGCAGCGGCGTACTGCTGGCAACGAGAGCACGAGATCATCGACGCATTGATCGATTTGCTAATTCTGGTCATTCACAAGATCGGTGTTCGCGCCGAAAATAAGGTCGAGCAAGAATTGCTTAACGATTTACGCCGTGTGCGTGGCAAAACCAATGTCTTGTTCAAATTGGCGGAAGCGGCCATCGATGAACCAGATGGCATCGTCAAGGATGTATTGTATCCGGTGGTCGGATTGGAAACACTGAAAGACTTAGTCAAAGAATTTAAGGCCAGCGGCCCTGCCTATACCAAGGTGGTACATAAGGTCATTCGTTCCTCATATAGCAATTACTACCGCCGGATGTTGCCGCAGATACTTGATGCGCTGGAATTCCGTTCCAACAACACCGCGCACCGACCGGTGATTGAAGCCTTGGCTCTGCTCAAAACCTACCGCGACAGCACGCAACAATATTTTTCCGCTGACGATGTGGTGCCGATTGCGGGTATCGTCAAAGGCAAATGGCGCGACATTGTTGTGGAGAAAGACAAGAATGACAAAGAACGTATTAATCGCATCAACTATGAAATTTGTGTATTGCAAACATTGCGCGAGCGGCTGCGCAGCAAAGAAATCTGGGTCGTTGGCGCCGACCGCTTCCGTAACCCGGATGAGGATTTGCCTGCCGACTTTGAAACCAACCGCGCTGCCTACTATGAAGCGCTAAAGCAACCACAGGACATCAAGGCATTCATCGAAGGGTTGAAGAAAACGATGACGGACGCCCTAGGCATGTTGAACAAGGGAATGCCAAAAAATCCACGAGTCAAAATTCTTGATCGAGGCAAGAACCGTATTTGCATTACTCCGCTGGATGCGCAACCTGACCCGGAAAACCTCAAGCACCTGAAAGCCGAAATATTTGAGCGCTGGTCATCCACTAGCTTGTTGGACATCCTCAAGGAAGCCGATCTGCGGGTAGGTTTCACCGATTTGTTCCAGAGCAGCCGGCAGCGTGAAACGCTGGATCGTGATATCTTGCAACGGCGTTTGCTACTGAGCCTCTATGCGCTAGGCACGAACGCCGGACTCAAACGAATCGCCGCAGCGGGACATGAGACGACTTATCAGGAATTGCGTTACGTACGCCACCGTTTCATCGAAAAAAGTACATTGCGGGCAGCGATTTCCCAGGTCGCCAATGCGACTTTCGCTGTGCGTCTTCCGGAAATATGGGGCGAAGGCACGACCACCTGCGCGTCGGACTCAAAGAAATTCGGCTCCTGGGATCAGAATTTGATGACCGAGTGGCATATTCGCTACGGTGGTCGTGGCGTGATGATCTACTGGCATGTCGAGAGCAAATCGGTCTGTATCTACTCGCAACTGAAACGATGCTCCTCCTCCGAAGTGTCGGCTATGATTGAAGGTGTATTGCGACACGACACCGATATGGATGTTCAGAAAAGCTACACGGACAGCCACGGGCAGAGCGAAGTCGGCTTCGCTTTTTGTCATCTGCTCGGCTTCGATTTGTTGCCACGTCTGAAAGCCGTCGCTTCACAAAAGTTGTACTTGCCTGAAACAGACAGTGCCGGCAATTACTCCAATCTCACTGATATTTTGACGCGTCCAATCAAATGGGATTTGATCCGCCAACAGTATGATGAAATGATCAAATACGCAACCGCGTTGCGCCTGGGCACTGCAGAAGCCGAAGCCATTCTTCGCCGCTTTACGCGTGGCAACCTGCAACATCCGACTTACCAAGCATTAGCGGAACTTGGCAAGGTGTTGAAAACCATTTTCTTGTGCCGGTATATTGATTCGGAAGGGCTGCGCCGCGAGATTCACGAGGGGTTGAACGTCGTAGAAAACTGGAACAGCGCCAATGGATTTATCTTCTACGGCAAGAGCGGAGAGGTCGCCAGCAACCGGCTGGAAGATCAGGAATTATCGGTATTGTCGCTGCATTTGTTGCAATTATGCTTGGTGTACGTCAATACATTGATGATTCAACGCGTGCTATCGGAAAAGCCCTGGTGTAACAGGATGAAAACTGCGGACTTGAGAGCATTGTCGCCGTTGATTTATAGTCATGTAAATCCGTATGGGCGATTTGATTTGGACATGAGTAAACGGCTCCCAATCGAAGCTGATCTTGCGCTGGCGGCATAGATATAATCACTGAGCAAGGTTTTGTTGACCAAATACCTCGTTGCGCAAAGGAACGTTTGCGCAACACAGGGAACATCACCATCGTGCGGGGCTTCCCATGTTGCACAAACCTGTTGCATAATGAAATATTAATGCAATAGGTTTGTGCAACGATTATGCTCATCGGATACGCTCGCGTTTCAACAGAAGAACAAGAAACGGTTGCCCAGGAATCGGCCCTCCAACAGGCAGGGTGCAAAAAGATATTTCCAGAAACGGCGTCCGGTGGACGATGGGATCGTCCGCAACTTGCTCGTGCGTTGGATCAACTACGTGCCGGCGATGTGCTTGTGGTCTGGAAACTTGATCGGCTGTCACGCTCACTGAAGGATTTGCTGACGATCATGGAGCGGATCGACCAACTCGGCGCCGGCTTTCGCAGCCTGACCGAAGCAATCGACACAACGACGCCGGCCGGACGTATGATGATGCAGATGATAGGATCGTTTGGAGAGTTTGAACGGTCGATGATCCGGGAGCGCACCAAAGCAGGATTGGAGTCGGCACGCAAGCAAGGCCGTATTGGAGGACGCAGACCCAAACTCGACGTGCATCAACAGCAAGAAATTGTCGCGATGGTGACTTCCGGCAAGAAAACGGCTGCTGAAACAGCGCGTTTGTTCAAAATCCATCCGGCAACTGTTTCCCGTTTGCTGGCCCTGCAATCTCAAAATGAAAAAGGGTAAATCGTTACCCCGAAAATTACGTGGCGGCTTTTGCAGCTATGTGCACACTACCCCAATACCAGCAGATGTTGTCGCAGGCGTTTGGGTATCGTGCCAGCAGGGATTTCACTAACAGGACGTTGTGCCAAAGTTTGTTGACGGGAAAAAACAGTTTTCATCCAGCTCAGCGCCATTAGCCAGGGATTCTGGGGATCGGTACTGGAAAATTCGGTGGACATTGCCAGAGGACGCAAATTTTTCTTGCAGCGCGCGGTGATAGTGTCTACCGCCTCCCAGCGAAAAGCCATTTGACTGGGTGATTTTTCGCATAAGCGTTGCCCGGCAGTGATTAAAGAGTCCTTCGGCATGATGTTGAATGCCTGATCGCGTACTGTACCGAATAATGTAGCATCGTCTATCGCCTCATCAACATACAATAAAATCAGACGACCTACCTGTGGAGACTCTTGTTTTTTGCTGGATAAGGATTGATTAAACAGCTGCTTGGACTCGTTCTTGGTTTCTTCTTCCAGTTTTTTAAGCTGGTAACAAAAACTGCTGACCAGGTTATCGCTCAGTTGCCGGTAACGTTGCCAAGCGTAGCACAACAAGTACAAATAGGTTTGCCCAGGCTTCAATCGTCTTAAGTCATAGATACTGTAAAAATTGGCGAGACTGGCGTAGTAATTTTTATTTTGCTGCGAAATTTCGAGTTTTGGCAGGAGTGTTTTCGCTATCTGGTACAAAGGCTCCAGCGTTGCCCGTTTCTGGCGCTCGACCACCATCATTTGGTAGCTGAAGTTCTTGGTGTCTTGCTTGATGGCCGCCAATCCAGATAAGGTGTCTTCGCGAACGAGTAGCTTTTTAAGCTCTGTCCGTGCGGACTCATCTACGATTTCGTCGATCAATTGCTCCAAACGGTTGCGTTCGGCAGTCAAGGCATCGCCAATGATCGTTTGTAGGGTTGTATACCCTGGGCGCACAATTTTCTGATTGTTTAAAAAGACAATCAATTCGGTCAGGATAAATGTCGGGGTTGCATCTTGCCTTGCCAGTTCAGTGGCTTTATCCAATAGCGATGTCACATCGCTTTCTAACCAAAGCCGATAGCCGAATAATTCCGCGATCACGTTGCGCTGCAAATAATATTCAGTCATTTGCAAGGGTTGCAATGCCACAGTCATTCCCGGGAAATACCGCTGCATTACGAAGGTGATGTCTTCTTCCGGCACATCTTGTAGCGAAAACCGGAAAAAGGCTTGCTTCGCCTTAAAGTAACCAATCTGTAATAGACAATAGAGCTGTGAGCGAAGACCATTCCGTTGAAATACAATGCCATGTTCTTTCTCCGTCATCTCGAAAAACTCAGCACGTTGAAAATCATCGAAATCGGGCAAATCGTATAGCGCCTGTTTTTCTGCTTCAGACAGAACGGTTAACCGTTTATTCTTATTGGCACGCATGAATGGGCGGAAAATCCTTTTATAAGTTTTTCTTGAAAACGAGGGTTTTTGATAAGCCTTGAATGATCACAGTGGCGATCAATAGAATCAAGGCGTTACTATTCTCATAAATAGTTCTTGAAACTATATTCTCAATCCACTACTATGACAACGAGTTTTGATAAGGAGTCGAGCATGGGACAACTAAATCGGATTACCCAAGCCCCCGAAATGATGGGTGGAAAAGCCTGTATCCGTGGAATGCGCGTCACAGTCGGTATGATTGTGGGACAAGTCGGTGCTGGACACAGCATTGAAGAAATTCTCACCGATTATCCCTATCTTGAGCGCGAAGATATTATGCAGGCACTTCGTTATGCGGCCTGGCTAGCTGAAGAACGCGAGGTCGCACTAGCCTCCGCATGAAGCTGATCGTTGATATGAATCTGTCTCCGCGCTGGGCCGGATGGTTGGTCAATGCAGGTATTGAGGCAGCACACTGGTCAGAATTAGGGGCGAACAACGCACCTGATTCTGAAATCATGACCTATGCCAGTTTAAACGATTATGTAGTCCTCACCCATGATTTGGACTTCAGTGCAATCCTTGCCGCCACACATGGCAAGAAACCCAGCGTCGTGCAAATTCGTGCGGATGATGTTAGTCCGGACGTGATCGGGTTGCAGGTTATCGCCGCTTTGGGGCAAATGGTATCTGAATTGGAGGCTGGTGCCTTGCTGACCATCGATCCGAACCGCACCCGAATGCGACTACTACCATTGACTTGGTCTCTGGATTAGATAAATGCTTATTGGCTATGCACGTGTCTCGACGCAAGACCAAAACCTTGAACTTCAAATCGATGCCTTGACTAAGGCTGGTTGCAAGAAAATTTTTGATGACAAAATCAGCGGCAGTCGTGCTGAGCGCCCAGGCCTGACCAATGCACTGGAAATGTTACGTGAAGACGATACGCTCGTTGTTTGGAAACTGGATAGGCTAGGTCGAAGTGTTAAGAATCTGGTTAATCTGGTTGGCGAACTGCACAAGCAAGGTGTTCAATTCAAAAGCCTCACCGATGCCATTGATACAGGCACCCCATCCGGTCGATTCTTTTTCCACGTCATGGCGAGTTTGGCGGAAATGGAGAGAGAACTGACCGTTGAACGAACCCGAGCTGGACTAGAAGTCGCACGACAACTTGGCCGAAAAGGAGGCCGTAAGCGGCAGATGACCGACAGTAAGATTGAGTCAGCCAAGAAGTTGCTGGCTAACGGAGTGCCGCCACGGGATGTGGCAAAGAATCTTGGTGTTTCGGTGCCGACTCTATATCGATGGATTCCTGCATCTGCGAACCCATAAGTTGTGACAGTCGGCTCTTAATTGGGCGAAATGTCGCTATCGACCCCAAGCTGACGTATATGTTATTTTAATGGATGACGGCAATAGACCCTTTACCAGTCGCTAATCAATGGAGTATCTTGATGAAATACAAATTTAGTGAATTCCTTGTAATGTTTCAATTGGATTTTGTACGCACCTGATCCAGCAATTTCGTTGAACTTTCTGCTAATTGGGCGGACGTATTTTGCGTTTTTTTAGGGAAGACTAATTTTTGATAATATACTAAAAACATTATGATTTATTTTTTTCAAACCGAATTAGGCAACCTGATGACGCAATGTTTTGCGTCTATTAGGATGTCTAATTATAGTTAGGCTATCGTATTTGTAACTTATGGGCAGACTAAAAACATGCGAACTTCTTTAAATTCTCAATACCACCCCAATATAGTCGATGCAGCTCATTTTAATGGGCGCATCTAACCTTTTCAGTTTTTTGGGGACTTTTCGAATGAGTACATTTTCACGTATTGCTAAAAATCCAGTAGGTATGGCCCGCCTTGTTACAAATTATTCACGCATTAAAGAGATGCAGGCAAAGGGGCTTTCTATTCATGAAATTGCTGACATCTTTGATGAAGATAGCAAAGGTCTTGAAACGTTTGTCGAATACGCGGATGGCTTCGTATCTGGCGAAAAAACACTTTCGCTTGATGTTACATCCAAGAGCAAGGAAGCGTTTGAGGCTGTTGCAGCTTCTTTAAAATAACCGGAGTAGCTTTGAAAACTGGTGGACAATAAAAATTATTGCCCACTTTACCGCAACTAGCAAAGGAGCAAAATCAATGAAAACTGTTACCGTTAACACCAAAGAAGAGTTGTCACAGGCAAAGGACGAAAAAGCAACCGAAATTATCGTTACAGGCGAGCTTGCTAATAAACTAAAACGCGCAAAAAAAATTACGCTACTTGGTGCTGGCACCTTGGTGGCAGTTATAGCTTTGCTCGGTACTGCAACAGTTACGGCTCCTATTACAGGCGGATTATCCTATGCTTTTGCAGCTCCTGCTGCAGCACTGAGTGGACTTGAGATTGCCACCATTATCGTTGCTGCATCCTTAGGAATTAGTTTGATCATCGCCTTATTCAAAGACTACGAGGAAATTGAGTACTCAAAAGAAAGGCTCATTTTGAGGCGTCGCAACTCTAAAGGTTGACTTTTTCCTAGCGAATAAGATTGGCATGGTTGGCAGGTTTTTTGTTCATGCTTTGAATAAGCCTAACATGGCGCTCAAAGGGACGTGCCGCCTCATGACGGTTTTAAAGTTTTGTAATTTACCAAGCTTTGGTGCTTTGTTTAGCGTCCGTGAGCGGCACGCCCCTTAGCTCTACGTTAGGTATCTTTTGGAAAGTAAGCATGGCTTTTGATTCACACCTCCCAGAGTTAGAATTATTTATTGAGAAAGCGGATAAGCTTGAAAATAGCGGTTTTGTGAAAAAAATAAAAGAAGAGTTCACTTTGGATATAAGCATTGACTTAACCCGTGAAGACCCATTAAACATCAGAAGCATCAGGCCAAACCAAGAAAATATCGATGCCTTTATATTGACTTTCCGGTTTTTCATACAAGACAACGAAGCAACTTCAATCAGAAACTTACAAAAATTTTTTGATTCTGAATTTGTAACTATTGAAGAGAAAAGTAAGTTCAATGCTGCACGAAGCAATCTGAATTCATTCCTGTCGGAAAGCACTAACTTGACATTCAAAGACGAAAATATTTCAAACCAAATGTTAATGGATACATTTATATATGGTGGGTTGTCTCATGCCAAAAAATCGAAAAAGGAAAAGTTTGATTTATGGATGAGCAGAGACGATGCGCAAGAATTTTTCTGGCATAAATTTTCAATAGTAATTTTCACAGTTTTGCAATTAATTCAATATATTAAGAATATGCTTTTAACTGTAATCGCAAGAAATAAAAATGCCTAACATTGCGCTCAAAGGGACGCTACGCGCCCCTTAGCTTGGCGTTGAACGGCAGTTTTCTGTTTTGCAGCCGCCATACGCTGAAAATCTTTGGATGTCTCCAAGTGGCTGATTGTGACTATTCATTTCGTACCGGAAATATATTCCGGATAGCTGTCGTTCAAAATAAGTTATAAAAAAGTGAGTCCATCGGCTCCCCCCGACCCCTTGCAGACATTCAGATATTGATTTAGTCTTCCCGATATCGGTCAGCGACCGCGCCTTGCAAGAACAAATCAGCGGTTGTTTGATAGCGGGATCAACCAAGACAATCAACCATTATGGGGTTCTAAGCCCGAACCGCCGAAATTTCCGAACAGCAATAAGGAAATTGTAACCTATTGATGTATCAATATTAATCTCTGTATATCAAATAACGGTCGTTAAGAGATTATCAATCTGAAAAACATAAATACCATATAAGACGCGAGCAACTTGTATATTTTTATAGTGAAAAATAGGTTAAGACTTAACACCCATGGCTGGAAGGAATTTTCGGCGGTTTGGGCTTAGACCCCCCTATACGGATAAATTCAAGCTCATTTGCAGATAATGACATGCCTCGCGCTTTTCCTTTAACCCCGCTATGAAGCTCACGGTATCCGGCGGTGCGTGCATCGTGATTAGAATAACTCTGGAGGCTTTAAATCAGCACCGTATTTATTTTCTGCTATCGAACTAGCTTGATAGCTATTATTGATAAACACCAACACAGGGTATATACTTCTGGTATGTATCCAATAGGGGGTTAATATGCATACCACTGCCAAGTTATTTGTCACTGGCCGAAGTCAAGCGCTACGGCTGCCAAAAGAATTCCGTTTTCATGGAACGGAAGTATATATTCGGCGTGATCCCATGACTGGCGAAGTGATACTCTCGCCCAAACCGGCATCCTGGGCGGAATTTTTCGAGCTTGCCGACCACACCAAGATTCCTGCCGATTTCATGACAGATCGTGAGGACCTGCCGAGCCAAGAAAGGGATTTGTTTTGATGCGTTATATGCTGGATACCAATACGGTCAGCTATATTATCAAAAACCATCCCCCTGAGATTCGTAAGCGGCTGGCATCCCTGCCAATGGACAGCATTACCATATCCGCAGTCACACAAGGTGAACTTTTATATGGCTTAGCCCGAAAGGGATATCCTGCCACTCTGGCAAAACTGATCCGGGAATTTCTATTTCGGGTTGAAACGTTACCTTGGGACGAGCAAGCCGCCAGCGTTTACGGCGATTTACGCGCTTCTTGCATGACGGTTGGCATTTCACTTGGGGCACTCGACATGATGATCGCCGCGCATGCAATAGCTGCCAATACCATACTTGTCAGCCATGATAAAGCATTTAGCCTGGTTCCCGATGGCGTTTTGACTATCGAAGATTGGATGCATGGCTTCTGAGCCATAAACCGTGGCGGCGAGATGAGCCCGGTAGGGTGGGCAAAAGGCGCAACACAGTCACTTTTCATGTATTTTATAACCGTCACGCGCCTTTTGCCCACGCGGTTATTCGCCAATATCCAGAGATTCAATGCCATCGCCACCCCACTGACGGATAAACCCCATTTTTGACATAGCGGTGAAATGTTGAGTAAGGCCAATCCACCACGCGCCTGCTCATGCCATGCTTGACCGGATTATAATGGACATAATCCATAGGCTGAATAAAATCCTTTTCGTCACGTATTTGATGTTCGCAAAATCGGCGTTGCCATATTGTCGATTCCGGATGTTTCTTTTTTGAGGCAGCCATCCATTCGTCGCGGTGATAGGCGTTTCCGCAATCCATGCTGACGAGTCTTTTTATCCTGCCCCAACCGCTTGAAAAATCGGCATCGGTTTTCACGCGTGGGCACAAAAAGCCTGTGCCCACCCTACAGCTTTTTGCGGCATCAATGACCGGAATATGATCTAAAGCAGGCATCAGAATTTATAACCCATTGTCGGCTCTGGGTCGAAGGCGGTGAGTCAGTTAAAGTATGATTTCAGTACATGGCGCTAAGTGATTGCACTAGTTCAATTAAACCGAGTTATCCACAAATTCTGTGGATAACTTTGTGGATTACTCCCCCAAAACCCAGTCCAGCATTGATTTTCAGCGGGGTTTTGTTAAATTGCCCAAAAAAAAGCCAATCGGGTTTGCAATATAAAATCAACAAGTTAACTACAGCATGCCACTTAAAACAGCTGCTAAAAATAAACTGCATGACAACTGCCTGAAATTGTGCATAACTTTTTCAATATATGCACCAATCAGGCTCAGCATAAATATAAGGCATTGATAATACAAGCAGTTAAAATGCCCTGAAATTTATAGATCATGCCCCATTCTTATTAACAAAACTGTAATTCCCTAGCGTAATGTTGCATGATGCATTTTTATACTAGTACTTTGCTTCGAATGGTGCGCTGCACTGCGTTTAGCACATCCTACAACTAACTGTTTTTTAAAGCTATGTTGGCGTTGTAGTTGATTTTTGTTCAAGCGGTACAATGACATTGTTGAATCCTTCCTGACACCTGCTTTGTGATTAAGGCTACGCTGCGAACCCCTCGATTCCACTGCGTTACATCGAGGCTACGGCTCGCGATAATGCTGGTTATGGTGCCCTTTGCTCAGGGTGTTTTTACCAAACACTCGCGAGGTTTTGGTGGCTTGCCTAGCGGCGAAGCCACCCTACATGGTGGTCGCTTTGATAAAGGCTATGTTGGCGTTAGTAGTTGATTTTTGTTCAAGCGGTACAATGACATTGTTGAATCCTTCCTGACACCTGCTTTGTGATTAAGGCTACGCTGCGAACCCCTCGATTCCACTGCGTTACATCGAGGCTACGGGTCGCGATGATGCTGGTTATGGTGCCCTTTGCTCAGGGTGTTTTTACCAAACACTCGCGAGGTTTTGGTGGCTTGCCTAGCGGCGAAGCCACCCTACATGGTGGTCGCTTTGATAAAGGCTATGTTGGCGTTGTAGTTGATTTTTGTTCAAGCGGTACAATGACATTGTTGAATCCTTCCTGACGCCTGCTTTGTGATTAAGGCTACGCTGCGAACCCCTCGATTCCACTGCGTTACATCTAGGCTACGGCTCGCGATAATGCTGGTTATGGTGCCCTTTGCTCAGGGTGTTTTTACCAAACACTCGCGAGGTTTTGGTGGCTTGCCTAGCGGCGAAGCCACCCTACATGGTGGTCGCTTTGATAAAGGCTATGTTGGCGTTGTAGTTGATTTTTGTTCAAGCGGTACAATGACATTGTTGAATCCCGCCTGACACCTGCTTTGTGATTAAGGCTACGCTGCGAACCCCTCGATTCCACTGCGTTACATCGAGGCTACGGGTCGCGATGATGCTGGTTATGGTGCCCTTTGCTCAGGGTGTTTTTACCAAACACTCGCGAGGTTTTGGTGGCTTGCCTAGCGGCGAAGCCACCCTACATGGTGGTCGCTTTGATAAAGGCTATGTTGGCGTTAGTAGTTGATTTTTGTTCAAGTGGTACAATGACATTGTTGAATCCCTCCTGACACCTGCTTTGTGATTAAGGCTACGCTGCGAACCCCTCGATTCCACTGCGTTACATCGAGGCTACGGCTCGCGATGATGCTGGTTATGGTGCCCCAGGGTGTTTTTACCAAACACTCGCGAGGTTTTGGTGGCTTGCCTGGCGGCGAAGCCACCCTACATGGTGGTCGCTTTGATAAAGGCTATGTTGGCGTTAGTAGTTGATTTTTGTTCAAGCGGTACAATGACATTGTTGAATCCCCTGACACCTGCTTTGTGATTAAGGCTACGCTGCGAACCCCTCGATTCCACTGCGTTGCATCGAGGCTACGGGTCGCGATGATGCTGGTTATGGTAGCCCTTGCTCTTACAACACTTAACAAATTCTGGGTAATAGCTCACCAACCGGCACATCGACGATGCGCCGGCCACCAAAACCGGTTTGCATTTGCACCAAATGGTATGGATCAGCCTGCACCGTGCCGATTTGCATGGCATCGCGGCCTAAAGGGTGAGCCCGCATGGCTTTGAGCAAATTCTCTACTGCTGCAGCCTGACAGATACACAGCAGCTTGCCTTCGTTAGCCACATATAAAGGGTCCAGCCCCAATAATTCGCAGGCGGCGCTGACTTCCGGCTTGATGGGAATGGCGGTCTCGATTAATTGTATTCCTATTGCGGATTGCTGGGCCAGTTCATTAAGTACCGCGGCCACCCCACCCCGGGTCGGGTCGCGTAAACAATGGATCTGACCGGGAGCGGCGGCCAGCATCACCGCCACCAATTCATGCAAAGCCGCTGAATCGGAAACAATGCTGGTGCCGAATTGCAGATTTTCCCGGCTGGCCATCACCGCAATACCGTGATCGCCGATAGAACCGCTGATTATTACGGCATCGCCGGGCTTGGCTAGGTCAGCTGCGATATTAACCCCGTCTGGCACCACACCAATCCCGGTGGTGGTGATATACACACCATCGCCTTTGCCGCGTTCGACCACTTTGGTATCGCCGGTAATAATCGGGGTACCGGCCAGCTTGGCGGCAGCGGCCATACTAATCACGATTCTTTCCAGATCGGCTATCGGCAGTCCGGCTTCCAGAATAAAGGCGGCACTCAGGTAAAGTGGCTTGGCCCCGGCCATCGCCACATCGTTTAAGGTGCCGTGCACCGCCAGTGAACCGATATCGCCACCGGGGAAAAACAGCGGGGTAATCACATGGGCATCGGTGCTGATGACCATGCGGCCATTGGCACTGGCAAACATGGCCTGATCGTTGGCCTGACGCAACCAGTTGTTATCAAAATGCTTGATAAATATTTGCTCGATCAGCCGGTGCATGGCCCGGCCACCAGCACCGTGGCTTAAATCGATAATGGCATCTGCGGGAAATGCAGCGGGGGTATTCACGATAAGATCATCTCAATAACAGGGATTGGCGTTCTACCAAGAGTTATGCGGCCTGACGGGCATAAGCCCAGTAAGCGGCGCAAGCGCCTTCGGCGGATACCATACAGGCTCCCAGCGGGTTTTCCGGATTACAGGCTTTGCCCAGCAGTTTGCAATCCTGGGGTTTTTTCTGGCCGCGTAAAATGGCCGGACATTCGCAGCCTTTGACATCAGCGGCCTGGATTGCCGGCATGGCAAAGCGCTGTTCGGCATCAAACTCGGCATAATCCTCATGTACCGCCAAAGCGCTATCGGCCAGCAGCCCCAGGCCGCGCCATTCAAAATGCGGCCTGACTCTGAAAGTACGGCTGAGCAGTGCCTGTGCCTTGCTGTTGCCTGCCGGTGTTACGGCACGGGTATATTCGTTTTCTACCTCAGCGCGGCCCTGATGCAGTTGCTTAATCAGCATCAATACCGATTGCAGCACATCCAGCGGTTCAAAACCGGCAATGACGATAGGTTTGGCATATTGCTGGGCCAGTCCGCTATAAGCGGCGCTGCCGATGACACTGCTGACATGGGAAGGGCCGAGGATGCCGTCTATCACAGCCGGCTGCAGGGTATCCAGAATAGCCTGCATCGCCACCGGGGTGAGCACATGATTGCAAAACACCGAAAAATTAGCCAAGCCAGCGGCTTGGGCCTGCTGCAGGGCAACGGCAGTGGCCGGCGCCGTGGTTTCAAAGCCGATGGCAAAAAACACCACCTGCCGGCCCGGATTATCTCTGGCAATTTTCAAGGCATCCTGGGTGGAATAAACCATGCGGATATCGGCACCGGCGGCTTTAACTTTTAACAAAGTATTACGGCCACCGGCCGGCACCCGCATTAAATCAGCGTAGGTACAGAGGATGACATCGTGCTGGGCCAGTAACTGAATAATGTTATCGATCCGCCCAGCCGGCAAGACACAGACCGGACAGCCGGGACCATGCACAAACTCGACATTGGCCGGCATTAAATGTTGCAAACCATAACGATAAATGGCGTGAGTATGGCCGCCGCAAAACTCCATCAGCCGGTATTGGCGCTCTGGCCGGACTGCGGCGGCAATGGCCGCGGTTAATTGCTGAGCCAGATCATGGCGGCGAAATTCGCTGAGGTATTTCATGGCATGGGCAAACCGGCTTCGGCAAACAGAGCCAGGGTTTGCAGGGCTTCAGCTTCATCCAGCCGGGTCAAGGCGTAACCGACATGCACCAGCACATAATCGCCCACCTGCACATCATCAACCAGCGCCAGCGACACTGCCACGCGGACATTACCCAGGCTGGCGGTGGCCATATCAGTGGCGCTGTCTATGGCGATAATTTGGGCCGGTACGGCTAAACACATAAGCAATTGACCATTAGAAAGTACCAGTAAAAAATGAGCGCCCAATGCAACCATGTAGGGTGGCTGCGCCGGCAGGCAAGCCAGCGAAGCCTCGCGGGTGTACGGTGTTTTGCTATCGCAAAAACACCCTACAAATCATCAGGCATAAGAAATAGCCTGCAATGCCAGTTCAGCTCTTAGCCAGTTGGCCCAGGCGTCCAAGCCCTGGCCGGTTTTGGCGGAAACCATCAGCACTTTCAGACGCGGATTGACCTGCCGGGCATAGTTGAGACATTTTTGGACATCAAAATCCAGATGCGCCAATAAATCAATTTTATTCAGCAGCATCAGGTCGGCAGCATAAAACATATCCGGATATTTCAAAGGCTTGTCCTCGCCTTCAGTGACCGACAAAATCACCACTTTATGTGCTTCACCCAAATCAAAACCAGCCGGGCATACCAGATTACCGACATTTTCAATAAACACAATACTGCCCGGCTGAGCCGGCAGACTGTCCAGACTATGCCCCACCCGGTGCGCATCCAGATGACAGCCTTTACCGGTATTGATTTGCACCGCCGGTACTCCGGTGGCCCGTATCCGCTCGGCATCCAGACTGGTTTGCTGATCGCCTTCTATCACGGCCAGCGCCAGACTATCCTGTAATAGGGCTATGGTTGCGGTCAGCAGACTGGTTTTACCCGAACCGGGACTGGAAACCAAATTCAAGGCCAGCATACCCTGGGCATTGAAATAGCGGCGATTTTGGGCGGCATAGCGGTTATTTTCGGCAAAAATATCTTGTTCTATTTTCACCATACGCGCCTGGCTTAAACCCGGCGCATGGGTGTGGCCGGCAACGCCATCGGCATGTTGATGCCCTACGCCGTGTTCATGCTGATGCTCTGTCCCACAACCGCAAACCCCACACATATTATTCAACCTCCAATTCTTTAATCCGCATTTGTTCGCCACTGCTTATCTGCAAAGGGGCTGCGCCGCACTGCGGACAGACATCGTAGCGCTGTTGTATCACACTTTCCACCCCACAGTTTAAACATCTGCCCCTGGCCGGCAGTTCGCTGATTTCCAGAACTGCCTGCTCAGCCAAACTGCCGCGCATCACAGCGGCAAAGCCAAACCGGAACGCTTCAATATCCACCGCCGCCAACACGCCGATTTCCAGGCAAATGCGGTTGACCTTGCTAAACTGCTGGGCCAGCGCCTGTTGCTCCAGCGCCAGCAACACATTTTCGCATAAGGATATTTCATGCATAAGCCGATAAATCCGCATTCATACTGAACGCCATTGCTGCCGATACTCCTGATAATCATACTCGCGGCATAATTGCATTTGTCCTTGAGCCAGCCGGTAAATGGCCGGCAGATTATAGCCATTAAAACGATTGGCCTTGATCAGGGTATAAGCACCACAATCGCTAAACACTACCCGCTCACCTACTTGGGGTAAAGCGGTAAAGCGGTATTCGCCAAATACATCGCCGGCCAGACAGCTGCTGCCGACCAGTAACGCGGTTTCACCTGCCGCCGCTTCATTCAGCAATTGCGGCGCACGTTGATATTCAAACACTTCCGGATGATGATTGACACTGGTATCCAGCACCAGCACGGTTTTGCCGTCACTGTTAAAACTATCCAGCACAGTGCTGACCAGATAACCGGCATTGCCGACCAGGGCCTTACCCGGTTCCAGATAGATTTGCACACCAAATTCGGCGCGTAAGCTGTTGATCTGCTGGATAATAATGTTCAGCTCGGCAATGCTGTGATACAGATAACCGCCGCCCAGATTCAGCCATTGCAAATCAGGCTGTGCCGCCAACAATGGCCTGATATGGGCTATGGTAGCCAGCAAGGGTTGAAAATCGCAGCAGCCGAACACCGTATGCACATGCAGCCCGGTAATCCCATGCGGCAAACCCTTAGCCAAATCGGCCAATACTACGCCCAGTTTGGAATGCGGTCGGCAGGGGTCGTAACGCGGATCGGCGGCAAACGACAATTGCGGATTTAGCCGTAGGCCTGGGGCATAGGCCCCGCCCTGCCCTTGCAGGCGCTGATACTGGCTTAAAGAATTAAAACTAATATGAGTGCATAACCGGCTTAATTCGGCAAATTCTGCCTCACGCAAACCTGGTGTGGTGAGATGCACGCCGGTAGCTGCCCCCATCACTTCCTTCGCCAGCCGGGCTTCGAACAAGGAGCTGACCGAGATCCCATCCAGATAAGGTTGTAACAAGCTCAGCAGCCCGCTCCAGGGCAAGGCTTTCATGGAATATAACACCCGGCAGCCGGTGGCGGCGCGGATGTCCAGCAAGGGTTGCAGATTGGCCAGCACCTGGGCTTCATCCAGCACAAAAGCCGGGGTCTGGCTAATCTGATTGCTTAATTCCGGCTGATACATGGCTTAAGGGTGAAGCTGGGCTTGTATATATGCCAGAGCCTGGGCCAACAGGTCGGGCGCGGCGCTGTCCAGTCGGCAGGCATCGGTTTCCTTGCGTAACCAGGTAAACTGACGCTTGGCCAACTGGCGGGTGGCGGCGATGGCCTTTTCCTGCATCTCTACATAACCATACTCACCATCCAGATACGCCCAGGCCTGGCGATAACCAACGCAACGGATGGCCGGCAATCCCGGATGCAGATCGCCGCGCGCGTGCAAAGCGGCTACTTCATCAAGAAAACCCTGGGCCAGCATCTGCTGAAAACGCTGAGCGATTTTTTCATGTAATTCAGCGCGTTGCTCGGGGGCGACGATGATTTTGATGAATCGGTAAGGCAGCGTGTTGGCCGGCTGGGCTTGAAAATAACTGGACAGGGAGCGACCACTGATTTCATACACTTCCAAGGCCCGCTGTACTCGTTGCGGATCATTAACATGGATGCGGGCCGCCGCCTCTGGGTCCAATTCCGCCAGCCTATCATGCAAAGCCTGTTTACCCAGCGCTTGCAGTTCCTGCTCCAGGCGCTCCCGAATCCCGGCATCAGCCCCCGGCAATTGCGCCAAGCCCTGGGTCAAAGCGCTGAAGTAAAGCATGGTGCCGCCAGCTAAAATCGGCAACTTACCGCGTGCATATATATCGGCAATCAAGGCTAAGGCTTGGCTGCGAAATTCACCGGTGGAAAAATTTGCGGTGGGTTCCAGACAATCCAGTAAATGATGGCGAATGCCGCCGCGCTCGGCCAGCGTAGGTTTGGCGGTACCGATATCCATGCCGCGATACACCAGGGCTGAATCGACACTAATGATTTCGCCGGCCAATGCCTGAGCCAGGGCCACTGCCAGTGCGGTTTTGCCGGAACAGGTCGGCCCCATCAATAAAATGACGGGTAGTGGTTGAAGTGCCTGCATTTATTGCCCGCGCATGAAAAACCGGTCCAGATCCTGATGGCTCAGCGCCACCCAGGTGGGCCGGCCATGATTGCACTGGCCGATACGTTCGGTTTGTTCCATATCGCGCAGCAAGGCATTCATTTCTTCGATACTGAGTTTGCGTTTGGCACGCACCGCAGCATGGCAGGCCATACCGGCCAGCACGGCATTAATTTTTTCCTGAGCCTTATGGCTAAATCCAAGAGTCAGCATATCGGCCAACATATCGCGCAGCAATTGATCGACATCGGTTTTTGCCAAAATAGCCGGTGTAGCCCGCAACACCAGGGTTTCCGGCCCGGCCCGATTCACTTCAAAACCCAGCTCGGTAAAAAACGCCTGTTCCTGTTCAGCCAGCTCGGCTTCGGCAACGCTGACGGACAAACGGATCGGTAATAACAAAGGCTGCGACACTAGGCTATGTTGCTGATATTGCAGTTTCAGACGTTCGTAGGTAATGCGTTCATGGGCAGCATGGGCATCCACCAGGATCACACCTTGGGCAGTTTCGGCCAGAATATAGATATTGTGGATATGCGCCAAGGCATAACCCAGCGGTGGAATTGCCCCTGCTGGGCTTGGCTGTTGTGGCTCAGGCACGGGAGTCGAATACAACTGGCTGTATCGGTTGATCTGTTCGTTTACAGCGGCCTTACCAAACACCGCACTGGCCGGCCTAGGCGCGTAACTTGACAGATTTGCCGACCGAGGCGGCTGAGACTCACCAGGATGGTCCAGCGGCAGCAGGGTCTGCACTTGGGCCGGCTCGGCAAAATCCACTATTTTGAGTTCCGGGCCAGCGGCTTCGGGTCGCTGCGCGGCCAGACTGCGATGCAATGCCTGAAACAGAAAATCATGCACCATCCGGCCTTCCCTAAACCGCACTTCCAGTTTGGCCGGATGGGCGTTAACATCCACCAGTGCCGGGTCCAGATTCAGATACAGCACAAACACCGGATGCCGGCCATGATACAGCACATCCTGATAAGCCTGTTTGATGGCATGCGCCACCAGTCTGTCCTTGATCAAACGGCCATTGACATAAAAAAACTGCATATCCGGTTGACTGCGGGAAAAGGTAGGCAGGCCCACCCAACCGCTCAATTCCAGGCCGGAGGCGCTAAAATCAATAGTCACGGCATTTTCCACAAACTGCGGCCCACACACCCCTGCCACCCGTTTCAGGCGGGCGGCATCATCGGCAGCCGGTTTGAAATTAAGCACTTCCTTTTGATTATGTTGCAGCACAAAACCCACATCAAAACGGCTGAGGGCCAGTTTTTGAATCAACGCCTCAATATGGGCAAATTCGGTTTTTTCGGTTTTTAAAAATTTGCGCCGGGCCGGGGTGTTATAAAACAGATCACGCACATCCACAGTGGTACCGGGCGGGTGCGGGTCTGGCTGCGGGTCCAGTTCGGTTTCGCTGCCGTCGGCGCTGACCTTCCAGGCGCAAGCCGCATCAGCCGTTCGGGAAATCAGACTCAGCCGGGCCACGGAACTGATGCTAGGCAAGGCTTCACCGCGAAACCCCATACTCAACACTTGTTCCAGATCGGCAAGCGAGCTGATTTTACTGGTGGCATGACGCGACAAGGCCAAGCCTAAATCTTCTTTAAAAATACCGCAGCCGTTATCGCGAATCCGAATCTGCCGCAAACCGCCCTGCTCTATATCCAGATGAATTTGACTGGCGCCGGCATCAAAACAGTTTTCCACCAGCTCCTTAACCACAGACGCAGGCCGTTCCACCACTTCGCCGGCGGCAATCTGATTAACAAGTTGAGTAGGTAAAGCCTGAATGCGCATAAGCCGGGGTTGCTGGAAATAGGCTTATTTTACCGGATGTGTGACAGCGTGGGTAACTATTGAAAATTTAGCTGCCGGGGGCGTGTCCGGTCGGTATTGGACACACCCCGACAACAAAGTCAGCCTAGCCTCGATGCCGCAACGCGGCATCGAGGCTACCTTTGTGACTAAAAATCAAATGTCTCGACTTCGGCAGTCAGGAATAAGGGTGCGCCGCCGGTGGAAATAGCCACTGCATGTTGAGCCGTTTCCTGACCACCTGCTGAATTCAAACAGGCAACCAGATCAGCTGCCGATGGAAAATAAACTTCGGCTATCCGATGATAGGGTGCTGCCGCCCCTCCAGCCGCACCGGTAATCAGCGAAGCCACAAATTTGGTTTTGCCGGCCAGCTTTTCTACCGCCATTGGTACATGCTCTTCTGCATAGCGTTTTTCAAACTCTTTCAAATCGGTAGGAGTTGGGTAGATCACAATTAATTTTGCTTGTTTCATAGTTTTCTCGTATGAGTTAGTGTTGGTGAGGTCTATTAAACAACTAGTTAAGCTAGAAGTAAAATACCAACTTTCTATGAATCTATAGCTTATACCTATATATTAACTGTAACAGGCAAATGCAGAAATTTGAGTTCAAAATTCATCAGGAATTTACCGGGTATCAAATTTCTTTATGAATGCACTGGTCAACGCTGCCGTAGCAATTGGTCAGCGCGTGCATGTGACTTTAGAAGCTGTTTGAAAATAGATATATAATCAATCCACCAGCTCAGGACAGATGAGTTCAGGCACTTACGCCTTGCTTGCTCTGCTCTATTGGACAATAATCAGCGTTAATCGCCTAGCCCAGCCCATGATTGATTACCAAAAATTCAAAAAATCGCTGCAACAATTGGAATTACAATTTGCCAATTTTCAAGGCTCTGTCCAGCGCAGCAATTTAACGACGCTGGATAAAGAAGCGATTGCCGAATCGGTGATTCAACGCTTTGAAACCTGCTATGACTGCCTTTGGAAACATTTAAAACGCTATTTAATTGAAATCCTGGGTTTACCGGATGTACCCAACAGCCCTAAACCGATTTTCCGCATTGCTGCCGAAAACCACCTACTTCATGCCCCCACCGAACAATGGTTGAATTATGCCGATGCCCGAATTCAACCATCACATGACTACGATGGTGAAAAAGCCAAGATTGCCTTGGCGCTGATGGTGGATTTTATTGCTGATGCTATTGATCTGTACCAAACATTGACGGCAGAAACCTGGTCATGCCCCCTGAACTGACCATTACCCCTAAGCAGTACAGCCTATTGTTAAAACTGTTGCAACAGTTTTTACCTGCGGTCAGGGTTTGGGCGTTTGGCTCACGCATCAAAGGCTGCGCCCAAACCACATCCGATCTCGATCTGGCTGTTTTTGCCAAGCCGTCACAAAAGCCGCAAGTCTTTGCCCTGCAAGAAGCACTGGAAGAAAGCAATCTACCGTTTAGAGTTGATTTACTGATCTGGGATGACATTCCGGAAAACTTTAAAATCAATATCCAAGCTCAGTTTGTGGAATTAGTTGCGGATACTAGCATGCCGTCAAGTTAATTAGACCGTTACGGTTCGGATATGCAACGTGATATTAATGTCAAAAAAAACGCCGGCCCAACAAAGTCGGGCCGGCGTAGCATAGTCAGAGTGTTTTTAATCTATGGGCAAAGTCTGCCCATTTTTCTTACGCCATCAAACCTTGATATTGGCTTTCGATTTGACGACCAGGCATTGCCAGGGTGCGGCCGGCTTTTTTACCGGCTACGGCTTCATAAACGTCCAGAGTTTTTGCCGCAATATCATTCCAGTTGTATTTTTGATCAACCCAGGCACGTAATTCGGTTTTTGCTGCGCTATCTTGTGCTTTGCCGGCAAAGGCTTCCAGGCGTTCGGTCAAAGCGGCAATATTGCCCAGTGCAAAATAATGGTCATCGGCTATGCCTACTTCCAGGTTGGCAGGAATGTCGCTGGCAATGACCGGCAAACCAAAAGACAGGGCTTCCAGCATTGCAATCGGCAGACCTTCATGAGAAGAAGGCAGTACGAACATGCCGGCATGGGTAAACAGTTCTTTTAAAGCGACTCCACTTTGAAAACCGGTCATGACCACATCTTCGTGGCCGGCGGCTGCCGCATGTACCGCATCGGTATACGCATCGGGATGATCAGAACCACCGACGATAGCCAGTTTCCAGCCTGGCAGGCGGCCTTGTTTAAAGGCTTCGATCAAGTCCAGATGACGTTTTTCCGGCACCAGACGGCTGACAGTCAAAATATATTTGCCGGCAGTCAAACCAAATTTTTCCAGCGTGGCAGCGCTGTCGGTCAAAGCCGGCATGACGACGCCATTAGGAATCAGCGTTGAGTTTTTGGCATATTTGTCTTGTACCAGATTTTGTAAGACTTCAGAAATCACGATGCGGCCATTAGCCATTTTCATACCGCAATACTCGCCGGTTTTCAGCATGAATTTAGCCATTCTGCCCCATTTTTGGCGATCATAATCCTGACCGTGGTGAGTTACGACCACTTTCAGGCCCAGCATACGCGCCATAGGCACCATCAAAGAAGGGCCAACGGCATGAATGTGCAGAATGTCTGGGCGTTTAACGGCGGCGTATAACACACCCACTGCAGTGTGAGTAATGGCTTCCAGTGATTTGGAAACCGGTGACCACAAGCTGTGGATACGGATACCGTTCCATTGTTTGCGATATTCAACCGGTTGGTAAGGGGCACGAACGATCACATCCACCTGACAATCGCGATCCTGCAGATAAGTCGCCAGATTTTGCACATGGGCTTCGATGCCACCTTGTACATTAGGCAAACCGCGCAGTCCCAGCATCATGACAGATAAGTTGCGTTTCATAAATAATTCCAGATCAGTAAGTTTTGTATTCGGTTAAGGCCCGGAAAACAGCGTGTGTTTTGTTATCGGGTCGTTATAACTTATGTAAAGCATTTAGCATGCCAGAAATTTTTTAATGAAATGAGTAAGCGGGATCACTTTTAACTATATGAAAAATATTGCTATTTTTTGATTTAAAGTAATCCGCTTGGCTGCTGCCAGATTGCTGTCAGGGATAGTCCAAGCAGTTTTGCCAAAAATGGCAAAACCGGCCAGGCAAAAATAAGATATTGGCAGTGACAGCCAGTAGGATGTGGTGAGGAACGAACCGCATCATGCCTGAAATAAGCAACAACCGCTGAAAATCTTGGAAGCGGAACGTAAGTGGAGCGAAGATTTTTAGTCCCCGATAGGCGTAGCGCCGGGCGGGTTTTCGAAGCGAAGCGGAGAAAACCTGCAAGGCATCGCGAAACGCCGTCAAGTCACTTGGAGCCGAAGTTCCGATCCCCTTGTTGGGTCGGAACGAGGTGAGGAGGACGAATCGGGGCCGCCGGAGGCATTAGCGGTCGCGTAATTTTTGCCGCTTGTTGGGGCTGGGATGCCCCTAAACAAGCTTTCGCAAAAATAGCGACTCACTGACTTAACAATTACCGAAGAATTTATATACCTAGCTCAATCTGTTTTTATAGTCAGCATCAATATGGCAGAACCTGAAGTATCAGCAGTACCTTGAATATATGTCCACCACGATCATATTCATTGGCATCCCATTAAACATTGATTAACAAAAATACGGCTTACTAGCAATATTCCCGCTTTGGCTTTGTTAAAGATGGATTTTATCTCGATATTTGGCCTAGGCTTAACCGGAATTGATGATTGGTGGTAACTAATATGACTATATGATGCGGTTCGTTCCTCACCACATCCTACCGGGTTGACGGCTGATTAAACAAAGCTTTTCCAGGAACCGTGCAGAAGCGGAAAAAAGCTCAGCCCTTAGGTTAAGTGATTGGTTTTTTTGAAAAATATTGTCAGTGGATGGCTTACATCCGCCGCAATAGGGCTGCGCCTATTGACACCCAATGAGGTAGGCATGCGTTGGGGCAACGACAAAAAACACCCCACTGCAAACATTGCAGAAAGGCACTTCTGTGTAGATAAGCTGGCAATACCGCTGTGCTGCAGATTCCGGTAGTTACACCGTTGTGCATAGATAGCCGGTAAAATATCATGGTAAGCACGGGCATTAAGCTTCCGCCACCTGATAGGTGGCGGAAGCTTGCAGCGCAGCTTACGATAATGGCAGCGTTACTCGGCGGCGACTTTAATCGGCAGAGTGACTACTACATCGGTATGCAGATTGATATCGATGTCATAAGTACCCACGTGACGAATCACGCCTTTAGGCAGACGCACTTCGTGCTTGGCAACGGCGATGCCGGCAGCAGTGATGGCATCAGCGATGTTTTGGGTACCGACTGAACCAAACAGGCGACCTTCGTCACCGGTTTTGTGGTTGATAACGATAGTCAGCTTAGACAGTGCTTCGCCACGGGCCCCGGCAGCAGCCAGATTTTCGGCAGCTTGCTTTTCCAGTTCGGCGCGGCGCTCTTCAAATTCTCTGATTTTTTTCGGGGTAGCTGGGACAGCTTTGCCTTGTGGAATCAAAAAATTTCTACCGTAACCGGCCTTAATGGTTACCTTGTCACCCAGGTTACCCAGGTTTGCCGTTTTCTCAAGAAGAATAACTTCCATCTTTACATACCTCTTATATCGACATTTTGCCGAAAAATCGGGAGCTTACGCCCCACTTGGTTTGAATTTATTTCGTAAGTCCAGCCAGGTATCGACCAGTCCGCACACGGCCACCAGCAGCATGACATGCGGGATAGCCACTAGAGTGATATAAAAAACACTCAGCCACAACCGGCTGTTACGGCCATTGGCAAACAGGCTATGTAATACCGCACAACCGATAAAGGTGTATAACACCAACAGCACGATCAGCAGATTCCAGGCTATATCCGCAATTTGCCCAGAGCCCAGATTTGCCACTGCCAATAGCAGCAAGGCGAATACCGCCAAGGAACGATGCCCGCGCAATGCCAAATACTCAATGCGAAAACCACCGGGATTGTAGAGATTGGCCTGCCACCATCTGGCTAAAAATACGCCAAACAACAGTCCAAACACACTGCCGGCCGCTACCGCACCTGTCATGACATGGGCAAACATATCCGCAGAATGCTGCACCATCTCTGGCGATACATCCGGCTGACTGTCCAGCATAGGCCGCATCATCGCCATCAATAGACCGCCCCAGAACTGCACTGGATCGTCCTGTAAACTGTAAAACCCCAGAACGGCGGCCATACCCAACAGTACAGCAAGTTCCAGGGTAACTACCAGTTTCCTGCCCACCCGCAATATGATGGCTATCAGCCACACCGGCAGCCACAATACCAAGCCGTAAACCAGGGCAAATTGATATCCGCCCAGGATCAGGGTACTTAGTACCGCTGCCGCCGCTCCGCTGCATAACAGCACATAGAATCCGGCTTTTGCACCCAGCCGCAGTGTCACCAACGCCACTGTGGCCGAACTTACGATACTGACCGGCGGAAAAAGCAAAGACAGTAATGCCAGCGTGGATGCGACCATCATGGCCTGCATCCGTCCTTTCATGATAAAGGTTGCCAGAAACTGCACGCCTTTTGCTCCGATCAGCTGTTATTTATTTATGTGCGTCGCAGAAAGGCAGCAAAGCAATAAAACGGGCTTGTTTTATGGCTGAAGTCAACTGTCTTTGGTACTTTGCACTGGTACCGGTAATCCGGCTAGGGATAATTTTGCCGGTCTCGGTAATGTATTCGCTCAATAAATCCAGATCTTTATAATCGATCACGATGGCGTCTTCACCGCTAAAGCGGCAACCTTTCTTACGTCTGATATTATTACGTGCCATAAAGTTTTCTCGTTTCAATGTTGATTATTCTGGGGCTACTTCAGCAGTTATTTCGACTTCTGCATCGTCAACTACTTCTGCTTCGGCTTCTTCTTCAACTTCTTCTTTAACACGGCTGGAGGCTTTTTGGCCGTCATTGCCGCTTAAAGCGATAGCAGAAGGCGTAGTAACCGCCGCTTTTTGTACCAGAGTCAGGCTGCGCAGAATCGCATCGTTAAAACGGAAACCGCTTTCCAGCTCTTCCAGCGTGTTTTTATCGACTTCGATATTAATCAACACATAATGGGCTTTATGGATTTTTTTGATCGGATAAGCCAGATGTCTACGGCCCCAATCTTCCAGACGGTGGATAACGCCGCCCGCATCTTCAACAGTGGCTTTGTAACGTTCTATCATGGCAGGAACCTGAGCGCTTTGATCAGGGTGTACCAGGAAGACGATTTCATAATGTCGCATGATTTCTCCTTACGGTTTAAATAAGCTTCCCACCCTTAGGCAGTGAAGCAAGGATTTGGAGCAGAAAACTCCAAACAGCTCTCCATTATAAAAGAAGCTAATGTTTTTGCAAATCAATTTATTGTGTATTCAGTCCGATTAGCGCTTGGGTACAGAATATGCGCCCGATGGGTTTGGACAGATGGGCTTGGAAAAAGCTTGGTGACAGGACTGGCAATCCACCCTAAGCCATGATAATCATGCCTGACTATTCCCGGCTTTGAAAAGGCTACGCAACGCGCCCCTCGATGCAACAAGTGGCATCGAGGGGCGCGCCAGCTTTTCTATAGAGTGAATAATAGTTAAGCTTGGTGCCTGGCTGCTTTGCGGCGACCGCTCCAACCAATGCCGGCAACAGCCGAAGCCATCAGCCAAAAGGCACCCGGCAGCGGCACGGCAGCGGCTGGGGCCAGGCTGATTCCGGCTGTGGTTAATGGTGTGCTAACACCGTCAACCAAGGTCTGGTAAATCGGATAATAGACCACAGGCCCCGAACCACCCACGCTGATTACGCCACCACTTGACAAAGAGTTTGACGGGTCATCCAAATTATTATTAATAAATTCGCCGGTTAAAGCATTAAACACATATTCATGGGAATTGCCGTTGGCATCCTGATACCAGCCGGTGACATTGCCGTTGCTGTCCACACTGCTGGTTGAGGTAAATTCATAAGGGTTGGTGAGCGGGTCGTAACCGGTAACATCCGCTGTCTCATTAATCACGGTCCAAGTACCGGTAACGGTGTCATAAACAAAGCCTTCGGTGTTATTGCCGGCATTGGTAAATTGGCCGATGATGAATTCGCCATTACTGCTGACACCGTCAGCCTGGAAACTGCTGGCACCGATAAAGTCGCCGCTGAGCGGTGCCGCTAAATCGACATAGGTATTGCTGGCGACATTGTATTCAAAGATACTTTGGTTACCATCACCCAACACATCCCAACCGACCACCACATCATTATCGCTAATGCCGGTGGCATAAGTGGCAATTACGCCGCTGCCGTCGTCATTGGGATCTGCCAGAATGACAGGGGCTGCACTGGCATCACTGGCCTGGAAATAACTGCTTTGGCTAAAGGTGTAGGTATCACTGCCATCTGCTGCAATAACATCCTGGAAACTGTTGGAACTACCTATGCTATCGCCCAGGCTATTACTGGCAATGGTATATTGGTAGCTGTAATTATTGGGTATATAGCCGCCATCGATAGGATAAATAGGATCGACAGGAATTGGATCAATGACCAAACCGCCAGTCAGGCTACCGCTGGTATCGGTGCCGCCACTGGTATCCCCGCCAGTACCAGTAGTATCTGTGCTGGTGGTGGAAGTATCGGTAGTGCTGCCGTCAAGCCCGCTCGAGGTGGAGTCTACAGCCGATGAACCGGCCTGAAAAATAGAGGCTATACCCGAATAGCCGTTCAAACTGGCGTCGGTGCTGTCCGCCAAAGCCGCACCTGCCGGCATCAGCATGCCTGTTAGTATTAAGGTTGGGACGCTAGGCTGTAATTTAATGCGATTTTTGAAGCTCATAAATTTTCTCTTAAGTCGAATTTGGCCTGATGACAGAACATGGGCAGAGTGGCTATTTTAGCTATAAAGCTAAGATTCTAAAATTAATAGGAATATCGGCACCCGCACCATCCGGCATCGAAAAACTTGCACAGATAATACTACGCTTATCTGGCGTTTTCAAATGACAATGTAATTACTTTTAATGTTATTTTGATAACGCCAAGCCTTAGGCCAGACAGCATCAGCTTTACAGCGGCCAACATCGGCGGCCTGCTCCAAATAGACATAGCCCTGGATGTACCTAATCTGCAGGCGCATGGTTCGCAATTGATGCGCATTCACTGCGTTCAGCGCCCCACCGTACCCGTCAAACTAAAATTGATCGACTGCTAACAGGCACGATTCGACATTACTGCGTCTAATACAAAAACTCAAAAAAAACCGCCCAGGTGGGCGGTTTTTACCTACCAGAAAATATAAGCGGTTTTCTAAGCAGATTTACGCTTAGCCGCAACCGCTATCATGGGCAAGCCCAGCAGCAGCAATGCGTATTGCTCGGCTTCCGGCACTGCCAACACCGCAGCTACACCAGAAAGACTGACATCGTATTCCGCGCCGTAGATGTCGTTACCCAGAAAGCCCAAAAAGCCACCGGTGTAATTGTCATTAGCGCTAAAACTGCTGTATAGGGTATGCCCGTCCCATGAAGCTGTCAGCAGATATTTAATATCGCCACCGCCACTATAGCTATCATCAAAGTCGACTTGAAAGGCATTGCCGGTATCAGCGAAATATTGAGTGGATGAGCCACCGGCCAAAACATTACCAAAATGCCAGGTACCGGAAAATGAGGCACCATCGCTAGCGGTAAACACAATATTGGTCAAATCAAAGCCACTGGTATTCTGGACTGTAAAATAGCTGTTTTCCTGACTATAGTCGTACCCGGCAATGATATCGCCAATAAAGCTGGCGGAAGCGCCGCTACTGAGGCTGAGTAGGCCTATGGTTAATACAGTGTTGAATATGCGCTTGGATAATTTCATAACATGCTCCTATTAATAAATGACTGCTGGTTACACCTGCCGAACCGGCTACCGCCCACACTGAGTTTGGCCCAGTGCCAGCGGTAACAATGCCAAACGAAAGACCGCCTATTTTTTGCTGTTGATCAAGGCAAAGCCATGTGGTCGGCCATTAACAGGATATGCACCGCCATAACCGGGAATATTGACAATATCACTACTGAAATCCAGCTTGAATTTGCTATCCAGTTGCAGATTGTTAGGGGTGACATTAAGAACATGCACCTTATGATCACCTTCTACGCCCACGATACCGATAGGTGCAGCATCCACCCCCAGGTTTTCATCCAGAAAATAATCGGATACCACCAAACGCTTCTCATCGTTACTCAATTCCAGAAAGTGCGGTCCGGAACCAACACCCAGATTCACCACACCCAGCAATTTGGGGGCTGTTGGGTTTTCGATATTGAATTGGGCAACCCGGCCATGTTGGCCTTGATAATTCAGGGTGATAAATAAGCGGGTACCGATTTTATTAATCCGGATCAGATGCGGCCAGGGTGGTGTGCCATCTGCTTCAACAAAGCCGGGATGCGTATTAAAATCAAATACGGGTGTGGCACTGCCTTTGCCGCTATCGGCATTTGGGTCGATCAGATACAGTTTGCCGTCTATCACACCGCTGGCAAAAGCCCGTTCTTTACTGTCACGTGGGATCAATTCCACCGCAATCGTGCCGGCCTTGCCGTCACCGACCGGAATGGTCTGTTTAATTTGCCGGGTATCGAAGTTCCAATAACGCACGCTACCACGGAATAAATCGCTGTTGCCGCCGTCATGACTATGGCCCAGAATGGTATGTATGGGGCAGATAAAGTCGCTGGTGACCAGCAAATTGCGGCTTTCATCAAATGAAATACCATGCGGATTAAAGCCGGCCGGGATGTTGGCATCGAGTTTATCCGGCCAGACCCCGACCACATGATGATGGGTATCGTATTCAATCAAACGGCCAGGGGCGTTACCATCCCAACTGCCCATAAAAGTTGCCAGGAAATGACCATTACTGACTGGCTCGTATTCGTCGGCGATAGAAGCATAAGTCAAGCTGCCGTCAACTTGTGCGCCTTCGGCAGAAATAAAGCTGGGCTGGCGCGGATTAGTCACATCAAAGAAAAAGCTTTGGTTTTGACCATTTAACACGCTTAACAAACCGCCGCCGACAAAGGTTTTTTTATCGGCAGATAAGCCCACATGATGCGGTTCGTTACCAATAGCACCACCATAAAGGTTGCCGTTTTTATCAGTAAGATTAGCCCAAGGCGCATTGGCCGAGGTGGGTAATACAGCAGAAGGTAAAGGGACAGTACGTAATACTTTGCCGTAAGTCGCGGAGCTGGCGTTGAGATCTATCACGCTGAGAAAATCCGGTGCTTTATGCAGCTTATCGCCAGCCCAAACCAGCAGAGTATCTTCAGTTGGTAGTGGCGGCGGCGGTTTGACAGCTTGTGAGGTTTGGCCATAACCAAGCAGCAGGACAGCACCCACCATCAAGCCGGTTTTACGAACTGCGGCATTACTTTCTATCTTCATAATTTCCCCCGATTTAAAATTGATTGTCAGGACTTACGCAAACCATTTGATGGCGCTTAATCCAAGCAATAAGCCTATTGGTCAACCTACCCAGCCGCCAATAATCCCTGTTCCTGAAAACTATCAAGTACAAGCACAAGGCGTAATGCATTATTCGGGCCACCACAATATTTATTATGTTTCAATGGCTTATTGACATATAAATGCGTTAATGTGTTTATTTTGAAACAGGACGGCAACTTATACTGTTTGTGTCGATGCAGTAGAAGCAGAAAAGTTAACTGAATCTTTGATTTATATCAGTATAGCGATGCGCTACTAAGCTTAATATGATGGACATGGGAGCAATTGGTTTTGTCCGATGTTGGAACTATGCTGCGCCAGGGCTGCCGAATCGATGCTAATACCCTTATTATGGCCGCCAAGCTTTAGGCTTCCTCTTTTTATATATACAGGTGCTCTATGCCAAACCAGACGACTCTTATCATAGACGGCAATCAGGCTGCGGCAACGATTGCCCATAAGCTGAATGAAGTGATTGCCATTTATCCGATTACTCCGTCTTCGGCTATGGGGGAATGGGCCGATGAATGGTCTGCGCATGGTCAGCGCAATTTGTGGGGGGCGGTACCGCAAGTGATTGAGCTGCAAAGCGAAGGCGGGGCGGCGGGCACCATACACGGGGCTTTGCAGGCCGGCGCATTAGCCACCACCTTTACCGCCTCACAGGGCTTGCTGTTGATGCTGCCCAATATGTACAAAATCGCCGGCGAACTGACTGCCACGGTGTTTCATATCGCTGCCCGCGCTTTGGCTTGTCAGGGCCTATCAATTTTTGGCGATCACAGCGATGTGATGGCGGCACGCATGACCGGTTTTGCCATGTTGTGCGCCAATTCGCCCCAGGAAGCCCTGGATTTTGCCCTGCTGGCCCAGGCTGCCAGCCTGGAAAGCCGGATTCCGTTTATGCATTTTTTTGACGGCTTTCGCACCTCGCATGAAATTGCCAAAATTTCCGTGTTTGACGATAGTGTGCTTAGCGCTCTGATCAAGGATGAATGGCTGCAGGCCCATCGTCAACGCGGCCTGACCCCGGATCAGCCGGTGTTGCGCGGCACCGCTCAAAATCCCGATGTGTATTTTCAGGGCCGCGAGGCAGTCAATATTTATTACCAGGCCTTGCCGGACATCCTGCAAGCCGCCATGCAACACTTTGCCGAACTGACCGGACGTCGTTACCGGTTGTTTGAATATGTGGGCGCAGCAGATGCGCAACGGGTGATCGTGATCATGGGTTCGGCAGCCAATACCGTAGAAGAAACCGTAGCGTTTCTAAACCAGCAAAACCAGTCGGTGGGGGTGCTGAAAGTGCGTTTATTCCGGCCTTTTGCCGCTGAACGTCTGCTAGCGGCTTTACCGGCCAGCTGCCGGAAAATTGCGGTACTGGACAGAACCAAGGAACCCGGTGCCGATGGTGAGCCTTTATATAAAGATGTATTAACGGCAGTAGTACAGGATTTCAGCGGCGCCAAGCCCAAATTCAGCCAGTTACCCAAAATCGTCGGTGGCCGTTATGGGCTGTCATCCAAGGAATTTACCCCCGGCATGGTGAAAGCGGTATTCGAAGCCTTGCAACTGGAGCAGCCACCCAATCAGTTCAGCGTGGGCATCATTGACGATGTCACGCATAACAGCCTGGTTTGGGATGCCGGCTTCCGCACCGACACTGGCCGGCATAATTTTCAGGCCATGTTTTACGGCTTGGGCAGCGACGGTACGGTGAGTGCCAATAAAAACACCATCAAAATTATCGGTACCGCCAGTGACTTTTATACCCAGGGTTATTTTGTTTACGATTCCAAAAAATCCGGAGCAATTACGGTTTCACATTTACGCTTTGGCCCGGAACCGATTTTATCCAGTTATCTGATTGCTGAAAACGATGCCAACTTTATCGGCTGCCATCAAACCATTTTTCTGGAACGCTACGATATGCTGGTCAACGCCGCTGATAATGCGGTGTTCTTGTTAAATACCCCAGTGCCTGCCGATCAGGTGTGGGCCAGCCTGCCGGCCACCATGCAGGCGCAAATGCAGGCCAAGCAAATTCGTTTTTATGTGATTGATGCTTATGCAGTTGCGGGGCAATGCGGCATGGGCAAGCGTATTAATACCATTATGCAGACCTGTTTTTTTGCGATTTCCGGGGTAATGCCGCAACAACAGGCTATTGCCGCCATCAAGCAGGCGGTGGAAAAAACCTATAGCAAAAAAGGCGCACGCATGGTGGAGCTTAATTTCAAGGCCATCGATGCCACCCTGGCCGGCTTGCAAGCCGTACCGCTGGGCGTGCCTAGCGGTAACCGCCACATCCATAACCCGGTGGCGGCCAATGCGCCGGAGTTTATCAGACGCGTTACCGCCGAGATTATTGCCGGGCGCGGCGATTTGCTGCCGGTCAGTGCCATGCCGGTGGACGGCACCTTCCCTACCGGCACCGCGGCTTACGAAAAACGCAATCTGGCGCTGGAAATTCCGGTCTGGGAAACCGATTTATGCACTCAGTGCGGCAAATGTCCTATGGTCTGTCCGCATGCGGCCATCCGCAGCAAAATCTACAGCACCGACCTGTTGACTGATGCACCGGCGGAATTTAAACATGCCGCCATGCTGGGCAAGGATTTTCCGGCCGGCTTGTCCATCAGTTATCAGGTTGCGCCAGAGGATTGCACCGGTTGCGGTTTGTGTGTGGATATTTGCCCGATCCGGGATAAATCCAATGCCAGCCGCAAGGCTTTGAATATGCAGCCGCAAGCCGTATTGCGGGAAACGGAAAGCCAGAACTGGCAGTATTTTTTAAATCTGCCGGAATATGAACGGCGCTTGTTGAAAACCAGCACCATCAAGGGCGCGATGGTGCTGCAACCTTTATTCGAGTTTTCCGGCGCTTGCGTGGGTTGCGGGGAAACACCTTATATCAAGCTGGCTTCGCAATTATTCGGCGACCGTATGGTGGTGGC